>CASFRM010000007.1 GCA_949297185.1 uncultured Pseudomonadota bacterium
GATACAACGCTACATTGAACACCAAGGGCGCGAAGATATGGGGCAAGCTTGGCTTGAACTAAAATGATACCACCGGCATTAGCCGGTGGAGTTTCATTTATATTATTAAGGAAAAATCAAGTATTTTGCACTAAAATAAGCAACAATGAATAATTTTCTTTTATTTTAGACAAAAATATTGTATAATTAGTCTATAAAGACAGGTTTCGGGAGTTAAAGCCATGGCAGAAGAAAATAACGAAAAAAGCTTTTATCCATTCAAGATCAAAATAAATGAGGCTAATCGTAACGAAAAAATAGAAAGTCTTAAGGCTAAATATCCTCTTGCAAAAATACTTGAGATTTTATCTTTGGATACAGATGAAGATGATGAAATTGCTTTAGAAAATAAGCTAAGACAAGCAATTGACAGAGAGTTACTGGCTTATGAAAATGCAATCAGAAATGATGAGCATAATAAAGCCAAAACCTATTTCGATGAATCTGGAGCAAACAAGGATATTAAAGAATTTTTTGAAACTTACGACGATTATACAAAAAATCACCAAGAAGATTACCTTGAATACACAACTATTAGAGATGAAGTAGCCGCCCAAGAAATTCCAGAAACCGAAAAAGAGGCCAAATTAAACGAGCTTAAAGATAAATACGCTGATGCGATTGATTCTGTTCACAGAGCATGTGAAAGTAAAGAAAAAGCAAATGGCTACATTGAAGATTTCAAAACCTTACAAGATACACCTAAAAAAGTAGTTAAAAGTCTGTTGAGGTTTTATAATCAATGCAAAAAAGCAGGTAAAGAAGAAGATTTTAACAAAATTTACGATAATTTTATCTCTGAAAGACGTGGAGAATTTGCTCCAAGATGTAAAGAAAGCAATCCCAAGGACAAAAATCAAAGCGAAGAAATAATCAATGAACATCATTTTAATCTTGATAGAGATGGTAGGGTTTGTTACTCCATTTTTAATTTGCAAGGCACCGGTCTAGATATTACTTGGCTTGATGGGAGTTTGGGGTTAGCCCGTTGCCAACCCAACCTTACGCAGCAACAAATAGATGCACTTGCCAAATATTGTTATAAAAATGAAATAGATGTAACCGACGCAATGAAGCTTAATAGCCTTCTTGTAGCTGACAAGCAAGGTGATGAAATAGGCAAGGCCGGAGATGTATTGCAACAAAAGATTTCTGACTTGCGTAACGGTAATGAAAACCAAAATGATGGTAATACGGCATCGCAATACGATGAGAATGAATTTTCAGATTTATTGGGAGAGCCTTTACGAGTTGAAACAGATCCAACCAGCTATATTGACAAAGAAAAAGATTTAACAGTCAAAAGCGGAGCGATAATCAAGTCGGTTAAAAACAGAATTCAAACCATGGGATATCGAGACCCCTCATTGACCAAAGTCAGAAAAGTATGGGGTTCAATAATTATTAGTGTTTATAAAAATGAAAACGATATATTAAAAGACGGTGAAGTAGATAAAAACGGCAACCGCGTTCATACCAAAGAATTTTCAATCAGAGTAAGGCCTACAAACCCGCCTAGAGTACATTTTTATATGGAACAGGGTAAAGAATTCAAGTCGTCGCATGCGCGCATGGTTCTGGATGCGATGTCAGCTTGCGGATGTAGTTACTTTGTAATTCCCGGAGGTAACGAAATAGGTGGATCTGAGTATAACGCCTTTATGGAAGCTACCGGAAAAAGCTTGATGGTACCACTATGTAAAAGATCAAAAGATTCTCCGGGCGTTTATCTTGAAGTAGACCATGTTAGTACAATACTTGAAGTAATTAAAAAAGAAGATAAACAAGATAGCAATAAATTAGTCGATTTCCAAATGAGGCTTATTCGCGAATTACGAGCCCAAGAAAATGGACGTTTGGCCGAAAACCCGAATTATAAGGGCAATTCCAAATTAAATGATAAGATTGAATCACTGGAAAGGACGGTCAAATTTACCAAGTTGCAAAATGGTCAGATGAGCGAATTGGAAAACTTTATTAACGCCGGACTTGCCGGTGCCTACGGGCAGAAGTGGGATGAAGTTGACCGAGCTGCATCATTGGTTGCGTTAAAACATATTTGTGAAGATATTTCAAAAGGAAAATTACTAGGTAAGGGTTATGATCCAAGAGATAAAGAAGGCAAGAACGTCGAGAATATGAAAAAGGCTCTGGTCTTCTATATGACAGCCGAAAAGCCCAAAATTATTGCCGATATTAATGATCGTATCAGATCATCTAGTGATAATAAAGATTCTAAAATTACTAACGCTGTAACCAAAATATGCGGAGAACGAGAAAAAGATGTTTTATCCAATTATTTTGATGGCAACCTCAAAAACAAACTCGGTATTGAAGGTATAAAGCCGGTCATTAACAGTGCGCCGGAAAAATACAAGCCGGAAAAATATATGGAAATGGATAAAGGATTAGACGGTGAAGATGATGCTACGATAAATCGCCGAGTATCAGAATTGTATTCCAAAGGCAAAGAAAAAGAATTACAGCCGCCGGCACTTCCTAATCCGGAGCTGCGTGAATTTGCCAAAGAGTGCAAAGAATTTTTCAAGGAAAACAAAAAACAAAGCAACGATAACAACGCTAAGAAAATGGTGTTTGATGAGTGGCGTCGCCGCAGAAGTCATGGAGCCGATTAAAAACAAAAAAACTCCGGATATTAAATCCGGAGTTTTTTGTTGTAATTAAATTGTTAGCAAGACTTGATATTCCAAATCTTTTCGGCATAATCCTCAATAGAACGATCGGAAGAAAACTTACCGATACGAGCCACATTGAGCAAAGCTTTTTTACACCACAAATCTTTATCCAAGAAGTCTTTTTCGGCTTCTTCCATCTTCTTGTCAAAAGCTTCCAAGTCGGCCAAAACCATGTAGTAGTCACGGTTAACCAACTCTTCAAAAATAGGCTTAAACAACAAGACATAATCTTTTTCGCAGAACATTGTTGAATTAACCGCATTGAGAATTCTCTTAACATAACTGTTCTTTTCGTAGATTTCTCTGGGGTTATAATTTTTGCGTTTAGATTGTACTTCTTGTTCGGTCAAGCCAAACAGATAGAAGTTTTCTTCACCGACTTCTTGTCTGATTTCGATATTGGCGCCATCTAAAGTACCCAAGGTCAAAGCTCCGTTTAGAGCAAATTTCATATTACCGGTACCCGACGCCTCAAAACCAGCGGTAGATGATTGAATGCTCAAATCGGCAGCTGGAATTAGTACTTCGGCCAGCGAGACCTTATAATCAGGCAAGAATACAACTTTGAGCATATCATTGACTTTGGGGTCATTATTAACCACATCTGCCACATTATTAATCAATTTAATGATTAATTTGGCAAAGTTATAAGACGGAGCAGCCTTTCCGGCAAAGATATATGTTTTAGGAGTTGCCGGTTTTTTGTTATCTTTGATAATATCAAGATAATCGCCGATAACTTGCAAAATTGTCATCAATTGGCGTTTGTACTCATGAATTCTCTTAGCATGAACCACAAACATACTTTCCGGATTAACCAAAATGCCGCTGGCTTTATGAATGATTTTGGTAAGTTTTTGCTTGTTAGCAAGTTTAACTTCACCAAATGCTTTAATAAACTTCTTGTCGTTTACAAAGTCTTCCAAGCCTCTTAATTCTTCCAAGTGTATAATCCAGCCATCTCCGATTTTAGAGGTAATAAGGTTAGCCAAACCTGTATTGGCGTGCAATAACCATCTTCTCGGGGTAATACCGTTGGTAACATTAGTGAACTTTTCCGGCCACAATTCATAAAATTCGGGAACCAACTTTGTCTTAATCAGATTAGAGTGAATTTCGGCCACACCGTTGACGGAGAATGAACCGACGATTGACAAGTTTGCCATACGAATGATCTGATTATCACCCACACCCGATACAATTGATACCTTACTCAGTTTAGCTTCGTTTTCACCAAATCTTGAGCGAGCAAATTCCATAAATCTACGGTTAATTTCATAGATAATTTGCAAGTGTCTGGGAAGCATTCTGCCGATTATTCTGGCCGGCCATGTTTCCAGAGCTTCCGGCAACAAGGTGTGGTTAGTGTAGGCAAAACACTTGGTGGTAATTTCCCAAGCATCATCCCATTCCTGACCATAAACATCAATCAGCAAACGCATCATTTCGGCGATAGCGATTGCCGGATGGGTATCATTAAGCTGAATAACCACTTTTTCGGGCAGTTGTTTAAAGTCATCACTCTTTTCAAGGAAGCGGCGTACGATATCCTGAATTGCACAAGACACAAAGAAATATTGTTGTTTTAAGCGCAGTTCTTTTCCCGATTCTACGGCATCGGATGGATACAAAACCTTAGAGATTGTTTCGGTTTCGATTTTTTCTTTCATAGCTTCGATATAACCGCCTTCATTGAATATATTAATATCCAATTCATCGTCGGTTTTGGCAGAGAAGAGTCTCAAATAGTTAACTGATTTGCTGTTGTAACCGACAATCGGGAAGTCAAAAGGTACACCGTAAATGGTCTTGGTATTCATCCACAAAAAGTCTTTTGAGCCATCGGGATTATCAAGTACTTCGACATTTCCGTATATTGGAATTTTTACAATACGGTCATTTCTGACAAACTGCCATGGAGAGTTTTCACCTTTCCAAGTATCGGCTTGTTCAACTTGATATCCGTTTTCAAACTTTTGTTTAAACAATCCGAATTGATAGTTGATACCATATCCAAAGCCGGCAATTCCCAAAGATGCCATTGAATCAAGGTAGCAGGCGGCCAGTCTTCCCAAACCGCCGTTACCCAAAGCAGGGTCATACTCGGCATCAAAAATTTCCTCCAACGACATATCAGGGAAACCTTCGATTTTAATACTTTTTAAGATATCAAAAAGGCCCAAGGAATGTAAGTTATTAGCCAGCAATCTGCCGATTAAATATTCAATTGAAAGATAGTAAACTCTTTTTGAGTTGCATTTATTGTATCTTGCGATGGTCTGATACATTTTATCCATTGCAAATTCGCGTACGGCCAAAGATATGGCTTCCAAGGCTTCATCTTTGGTAATTTCACATACACGTTTACCAATGAAATACTGGATATAATGCTCAATCGAAAATTTTAATCTGGCTTTATCAATTTCATTGATGATTACTGATTTTTTGTTCACTTGACCTTCTCCTCAAAGCTTAAATACTCAATTATCCCAAGGCTAACAATAATTGTTTGAGATATGGTTAATATTTTGCAATTTATAACTATATTTTGCAAAAAACTTTACAAATTTTTTAATAAATATTTGTAATTTTGAAATAAATGTTGTAATCTCCAAAACAGTTTTTGAAAAAGGATGAAATAAGGGAAAAATAATGAAAATTAAGTTATTGAGCAGTCTTTTATTGGGCACATCTTTATGTATCTGTTCTTCGGCTAAGGCGGAAGATATTTTTGCGGTTCTAAGTCAGACTTATGATTCTAACCCGACTTTGCAGGCAGAAAGGGCTTACTTGCGTTCTGTTGATGAAAATGTTGCTTTGGCCAAGTCCGAATATCGTCCGGTACTGAGTTTAAAAGGCTCATACAGTGACGGCGAAAACAATGTCAAAAAAGGTGTCGGCAACGACGGCGGATACAACAATCTTGGCGGATCAGCCAATGTGACCCAGCCGGTATTCAGTGGATTTTCGACTGTAAACTCGGTTAAAGCCGCCGACAGAACCGTAAAGGCAGCTCAAAGCGCATTATCTAATGTTGAACAAAGTGTATTATTACAAGCCGGTACGGCATATTTAGATGTTCTGCAAAATCAGGCTATTGTTGATTTGCAAAAAAATAACGAAGAGTTGTTGAAGAAAAAGCTTGATGAAACACTCGAAAGATTTAAGGTTGGCGAAGTAACCCGTACCGATGTATCGCAAGCCAGAGCTCGTCACTCACAGGCTATTGCAGACAGAATAGCTTCGGAAGGTACTTTGGAATCATCAATCGCAACCTATATAAAAATCATAGGCAGTGAGCCCGATAAATTGGTCGAACCGACCCAGATGAAAGAGTTTTTACCCAAAAGCTACGATGAAGCTTTGGAAATAGCCCGCAAAAACAGCTACAGCATCAAGCAAGCTAATCACAATTATGCCGCCAGAGGCTACGAAGTATATGCCAATACCGGCGCCTTATTTCCTGTTGTAAGCTTAGATGGTACCATTGGCAGAAGTAAAACCGAACAAGGTAATTTAGATACCACGGTTGATAACGCCGAGTGGGGTGTTAATTTAAGTATTCCTCTATATACCGGTGGTGCAACCAGAGCTAAGATTCGTCAGAGTAAATATCTAAAATGGCAAGCTCAGGAGAGTGTTTTAGAAACTAAACGTGCTGTTAAGTCATCGGTTCAAAGCAACTGGGAAACCATGAAATCTAATGAATCGCAATTAAAGGCTATTGAAGCACAAATCAAGGCCAATGCTATAGCCCTTGAAGGTGTTCAAAAAGAAGAAGCTTTAGGTAACCGCACCATCTTGGATGTATTGGATGCTTATCAGGAACTCCTTAACTCTAAGGTTAACGATGTTAAGGCACGTCGTACATACTATGTATCAGCAATGAATCTTTTGGCAACCATGGGTAAGTTAACAGCTAAAGATTTAAAGCTTAATGTCGAACTTTATGATGCCGATGCCTACTACCAAGAAACCAAAGATAAGTGGTTTGCATTGGATTAATTATAAAGCGCTTGCCAAAAAAATTTTTTTAACTAACATAGGCATATAAGATAATATCATGCAAAAGTGAAAGTTTTCGTATATGGTAGAAGAAAATAATAACGAAATGGCAATGGAAGATATCTTATCTTCAATCAAGGATATATTGGAAGAGGATGAGCAGAATAAATCTGGCTCTGAGGTAAAAGATGATACATCACCATCCGATGATGTTGTCGCAGATGTACTAAATTCTTCCGATGATATAGATGACATATTGGAGCTTTCTCCTGATATGAGAGTTGATAACGCAACCTCAAATGAAATAACATTGCCTCCTTCGTTATCGGAGCCAGTAAATGCTGAAACACCCGAACCCATTGCAGAGTTACCATCAGAGCAGACAGAAGATACATCTGCAGGTCTGGGTATAGGAATGGAAGCAACTGATACGGATTCTTTTTTTGGCGAAGACAGCTTATTGGCACAAGATGACACATTAGAACTTCCGGACTATGTGTCAGAAACCTTAAACGAAACAGAGAGTGTTTCTCCGTTTGCTGATGAAGCAGAAAATTTATCAACACCACTTGCAGATGAAACTCAGGCAGAAGACTATGTAAGTATGCCTGAAGAAAGTGTGTTGGAACAAGATACTAATTCCGAGATTATTGAGGCTCAGTATCAACCGGTTGAAGATATGGTATTAAATGATACCTTGCCCGAACCTGAAGAAGCAATATCGATTGATGCAGATTCGACAACAATGGATGATATGCACGAAGAAAATATAGTCGAACAACCAACCGATGTTAGCTCAGAAACAGCTATAGATGCATCTGCAAACATTATCAGCAACTTTGCCAAAATGTTTTCTCGCGAAGAGGAAACAATAGCCTCTCCACAAGCAGATGTTGCTCCGGTAATTTCTGCCGGAAGAGTAGATCAAACTTTAGAGGATTTGGTTGTAGAGGCTATAACCAGAGCTATTGGTAACGAAATCAACAGACAATGGAATGACGGGGCAGATTTTAAAGAGTTTGCCGAAAAAGCTATTGTTGAAGAAACCAAAAAATGGCTAAATAATAATTTGCCGCAGATGGTTGAGAAAATAGTTAAACAAGAAATTGAACGAGTGATGGCAAAGGTTGGTTCGAAACAGGCTTAGTGCAAGAACCGACCTCAACCATTTGTGCCCCCAAAACAAAAATTTTGAGGGCATTTTGTTAGTTTTTGGCCATAATAAAAAATAGGAAAATAAAATGCTTGATAAAACATATAATCCGCAGGATTTTGAAGAAGAAATTTATAAAAAATGGGAATCAGACGGTGATTTTAAGCCGGATATGAAATCAGACAAGGACGCATTTTGCGTAGTATTGCCGCCGCCGAATGTTACCGGTGTTTTGCACATGGGACACGCCCTAAATGATACTTTGCAGGATATATTAATCCGCTACAATCGTATGCTTGGCAAAAAAGTTTTGTGGCAACCCGGAACCGATCACGCCGGCATTGCAACCCAAATGGTTGTTGAGCGCAACTTGGCTAAAGAAGGTATTTCTCGTCGTGATTTAGGCCGAGAAAAATTTATCGAAACCGTATGGAAGTGGAAAGAGCAATCCGGAGGAACTATCTGCAAACAACTCAGAAGACTTGGTGCCTCTTGCGATTGGTCAAGAGAACGCTTTACCATGGACGAAGGTTTGTCGGCTGCAGTTCGCAAAATCTTTGTAAAGCTCTACAAAGACGGTTTGATATACAAGGCCAAAAAGCTGGTTAACTGGGATTCCAAATTTATGACCGCCGTTTCCGATTTGGAGGTTGTTCAAAAAGAAACCGTTGGCAAAATGTATTACTACAAATATCCGATAGCAGGAGAAGAGGGTGAATACATCCACATTGCTACCACCAGACCGGAGACCATGTTTGGAGATACGGCTGTTGCAGTTTCTAAGGATAACGAGAAATTAAAACATCTGATTGGTAAAAAAGCGATATTGCCGATAATAAATCGCGAGATTCCGATTATTGCCGATGACCACGCCGACCCCGAAAAAGGTACCGGCGCGGTTAAGATAACTCCGGCACATGACTTTAACGACTTTGAGGTTGGCCGTCGTCATAACTTGCCTTTGGTTAATATCCTAAATCCTGATGCAACCTTAAACGAAAATACACCTTTTGCCGGACTTGATACTCAAACCGCCCGTCAAAAGACTATCGAAAAGATGGAAGAATTAGGTTTAATGGAAAAAATCGAAGATCACCCGATGGTTATACCTTACGGTGATCGTTCCGGCGTTGTAATCGAACCTTTGATGACCGACCAATGGTTTGTTGATGCTCCGACTTTGGCTAAAGAAGCTATCAGAGCCGTTGAAGATGGGGAGACTAAATTCGTTCCGCAATCTTATGAGAAAACCTATTTTGAATGGATGAGAAACATTCAGCCTTGGTGCATATCTCGTCAATTATGGTGGGGACACCAGATGCCGATATGGTATGCCGAAGACGGCACTATCTTTTGCGAAGAAACCGAAGCAGAGGCTCAGGCTGCAGCCGATAAACAATTTGGCCGCCATGTAAACCTAACCCGCGAAACCGATGTTTTGGATACTTGGTTCTCATCCGGACTTTGGGCTTTTTCAACTCTTGGATGGCCGGATGAAAATAGCGATTACTTAAAAACATTTTATCCGACCTCGGTTTTGGTTACGGCATTTGATATTATTTTCTTCTGGGTTGCTCGTATGATGATGATGAGTATGTATGGCATGAAGAAGATTCCGTTCAAAACCATTTACATGCACGGTCTGGTTCGCGATGAAAAAGGCCAAAAGATGTCAAAATCAAAAGGCAACACGGTTGACCCGATGGAAACCATAGAAAAGTACGGAGCCGATGCTTTACGCTTCTTTATGGCCGCCATGGAAACCCAAGGTCGTGACATTAATATGAACGAAAACCGTATTGCCGGTTACAGAAATTTTGCCACCAAGCTGTGGAATGCTGCTCGTTTTGGTGAAATGAACGAAGCCAAACCGGTTAAAGACTTCAATATAAGTGAAGTTAAGTTGGCAATCAATAAATGGATTATAGCCAAAGCTCAAGAGGCAACTTTAGAGGTTTCAAAAAATATCGAAGCATTCCGTTTTTCTGATGCCGCCAACGGTGTTTACCAATTTGTATGGGGAACATTCTGCGACTGGTATATAGAGATGATAAAACCGATTCTCTACGGCGAAGATGAGGCTGCTAAACAAGAAACCAGAGCTTCTTTTGCTTGGGTATTAGATAGAATATTGGTAATTTTACATCCATTCATGCCGTTTATTACCACTCAATTATGGGATAATCTTGCCTCAAGAGATGTTAAGCTAATTCATCATCCGTGGCCGCAAAACGAAGTTATTGATGACCAATCGGCACAAGCTTTGGATATGGTTATTGATATAATATCATCGATTCGTTCTTTGCGTGCGGAAATGAATTTGCCGGCCGGCGCTAAGTTGAAAGCATATGTTAAAGATGCTTCAGCTTCTGAGCTTTCACATATCAAAGATTTTGCCAACATCATATGCTCATTGGCCAGACTTGAAAGTATCGAAGCTCTGTCCGGTGCTGCATCTTCTGATATGGTTCAAACCGTAAGCGGCAACTTAACCATATTAATTCCGCTTAAAGGAGTTGTAGACTTCGCTGCCGAACGCGAAAGATTGCAAAAAGAATTGGCGCAGCTGGATAAAAACTTGGCAGGTTACGCCGCTAAGTTATCTAATGCAAGCTTTGTTGAACGAGCACCGGCTAAGGTGGTTGAGGAAGAAAAGCGTCGCCAAAGCGAAGCTTTAGCCAACAAAGAAAAGGTTGAAGCAGCGTTGGCACGCATAGCAAATCTTTAGTAAATAAAAAAGCCTCTCAAAAGAGAGGCTTTTTTATTATTTCTTTTCTTTGGCTTTGGTTATTTCCAAACCACCGTTAAGCACGATTACCTCAGCTGTGTCATTATCGCTGATATCACCGTTTAGGATTTTGATAGCCAATTTATTTTCAATATTGTTTTTCAAAAGCCTTTTAAGCGGTCTGGCGCCATACACCGCATCATATCCGTTGTTAACAATCCAAACAAAGGCACTATCATGAACCTTAAGCTTGATATTTCGCGGACTGAGGCGCTTTTCGATATTGGCAATTTGTATTTGTGCAATATCTTTAATATTGTTTTTATCGAGCCTGTGGAACAGAGTAATTTCATCAATACGGTTGATAAACTCCGGACGGAACGAGGCCTTGACAATATCCATCACCTGAGCTCTGATTTTTTTGCCGTCATCAGCGCCGGTAGCATTACTCAATATTTCCGAACCCAAGTTTGAAGTCATAATGATAAGGGTGTTTTTGAAGTCAACCGTTCTGCCCTTACCATCGGTTAATCGACCATCATCCAGCACTTGTAGTAAGATGTTAAATACATCAGGGTGGGCTTTTTCAATCTCATCAAACAAGATTACTTGATAAGGTCTGCGTCTGACCGCTTCGGTTAAAAAACCACCTTCTTCATATCCGACATATCCCGGAGGAGAACCGATAAGACGAGCCACCGAATGCTTTTCCATATATTCTGACATATCAACTCTCAAAATAGCACGTTCGTCGTTAAACAGAAATTCGGCAACGGCTTTGCTCAACTCGGTTTTACCCACACCGGTAGGCCCTAAGAACAAAAAAGAACCAATGGGTTGTGCTGCATCGGATATACCGGCACGCGAACGACGAATTGCGTTTGCCACAGCCGAGATAGCTTCTTTTTGTCCGATAACACGCTTGCCCAAAAATTCTTCCATGTGCAAAAGTTTTTCTTTCTCACTCGAAAGCATTTTATCAACCGGTATTCCGGTTCTCTTTGAAACCACATGAGCAATATCTTCTTCGGTAACGGTTTCGGTAAAGCCGTTATGCTTGGTCTCGACTTTGCTTTCTGCTTCGCTGATTTGCTTTTCGAGTTGCGGAATAATGCTGTATTGTAGCTCGCCGGCACGATTAAGATTGCCTTCGCGTTTAGCAATTTCCACTTCGATTCTGGCCTTATCCAATTTATCTTTTAAGACGGTAAAGTCAGCCAATCCTTTTTTATCTTCTCGCCATTTGTCTTCTAAGCCTTTGGCTTTTTTCTCCAAATTTTCGATTTCGGAATCAATAATTTCCAATCTTTCCTTGGAGCGAACATCGGTTTCGCGTTTTAGACCTTCGCGTTCGATTTTAAGCTGCAAGATTCGACGATCAAGTTCATCCAATTCTTCAGGCTTTGAATCAATTGCCATACGCAATGCACTGGCAGCTTCATCCATCAAATCAATAGCTTTATCGGGCAAGAAACGATCCGATATATAGCGGTTTGAAAGGGTAGCAGCGGCAATTAAAGCGGCATCGGAAATTCTGACCCCATGGTGTAATTCAAATTTTTCTTTAATACCACGCAAGATTGAAACAGTGTCTTCAACCGTTGGTTCGGCAACATAAATTTCTTGGAAACGACGAGCCAAAGCGGCATCTTTTTCCACATACTTTTTGTATTCATTAAGAGTTGTTGCACCCATACAGTGCAATTCTCCGCGAGCCAAAGCCGGCTTTAAGAGGTTTGACGCATCCATAGCTCCTTCGGTAGCACCGGCACCGACCAAGGTATGCATTTCATCAATAAACAATATTATCTCGCCTTCTGAGGCTTCAATATCTTTTAATACTGCTTTTAGTCTTTCTTCAAACTCACCACGGAATTTAGCACCGGCGATTAATGCCCCCAAATCAAGAGCCAACAATCGTTTGTTCATCAAGCTTTCCGGCACATCGTTGTTAACAATACGAATAGCCAAACCTTCCACGATAGCGGTTTTACCGACACCCGGTTCACCGATAAGCACCGGATTATTTTTGGTACGACGCGACAGTACCTGCACCGCACGCCTGATTTCTTGTTCTCGCCCGATAACCGGATCAAGCTTTCCTTCTTTAGCTTTTGCGGTTATATCAATGGTAAATTTTTTCAATGCCTCAAAATTATCTTCGCTGGTTTCGGAATCAGCCAACCGACCTTTACGATAATCATTTATGGCCTGATTTAATCTGGCGGCATCAACACCTGAAGTTTTCAAAATGTTATACGCAGTATTTCCGGCCGTAACACTCAGAGCCTGCAACAATCTTTCAATGGTCACAAACTTGTCATTTGCCATATCGGCCAATTTTTCGGCTTCCATCATAACGGCGGTAAATTCTTGGTTCATCAAAGTCTGAACATTTCCGCCGGCAACTTTAGGCAATTTTTCAAATTCGGTTTCGGTTCTGTCTCTAATCTGAGAAATATCACCGCCGGACTTAGCAATCAGGCTTAAAATCAGTTCATATTTTCCGTTGAGTAAAACTTTTAGCAGATGCAACGGAGTTATATATTGGTTTTTGTTGGCCGCAGCCATATTTACCACAGCCTCAATAACCTCTTTTGATTTAGCAGTAAGTTTTTCAAAATCCATTATCTTAATCCTCCTACATACAATATAGGAATAGGATAATAGGTAAATCAAGAGTTGCAAATTATTTTTTTATCAAATCAATTAAGATGATATCCGACGGAGCAAATAGTCTCATTGCAGGTCCCCAAGTTCCTGCTCCGCGAGAAACTATTAGCTTGAGTTTATTAACCTCGTATACACCGGCAAGATATCGATTGGAATGTTTTACAAGTAAGTGGAAAGGATATATTTGTCCGCCGTGGGTGTGTCCGGATAAAACCAAATCAACCAAATCAGTGCTTAAACTATCAGCAATTATCGGAGTATGAGAAAGTAGAACCCGATAATCATCTTTTTTTGTAATGGCAAAGGTGCGCCATAAATTAATTCTTTCATACATGGTATTCATATCAGGAATACCCGATATATAGATATTAGTATTACCTACAAATTTACCACCATTGAACAAAAACTCAAAATTGTTGTTTTCGAAGGTTCTTTTGGCATCATATATGTTGTTATAAAATTCATGATTGCCCATTATGGCAAAAACACCATAAGGCGCGCTTAATTCTTTTAATGCGCCCATTTGCTCTTCAATTAGTACAACATTGTCATCAATGGTATCACCGGTTAAAACAATTACATCCGGATTAAGATTATTTGCCTCATTAACAATGGCTTTTATTCTGTCTACGGCTGTAGCGCGATTTATATGCAAATCACTGATTTGCAAGATACGTAGATTCTTATCTATTTTATCTGAATATACGGCAATATTTTTTATTTCAGGTATTTTATACCCCAGATACAGGGCATAAGCAGTTGCAATAACAGCCAAACACACAACAACAATATTGGCACGATTTAGGCTTGTAAGGTTATTAGGATCAACATGCCAAGAATTTTTATTAGCAAGTTTGCAAATTCCGTAAGTAGTATACCAAATAATATCTCGCACTAGCAATAGCGCCAATAAGATGAAGCAAAAGCCCATCAAAGAATATAAAAAATGGTACAACGGAGTATATATAAAATCCGGTACCAATTTCATAAATTCGAGTAATTTAATTATTAAAGGAGCAAACCATCCGGCGACTATCAGTATAGCAATTACATATTTGTAAATCTTTTTTATGTCACTGTAACCAACCAGCGTTTTTATTAATATTGTAGAACATGCGATGGCGACAATGACAAAAGCAAAAAAGAAAAACACTTTTTGTAGCTCCTATTCGTTTATGGTACCTTCTTTTGTATCTTCGGAATTTATATTCTCAGATTTTGCAGACTTGCGTTGTCTCTTTTGTTTCACTTCAATAACGGTAAAAGCCTTACGCGACGCTTTCGGTTTGGTTTCTACCAAGGAGGCTGCTTCTTCTGACTTAACTTGGGCAGAGGCTTCATTATCAGGATTTTCTGAAGATGTTAGCGGCTGTTCTTGAGTTGCATTTGTAGAACTGTCTACATCAGCAGCTTGAGTTTCAGGTTCCTTATCTTGAGCATCATTTTCTTTTACCGAATTAGGGTAACGCACATTTTTTCTCTCGTTTATTTCGGTTACAATCTTGCGATAGTGTTCGGCATATTGACGGAAAACTTCGGCCTCGACATAATCTCCGTTACTATGAGCCTCTTTGGCAAGTTCGTTATATTTTTTAATCAAATCAAGAGCAGTACCGCTACACTTTCCGGCAGGAGAAATACTGTCAAATTTATAATTAATTGAGTACACTTGATTATTGTAATTATTATTACGATATTTAATTTTTTTCATAAAACTTTTACCATACAAAACTAAAGCATCAAACAGATGCTGATTAATTAAAATAAAACTAAAGAGAAAATATCAAAAATGCCTTCTAAAAACGGCATCTTCTAACAAGAGACATAATAATAAATGTTTTTATAAATGCAAACTATTTTTTCAAAATTATACAACGTTCTGTTCCGCTCAAATCATGCAATACATCTACTAAGGAGAGTTTTTGTTCGGCGGCAATATTTATTACATCATCTTTTTGCATCTCGCCGATTTCAAAAATTAAAAATCCGCCATCATTGAGTAGTCTTGCCGATAGTTTAGCAATCTGCCTATAATCTCTCAAGCCGTCATTTCCGCCATCCAGGGCAATTTTGGGATCAAAGCACTTAACTTCTTCATCAAGAGTTTCAATTTCTGCAGACGGGATATACGGAGGATTTGAAATTATAAGATTATAGCGCTCATTTATTTTAGCTTCAATGTCACTATCAAACCAACTTGCGTTAATAAACTTTACTCTTTGAGTAACTCCAAGACTGGCAGCATTTGCTCTTGAGACGGCTAATGCTTCATTTGATATATCTATTCCGGTAGCTGTGAGGTTTGGGTTGTCGGCTAATAAAGAAAGGATAATGCAACCGGAACCGACACCAAATTCCAAAATATTATCTATGTTTTCACGAGCAATAATAGAAGATGTTTCTTCGACCATGATTTCCGTGTCAGGCCTAGGGGATAGCACATTTTCATTTACTATAAACTCATATTTATAAAAACCTTTATGTCCGATAATTTTATCAGTAGGACAATGATTTATTCTTTTTTGCAGCAAAACATTAAACTGTTTGATTTGTGTATCGGTAAGTTCAGATTTTAAGAAGTATACTTCTGAAGATTCTACCCCCAAGACATGAGCCAATAGCATTCTTAAGTCCAAGGAGCTTATATCAGAAGAAATTTTTCTTAAAGCAATTATCTGGCTATCTAAAAAGTCTTTGCAAAGCAAAATAATTATCTCCAAATCAAAAAAATATGCCGCAATCACGGCAATAAACAAAAGCAGCTGTACTTATAAAGAATTTGCATCGGCGTAGCGATGACGCAGGAGAAAATTTTCGCCTGCATCTATAGTAGATTGGTCACCCTGAATTCTTTTAAGACGGTCGCTCATTCGTTTCTTAAAAGAAGCGGCATCAATCTTCAAGCTTTTCTTATCTTCTTCCGAAAAAGTTCTATAAGCATTGAGTTCCGACGATTTTTCCATTTCCAAATTCCTATTTTAGAGTAATACTTTATTGTATCACTTTTTAACGCTTACCGCAAGCAAAACTAAATTCTGCAATTTCTTGAAAGCTGCTGTCTCAATTTGTCGAACGCGTTCTCTGCTGATACCGAATTTTTCTGCAACTTCACTTAAAGTTTTGGGCTCATCGGTAAGCATACGATTTTTGATAATGTATTGTTCGCGTTCATTTAGTTTTGCCAAACAGTCTCTGAGTATAGCATTTTTATAAGCTGCCTCTTGCTTTCCAGCCAGTTTTTCTTCAATATTCTGAGATTTATCGACTACAAAATCTATTCTTTCTGCTTCTTCATCATTTCCTGCAACAATCTCATTAAGCGAACTATCGCCTCCCAGACGCATGTTCATCTCTTTAACATCACTCTCGTCAACCATCAACTCTTTGGCTATTTGAGATATTTGTTGCGGGGCCAATTCTTTGTTATCGTATATACCCAATCTGGCTTTTATTTTTCTTAAGTTATAAAACAATCTTTTTTGAGCAGCGCTGGTTCCGATTTTAACCAACGACCAAGAACGCAAAATATAATCATTAATAGCAGCTTTTATCCACCAAATTGCGTATGTGGCCAGACGCACTTTCTTCGATAGATCAAACTTTTTCACGGCTTGCATCAAACCAAGATTTGCTTCAGAAATAATATCAGACATAGGCAAGCCATAACGGCGGTAGGTAAGGGCAATTTTAGCGGCCAGTCTTAGGTGAGAAGTAACCAATATCTGAGCCGCCTGAGGGTTTCGATTTTGCTGCAAATCATTAACCAACTCAACTTCTTGCTCTTCTGTTAAGACGGGAAAAGTCTTAATTTTTTCCAGATATGCCTCCAGCGAGTTGTCGTTAATGACTGCCGGCAAGTTACTTTTTCTTACAACCAGTTGATGATTGTCACTCATAAATTACTGTTTCCTCTTACAAACACATTTACCACTATTTTCTGCGAAGGACTATAATACGCCAAAAAAACAAAAAATGCAATATTATTTGCTAGCCAAAGCAAAATCAGAAAGTTTCCAGTCAACACTAATTAAGGCAACTAAGGTCTGCTTCTGTAAATTATATACTACGGCGTATATTGCATCTTTTATTTCCGGACTGTTACTTTTACAAACTCTGATATCTGTTTCGGGAATTCGGTTGTTTATCTTAAGCTCTACAACACGAGCAGCAGCCAAGCGGTGTTTACGCGGAGATAATTCACTGATATCAACCTCGTCAAAACTGGCAATATTTTTGAGCAATAAATCCGCATTTCTTTTTTCAATGATGTTGGGATCATTATGACTAACAATCGGTGAAAGCTGCCGAGCTATTGCTGCCAACAACTCAGGATCATTACAATCAGGCAAAGTATTGTTTTTAACAGATTCAATGTCTGATGTAGCAGGTGTATTGTCGATGAGCTTAATTGGCTCACTCATAGGATAACCAAAGGCATTGGTTTCTACTTCTTCTGCGGCGCAAAAAGCTATAACGGCAAACACCCCTGCAACAGTCAAACAAAATATTTTTTTAATATTCCCCATATTTACCCTAGAAAGCGATAGATTTTGGAGTTCTGGGGAAAGGAATTACATCTCTGATGTTGCCGATTCCGGTAATTAACATCATCATTCTTTCAAATCCCAGTCCGAAACCGGCATGCGGCACCGAACCAAATCTTCTGGAATCAAGATACCATTCGTAATCAGCTTCGGTCATGCCCATTTCTTCGATTTTTTTAATCAAAACATCTAGTCTTTCTTCACGCTGAGAACCGCCGATAAGCTCACCTATTCCGGGGACCAAAACATCCATGGCGGCAACAGTGCGGTTATCGTCATTAAGACGCATATAAAAAGCCTTAATTTCTTTAGGGTAATCACGAACAATAACCGGTTTTTTGAAATGTACCTCGGCCAGATAGCGTTCGTGTTCGGTTTGCATATCAATGCCGAACTCAGGCTTGTATTCAAACTGATGACCAGAAGCTTTCATAATATCTATAGCTTCGGCGTAAGTTATTCTTGCAAAGTCATTTTCCAAAATATTGTTAAGTTTATTTAAAAGGCCAGGCTCAACAAACTTATCAAACAATTCCAAATCTTCTGCACAAGTATCCATCACATATCTAATGCAGTATTTAACCATATCTTCGGCCAAATCCATATCATCATGAATATCGGCAAAAGCCATTTCCGGCTCGATCATCCAGAATTCGGCAGCGTGACGGGTGGTGTTGGAGTTTTCGGCTCTGAATGTTGGGCCGAAAGTGTAAATATCACCCAAAGCACAAGCATACATCTCACCATTCAACTGCCCCGAAACAGTCAAACGAGCTTCTTTTCCGAAAAAGTCTTGCGAATAATCTACTTTACCGTCCGGAGTGCGGGGAGGATTGTTGATATCCAATGTTGTTACCTGAAACATTTCACCGGCGCCCTCGCAGTCAGAACCGGTAATAATCGGGGTATGCACATAGCGGAATCCTCTTTCGTTAAAGAATTTGTGAATTGCATAAGAAAGTTCTGAACGAACTCTGAAAGCAGCTCCGTATTTGTTTGAGCGCGGACGCAAATGAGCTATTGTACGCAAGTACTCATCTGTGTGTTTTTTCTTTTGCAACGGATAATCTTCAGGAGCAATTGAATATATTTCAACGGCAACGGCAACTATTTCAAATTTTTGGTTTCCACCCTGAGACAAAACCATTTCACCCTTAACGGCAAGAGAAGAACCGGTAGTTAATTTTTTAACTTCGTCGTAATTGCCGAGGCTGTTATGAGCAATAACTTGCATATTTTTGAGGCAAGATCCGTCATTGATTTCAATAAAAGAAAAATCTTTGGCATCGCGTCTGGTCTTAACCCATCCTTTAATCAACACTTGTTCAATCGGTTTTTCCGATTTTAATAATTCGGCAATTTTGGTTCTTTTCAACATAACTTCATGTCCTTAAAACAATTTATCTTAAAAAAACTTTTGCTAATTTATTACATTTTTCTTTTAATGTCCAGCATTGACAAACATTATTCTACAGATTAAATTGACGGTAGATTATTTTTTTTTGACAGGGAAGAGACAATGAAAAAATTTTTGAGCATCATTTCGGCATCAGCTGTTTTGACCGCTTGTGCCGCCAATATTAATTCTAATCACTATGAAACCTCGCAAGCAGGTTCGGTCGGACAGGTTCAACCTTGTACGGTTGTAAGCGTCCGTCAGGTTAATGTTTCCACATCGGATAGCTCAGGGGGAGCAGTAATTGGGGCTATAGGTGGTGGTGTTGCCGGTTCGACAATAGGACACGGGCGAGGCAGTGTATTAGGAGCATTGGGAGGAGCAGCATTGGGCGGAATTGCCGGTAGTATGGCTCAAGAAGGATTAAGTTCACAAGACGGAGTAGAATATATTGTGAAACTTGACAATGGCACCATGCGTACCATAACC
The DNA here is from genome assembly GCA_949297185.1 of uncultured Pseudomonadota bacterium. Taxonomy (GTDB): domain Bacteria; phylum Pseudomonadota; class Alphaproteobacteria; order RF32; family CAG-239; genus CAZU01. Next base: position 19,724 of record CASFRM010000007.1, read on the forward strand.
CAAGGTACCGATGTTTATATGCAACCCGGACAGAAGTGCTATTTGTTATATGGAAAGCAATCTCGCATAATTCCGGCAAATTAAAAACAAAAACGCTGTCTTTAACCAAAGACAGTGTTTTTTTATACAATTAAGAAAAAATTAAACAGATAATGATAATTGATAGAATATCGAAGTATTGTACAAAGGAAAGTAGGATGTCCATAGAAAAGGTTTTGGTAGAAGATTTTGAATTTTTAGTTGATGGCGATGATATTGCCATTGCTATAGATATAGACGAAGGAATGATAACCAGTGCCGAATTAAGCTATGACGGCAGGAATTGTGCTGTTTTGGTCCGCAATAACAAAAAAGCCTTTTTGTTAACCAATATATTCCCCGGAATTAGAGAAAAATTAAACAATTTAAAGGATATTCTCATTTTGGAGCGACGCGGTCCCAATCACGAGATAATGAATGCCTACACCGTAGAAATTAATCATGTTAAGGAAATTCCATATCCTGATAACTTTGAAAAAGAGGCCGTTGAGCTTTTTGAAGATTTGAGGTCAGAGATTGGCGATGAAGAACTTGTCGAATTGCTCAAATCTTTAGCTAAAGAATACGAAAAAGCGGCAGTCGTTTAGCGATTAAATGAAAAACGCGGTGCAAATTTACACCGCATTTTTTTTATTATCTATTCAATTCCGGTCAATTTATGAGCAAGCTCAACCTCGTTTGAGGTTTGGTTAATAAGGGCAATCAGTTCGGCGTCATCTTTTTTAGTTATTGCCGCCAAAGAGCTGATATATTCGCCGCTGGTGTTTTTTGCTGCCTCCATTTTCATCTCGTCAAAGCCAAACAAGGCAAATCGTCTGATTTTAGGCGCAAGGCCGTTATCTAAAGAGGCATTTTGTCTTGAAAGTTTTTCCATATCAATATAGACATTGTTGCGTTTGTATTCCCACACTCCGCCAAAAGCCAAATCGGTAGTCCAGCTGGTTAAAAATGTTAGGTTCAAAACCGCCATTTTATTAAAGTTTGAGCGCAAAGTAATTTGCTGATTTCTAAAGCCTTTTTTCTTAGCCACAATATCCAAATCACTTATACTGCGGTCAACCTCATAGGTGCAAGGCGTTGAACAAGCTCTCACTCCGTCAATAAAAACTTCTACCCCTTTTTCGTTGCTGTCAAAATTAATTTCTTGTCCTGTTCCGCTGAAAATTGTGCCGCAAGCAGTAAGCATCAAACAAGAAAGTATCACCGTTTTCTTCATCTTTTTTATCCCTTAAAATTTTATTTGGTCCATAAAAAAACCCGCTTTTAAAGGCGGGCGGATGTTCGAAAACCGTGTACCATCAGGACGGCTCGGCTTATTCGGCCGTAGCCTTATTCGCCGACATCCGCCCTAAGGCAGAAATCGGCACATTATTTTAAGTCGCAATGCCGCGACTAATGGTACAAAAAGGGTTTTCGACGCCCTTAAGTGTAAGAAAAAATTTTTCTTCCACACTCGGCTTTAGCCTAAAATCAAAACGCTCAAAAGTCAAAGAATATTTTTATCACATTCCAAAAAAAAGGAGCTTTATTTAAGCCCCCTTTTTTGATGATTTATTGGTTATCATCAAGAATTCCGATTTTAGCCAATAGTGCGTCAAACTCAGGATCATTTAGCTCCAATTTAAGATCTCTATATGTTTCCTTCATTTCATCGTCAAGATTATCTGGAAAAGGAATACTTTCAACATGTCTTATCTCAACATCATAACCACTCAAGAATTCTCCTTCTTTTTGGTTAATAATAACCATTGAATTTCGAGTTTGCAAAAGCTGCCGTACCTCCGGTACGATATTAGTTAAAATATACGAGGTTAGATTATTTACAATCAAAATTGCGCAGTTTCTTCCGTCATATAACAAAAAAGCGCTGGCAACTGGCATATTCTCCATCTCAAAGGCAAACGCCAAATCTTCACCACTTACCAAAATGTCAAAATCATCAACTACAATTTTCTGCAATGGGATATATCCTAAAATTTTTACTCACGGCCTTTGTATATATTGTAGAAAGCCATAGAGGTTTTTTCATTACCGCCATGATTTTTTTCAAAAGTTTTTGCATAAGAAGATGCAGTATTAAATATCTTTTCATCTCCGGCATTTAATTCAACAACCATTGAACCATTTTCGGTTACAGTCCTTGCTGTTGCTTGAGCATTATTACCAAGCTTTAATATGTCACCCCTTTTTAGATTCTGACTGCTATTACCGGAAACATTGTTAAAAATCGTAAAAGCAGCCGTAACGGCAAACATTGTATTAAAAATAGCGTGTTTGTGGTCACCAAAAAAATTACAAGCTTTCTTAGTACAATCCTTAATCTTTTTTGCCAACATTCGCCCGCCTTTCATACCGCGGTCGGGATGCTTAAACTTGTTCAAACTTTCTTGAGGCACCTTACTCATGGCGCACCTCCTACTAATTCCTTAATGTTCTACACCATTATATATGATTGTTCTAATCATATATTAAGTATACGCTTTTAACCCTATTTTGTCAATAATTGGCGAAAAAAAGTATACCAAGTCTCATATAACAAGTAGAACTTAATAAAAAGTTATTTTATGAGGTTATTTTTTTGCATTTATGATTTTTACAGCCTCATCTAAGGTTGGTTCATGACCGGAAACCTCTTTAGGAATTGCATAATTAGTTTTGCCGCATTTCAAATAAGGTCCGTACCTTCCCATTAGTAACACGATTTCTTGCTTCTTAGTCGGGTGCATTCCCAAAGCTTTACCCGTTGGTTTTTCTTTGGCGCCGGCCAAAAGTTCCTTAGCTCTTTCTAAGGTAATGTTAAAAATAGTATCATTACCCCGCAAAGAAACAGACTTGTTTCCTGATTTGATATATGGTCCGAACTTTCCTGAGTTAAGTTCGATTCCTTCGCCTAAATCATAAGGCATACTGAGCAATCTCTGAGCCTGTTCCAAAGTAACTTCTTCTGCCGACACACCCTTGGGTAGGGCAGCGCGTTTGGGCTTTTCGGTTGTTGCGGTCTGATCCTCGCCCAGTTGAACATAAAATCCGTAAGGACCTTTTTTCAAGTAAATGTTAAGCCCGTTCAAATCGCCCAAAATTTTATCGGCTACTTCTTTCGGTTTAGCTATATCATTAGCTTCCTCATCAGCGGTATCAACCAACGGTTTGGTATATTTACATTCCGGATAGTTAGAACAACCGATAAAGGCACCGAATTTACCCAATTTGATACTCAATCTTCCGGTTTTGCATTCTGGGCAAACTCTCGGATCTGAACCATCCTCACGCGGAGGGAACAGGTGATGAGACAAAACTTCATCGATTTTTTCAATTACTTCCGAAACTTGCAAAGGTTTAACGGCATCAACATTTTTAATAAACTTTACCCAAAAACCTTCAAGAAGTTTTTTCCATTGCATTTCACCGGCCGAAACATCATCCAAAAATTCTTCCATTTGAGCAGTGAAATCATACTCAACATATTTCTTAAAGAAGTTTTCCAAAAATACCGTAACTATACGACCGCGATCTTCAGGAATAAAACGCAACTTTTCAACACGTACATATTTGCGTTCCTGCAAAACGGCGATAATTGTGGCATAAGTAGAAGGACGTCCGATACCGAGTTCCTCAAGTTTTTTTACCAAGCTTGCTTCGGTAAATCTCGGTGGTGGAGCTGTAAAATGCTGTTCGGCGGTGATTTCGCCTTTATCCAGTTTTTCACCTTGTTCTACATTTGGTAAAATACGATTTTCATCATCGTCATCACTATCATCTTTTGACTCTTGGTATAATTTCAAGAAACCGTCAAACTCAATAACTTGACCGTTGGCGCGCAACAAAATTTGCTTATCTTCCGAAACGCTGTCAATTACAACCCTATCAAGAATTGCCGGATTCATTTGGCAGGCAACGGTTCTTTTCCAAATCAACTCATAAAGTTTATGCTCGTCAGCAGAAAGTTTTACTTCCATTTTTTTGGGAGTATTCATCACATCAGAAGGTCTAATGGCCTCGTGAGCTTCTTGAGCATTTTTTGATTTGGTTTTATATTCTTTGGGCTGCTTAGGCAAATAACTTTCGCCAAAATATTTAACAATAGCCTCTCGACAAGCAGCGATTGCTTCTACAGATAAATTTACTGCATCGGTACGCATATAGGTAATAAAACCGTCTTCATATAACTTTTGTGCAATCTGCATAGTTTTCTTTGCCGAAAATCTGAGCTTGCGTGCGGCCTCTTGTTGCAGAGTTGATGTGGTAAACGGCGGAGCCGGATAACGGTTTGCTTTTTTGCGCTCAATATTTGCCACGGCAAAATTTCGTGCTTCGATTTTAGCTTTTGCTTCCAAGGCTTTTGCCTCGGTATTTATATCAAATTTTTCCAGTTTTTTACCGTCAAGTTCAATCAAACGCGATTTTATCAAAGCTTTTTGCGCGGTAAACAACTCGGCATCAATGGTCCAATATTCTTCGGCCTTAAACTTTTCAATTTCGTTTTCTCGATCACAAATCAGGCGCAAAGCAACCGACTGGACTCTTCCTGCCGAGCGCGAGCCTGGGAGTTTACGCCACAAAACCGGTGACAAAGTAAAGCCCACTAAATAGTCGAGAGCGCGCCTTGCCATATAAGCAGAAACCAGATTGTCATCAATTTCTCTGGGGTTTTTAATAGCTTCGGTAACGGCATTTTTAGTAATTTCATGAAATACCACGCGTTCGATTTTTTTGCCCTTAAGAGCTTTTTTGCTTTTTAGCTCTTCCAATAAATGCCAAGCGATTGCTTCTCCTTCTCTATCCGGGTCGGATGCGAGGATAAGAGTATCGGCATCTTTTAAGGCTTTAACGATATCGGCCAAATGCTTTTTACCGCCGGAGCTTAATTCCCAAGTCATTTTAAAATCATCATCGGGATTAACCGAGCCGTCTTTGCTGGGTAAGTCGCGAATATGCCCGAAACTAGCCAAGACCTGATAGTCTTTGCCCAAATATTTATTAATTGTTTTGGCCTTAGCCGGAGATTCTACGACAACTAATTTCATTTTTTTCAACACCCGAATTATTTAACCAAAGCAACTTTGTTGCCAGCTAATCTTTCGACCAAACCTAACATTTCCAATTCCAGTATCTGCGCAACCACTGTTTTTGTCGGCCTTCCCGAAAGACGAACCAATTCATCAATATCAGTGCCGTCAACACTTATCAGACTTAGGAGGTCTACCGATTCAAATTTTTGCTTGGTCAAGTTATCATTTTTATTTTCAAAGACAAGAACTTTTTGTTTGGGAGTTTGCTTTATCGGCCTGAACCAAGAGCTATCATCGTCAAGCACGGGGATTATATCCTGTGCATTTTCCACCAATTTGGCACCATGTTTAATCAGCTGGTTAACTCCCTGAGAACGCGTTTCACCCGGAGTTCCTGGAACGGCAAAAACTTTTTTGTGCATTTTCATGGCCCATTCGGCAGTAATCAGAGAACCTGATTGCAGTCCGGCCTCAATCACCAAGATTCCTTCGCTCATTGCGGCTATAATACGATTCCTTCTCGGAAAATTTTGTGTAGAGGCCTTAGTCCCTAAAGGAAATTCTGAGATTACGCAACCGTTAACGATAATATTTTTATATAAATCTCTGTTCTCGGCTGGATAAACGACATCAACTCCGGTACCCAATACTGCAACTGTACATCCTGTTCCGTCTTTGGCCATCATAGCACCCATATGAGCCGAAGCATCAATTCCTCTGGCCATTCCTGAAACTACGCAAATGCCTTTTTCGGCTAAATCATATGCAAGTTTTGCAGCAGCTTTTCTGCCGTTTGCAGATGCTGCGCGAGCTCCGACAACAGCCACTGCTTTATTATAATTCAATGCATCAAGATTCCCTCTTACATATATAATCGGCGGAGGGTTGTCTGAATTTTTAAGCCAATAAGGATATTCATCGTCATTATAGGTTAGAATACTGACCTTCAACTTTTTTGCCGTTTCAATTTCTTCTTTAGCACGGCTCAAACTCCACGGGCGATATTTTTCGGTTCTTTCTGCCATCGCAACTGCTGTTTCCGGAGAACCGAATTCATTGACCATACGATAAAAAGAAGCAGGTCCTACATTCTGCGCGTTAATTAATCTTAAGCAAGCAGTCAGCTCTTCTATTTTTGACAATTTATTTCGTATCCTTTTTCTTAAATGATATCTTACTTTCCTGACCTTTAAATAATCTGGCAAAATTTGCATGGTGTCTTACCAAAACCAAAACTACCAAAGCTGTATAAAAAACGGTGTAGATGGGTTGAGCATAAAAGAAAGTTATAAAAGGAACCGCACAAGCGGCAACTATAGCCGAAAGGGAAGAATATTTGAAAGTAAATGCCATCAAAAGCCAAATTGCAAGTGCAGAAACAGCTATAATCGGTTGGGTAACCAATATGAAACCAAATGCCGAAGCAACACCTTTTCCGCCCTTAAACTTCAGCCATACCGGAAAATTGTGTCCGATAATAGCCATTGAACCTGCAATAAGAGAAGCCAAAACATTAAGATATGTAGCCAGCCCCCATACAATGATAGCGTCTGGTTTTACGAACTTGTAAGCAAGCCAGGCAGCTATACCGGCTTTGGAAGCATCAAGAATAACAGTCAGCAAGGCGAGCCATTTGTTTCCGGTACGCAAAACATTGGTCGCGCCGATATTGCCTGATCCGATTTTTCTTATATCGCCGTATCCGGCCAAAAAACATAATACCAAACCAAACGGAATTGATCCGAGTAAATAACCGCCGATTCCCCACAAAGAAAGTTCGTAACCCAAAGACATTTGCAATCTCCCATTGTTTAACAAGCTATATATCTAATATTCCGAAACTTTTTATTTGGCAACAATGAATTTGCTTTTTCACAAAACAAAAAAGATTCACTATTTTGCAACTTTTTTACAATATCTGTTAAGGGATTAAAGAATTTTAATGACAAAACGATTCTTTTTGTTAATACTAAATCAAAACAAAATCAGGGTATATCAAATATGAAGCCTTTATACAAAAGAGTTCTGTTTAAGCTTTCCGGCGAAGGTCTTATGGGTGATAAAAACTTCGGTATGTCACCGGAGGTTTTGCAAGGTTTGGCCGCTCAAATCAAGTCAATACATAAATCAGGAGTTGATGTATGTATCGTCGTCGGGGGTGGTAATATTTTTCGCGGAGCCAAAGAAGCCGCTAAAGGAATGAACCGCACCGTTGCCGATCAAGTCGGCATGCTGGCAACATTGATGAATGCGTTGTGTTTGCAGAATGCTCTTGAAAACCAAGGTGTCGAGGTTAGAGTGCTGTCAGGTCTTGGGGTGCCGCAAGTTTGTGAAAACTATATGTATCGCAAAGCATTGCGTCATTTGGAGAAAAAACGGGTTATAATTTTTGCCGGCGGAACCGGTAATCCTTATTTTACCACTGATACCGGAGCGGTGTTGCGTGCTTCCGAAATGCAGTGCGATGCTGTATTGAAGGCAACACAGGTCGACGGTGTGTATACGGCTGATCCCAAAAAAGATAAAAATGCCAAAAGAATAAAAGAAATTTCCTATGACGAAGTTATTCAAAAACAGCTTGGCGTTATGGATTTAACTGCAGTTTCGTTAGCTAAAGAAAACAACATACCGATATTGGTGTTTAGCCAACACGAAGATAAGTCTATGGAAAAGGTTATTCAAGGCAAAGGAACATTTACAATCATAAAAAACTAACGAGGTATAATATGTCAGATTTTTCTTTAATCAGAGAAGATACAAAAAATAGAATGGAAAAAACCATTGAGACATTGAAGGCAGACTTTGGCTCTTTGCGCGCCGGCAGAGCTCATATCAGTCTTTTAGACGGCATCATGGTCGAGGCCTATGGCTCAATGACGCCCTTATCGCAAGTTGGTACAATTTCGGTTCCTGATGCCAGAACATTATCGGTCAGCGTTTGGGATAGAGGATTGGCTAAGGCTGTAGAAAAAGCTATTATGGAATCTGATTTAGGCTTAAATCCTTCATCTGATGGTCAGTTAATCAGAATTCCGATTCCGCCGTTGTCGGAAGAAAGACGTCGCGAATTGTCAAAAGTTGCCGGTAAATATGCCGAGGCTTCAAAAGTTGCGGTTCGCAACATTCGCAGAGATGCTCTTGATGGTGTCAAAAAATTGAAAAAAGACAATCTCATTTCCGAAGATGACGAAAAGAAATACGAAAATGAGGTTCAAAAATTGACCGACGATGCTACCAAAAAAATTGATGAATTGTTGGCTCAAAAAGAAAAAGACATTCTCCAAGTATAAGGATTTATTAGGTGTCTGATAAGCTTAAACACATAGCTTTCATAATGGATGGCAATGGTCGTTGGGCAGCTAAAAGAGGGCTGCCCCGTTCGGCTGGGCATAAGAAGGGTTCTGAGGTTTTGCAAGAGATTGTAAAAGCAGCCGCCGATATGGAAATACCTTGCCTTACTTTTTATGCTTTTTCGACTGAAAATTGGCGCAGAGACAAAACTGAAGTTGATTATCTCATGAACCTTTTACGCCAATACTTAAGTTCTGAGCTCAAAGAGATAAAAGAACGCGGTGCTCGCATTCGTTTTATCGGAGAAAGAGCAATGTTAGCTTCCGATATTGTAGAGCAAATGAATAAGATTGAGGCCGAAACAGCTTCCAACGAAAAGTTCACTTTGTGCATAGCTCTTAGCTACGGTTCCAGAGCCGAGATAGTTCATGCCGCAAAGAACATTGCAGCAGATGTTGCCTCCGGAAAGATGCAACTTTCGGATATTAACGAGCAGGTATTTGCTTCAAATCTTTACACCGCCGATATTCCGGATCCCGATTTGGTAATAAGAACCAGCGGTGAGCAAAGAATAAGCAACTATTTGCTGTGGCAGATAGCCTATAGTGAATTTTATTTTACCAAAACTTTATGGCCTGATTTTTCGCCTAAAGAACTAAAAGAGATTATAGATGACTTTAATACAAGGGAGAGACGATATGGAAAACTCTAAAGTTAAATCGTTTTTTATAAGATTGCTGACTACTATAATAATGGTGCCGGTCGTTGTATACATGGTAATGCATAGCTATACTTCCGTATATATGTTGGCACTTTTGGGTTCGGCATTGTTGTCATGGGAATGGGCAACAATGGTTCCTAACAAAAAGTCTGCATTCTATGCAGCTACCTATCTCTTTGTTGCTGCAACCGCTACGATCTTAGGTTCTGTTGAGGCGTATATCATCAGCGGTGTATTGGCTCTTTTGCTGGTTTGGTTTAAGAGTAAAGGAGAAGAACACCGCAAATTGTTGTTTTTGGGCATTCCTTATATAAGCATCGGATTCTGGGCGATTATAGAAATCTACACTCTCTACGGAGCTCAAATGGTTTTGTGGTTTATGTTTATGGTTTGGGGTGTCGATATCGGAGGTTATATTTTCGGCAACCTGCTTAAAGGACCTAAATTGGCTCCAAAAATTTCTCCCAATAAAACTTGGGCCGGTTTGTTTGGCGGTATGGTTTTAGCTATGCTTGTAAGCTATGGTGTGTGCTGGTTCTTTGATGCCGGAGCTTGGAGTAATGCAAAATTCTATGTTTATATGGCTGCATTTTTAGCCGTAATCGCTCAGATTGGTGATTTGATTGAATCTGCAATCAAAAGACATCTCGGATTAAAAGATTCCAGCAACATGATTCCCGGACACGGCGGTATTTTTGATCGCATTGACGGTTTGATTTTTGCAGCTCCGTTTGCAGTGTTGTTGTTACGTAATTTAGTTTATTTTGTAGAATAGGAGCTTTCAATGGATTGGCTTATTAATGCTGCTTATTATGTAATACCTTTCATTGTATTATTAGGAATATTGGTATTTGTGCATGAGTTTGGTCACTATATTATAGCCAAAATGTGTGGTGTAAAAGTAGCCGAATTTTCTATAGGATTTGGCAAGCAGCTATGGGGAATAAAAGATTCTTCCGGTACATTGTGGAAAATATCAGCGATTCCTTTAGGCGGATATTGCAAATTTTTGGGCGATGACGATGAAGCATCGGCCGGAAACAGTGCTTCATCATTGAGTGATGAAGACAAGAAGTATGCCTTTGCTTTTCAAAATCCTTTTAAAAAATTAGCCATAGTAATTGGCGGTCCGGCATTTAATTACATTTTTGCCATTTTGGTCTTTGCAGGTATCTTTTTTGCATACGGCAAGATGGATTTTCCGCCGGTTGTTGGTGAAGTTATAAAGGGTAGTGCAGCAGAAAAAGCCGGTATTTTACCCAAAGACAAAATTTTGACGGTAGATGGAGTAAAGGTCAATACTTTCCAAGAGTTTCGTCAAGAAATCGAAATGAGCACCACCGGAGTTGTTGATTTGACCATTATGCGCGACGGCAAAGAAAAGAAACTTACCGTAAAGTTAGAGATGATTCCGCTCAGCGTCGAAGCCAATCAAAATCAAAAACCGATGTTGGGTGTATCATCGGTAACTTCTGTTGAGTTCAATCCGGTAAAATTAACCCTACCGCAAGCTTTATCCGAAGCAGGGGCAATGAGCTGGCAAATTACAGTTGTTACCTTGCGTGGCGTCGGACAAATGATAACCGGAGCCAGAGGAGCCGATGAGTTGGGCGGTATAGTTCGTATTGCCGAAATGAGCGGCGATATATCAAAAACCAATTCATGGATGGACTTTTTAGTATTTATGGCCTTGTTGTCAATAAACTTGGGATTAATTAACCTGTTTCCGATACCTCTTCTTGACGGCGGCCATATAGTGATATATCTAATAGAGATAATTTCGCGCCGTGAGATAAACGAAAAGGCCAAAGAATATGTCTTCAAATTTGGTTTTTTCCTGCTCATAAGCTTAATGCTTTTTGCAACATACAACGATTTTGCCAGATTGTTTAATCGTTGGTTTTCATAAAAAACAGATACGGGGATTTAGAATATGAAAAGAGTATTTTTGGGAAGTTTTGCTTTTTCTTTGTTAGCCTCAACCAGCTTGATGGCTGCAACCAAGGTCAACGACATCAAGGTTAGCGGCTTGGAAAGGGTCGAGGCGGAAACGGTAATATCTTATGTTAATATCAAAAAAGGACAGACCGCCGACGATGCTCAGTTAAATGAAGCCTTAAAACAGCTCTATGCAACCGGTTTGTTTGAAGATGTGTCAATGAATGTTTCCCCAAGTGGTGTTTTGACAATCAAGGTTACCGAAAACCCGATTATTTCTCAAGTGCTGTTTGACGGAAACGATAAACTTGATGACGAGATGCTTTCAAGCGAGATAAACCTAGCTCCCCGTTCTACATATTCTCGCGCCAAAGTACAAGATGATGTCCGTCGCATATTGGAAGTATATCGCCGCAGCGGACGTTATGCCACGGTTGTAAATCCGGAAATCATTCGCAGAGACCAAAATCGTGTAGATTTGATTTTCAACATAAATGAAGGACCGCTTGCCGTTATCGACAAGATTAATTTTATCGGCAATGAAAAATATTCCGGAAAAGAATTACAAGAAGTAATTATGAGCAAAGAGAGCCGTTGGTATCGTATATTCTCATCTTCCGAAAATTATGATTCCGAAAAAATTAATTATGATAAAGAGTTGCTGCGCCGTTTTTATTTGAAAAAAGGCTATGCCGATTTCAGAGTCGTTTCTGCGGTTGGTGAGTTGAGTCCCAACAAAGAATCTTTCACCGTAACTTTTGTTATTGATGAAGGCAAAAAATATAACATCGGTACTGTTCAAGTAGTATCTGATATTGCGGATGTTAAAGCCGAAGATTATGAGCAATTTGTAGAAGTTTCCGAGGGCGATAGATATGATTCCTCAGATATTGATGCCACAGTGACTTCATTAACCGAGGAGTTGGGCAAAAAAGGCTTTGCTTTTGTGGATGTCGAACCGGTAATTTCAAAAGACACAACCACCGGTGTCGCCAATGTAACTTTCCACATCAAAGAAGGCGAGAGATTCTTTATTGATCGAATTAATATCAAAGGCAATTCACGTACTCACGACAAGGTTATCCGTAGAGAGTTGCGTATAGGAGAGGGCGATGCATTCAATGTTTCAAAAATAAAAGATTCGCGTCGCAATGTCGAGGGATTGGATTATTTTGAAAAAGTTGATATGAACACCACGCCAAAAGACGGCAACCGTGCTGATTTGGATATAGATGTAAAAGAAAAATCAACCGGATATTTCAATGTCGGTGTCGGTTTCTCAACCGTAAACGGAGCTTTGGTAAGAACCGGTGTTACAGAAAATAACTTCAGAGGTTTGGGGCAGAGACTTGGCTTTGATGTAGCTGTTTCGCAAAAATCACAAGACTTTGATTTAAGCTTTACCGAGCCATATTTCCTAAACCGCAGATTAAGAGCCGGATTTGATGTATTCCACTCTAAGCAAGATTACCAGGATGAGAGCTCATATGACACTAAGACAACAGGTGGTCGTTTGCGTACCGGCTGGAACTATACCGACGACTTGGCTCAGCAAATGCACTATACCTTAAAAAGCGATGAGATTACGGATGTTGGTCAATATGCGTCAAAATATATTAAAGCCGAAAAAGGCAAATACACCAACTCTTCTGTAGGAACCACCATTTCCTATGATAAGAGAGACAGTATTTTATTCCCGCGTGATGGTTACTATTTGTCTTTCGGAACAGATTTTGCCGGTCTGGGCGGAGATGAAAAATACATCAAGTTTGATGGTAAAGCTTATTGGTTTAAAACTTTAGCCGATTACTATACCGTCAAATTGTTTGCTAATGCCGGAAGCATATCTGGCTATGGTGACGATGATGTTCGCTTGATTAACCGTTATTTCCTAGGTGGTTACACTATGAGAGGTTTTGAACCGGGTGGTATCGGTGCCAGAGATAAATACACCAATGATGCCCTAGGCGGTAACTGGATGGTCTACACCGGAGCCGAATTAGGCTTCCCGATAGGGCTTGATGAGTTAGGAATTTCGGCACATGTATTTACCGATGTCGGTATGCTCGGAAAACCGGATGGAATTAATGACAATGATGTATATTATTCCGATACTCCGCGTGTTGCCGTTGGTTTTGGCTTCCAGTGGTTGTCACCTATGGGACAAATCGATGTTGACTTTGGTTTCCCGATTGTTAAAGAAGACTACGATGAAACCGAAGTATTCCGCTTGAACTTTGGTAGCCGCTTATAATAAGGAGAATACGCATGGTTGACAGCAGATTTTATAAAAATAATGGTCCTTTCACTTTGACCGAAGTATGCAAAATTTGTCAGGCCGAATTGGTCGATGAAAGCAAATCTGAGGTTGTAGTAAAAGAGGTTGCCGATATTTTAAGCGAAGGCGAAGGTAGTATATCTTTTTTCTTCGATAAAAAGAAAAAAGACAAGATAGCCGAGATTAAAACCACAGCCTGTGTAACTAACAAAGAGTTTGCAGCTTTAATGCCTGCTGGAGTTATTGTTTTGGTTTGCGATAATCCCAAAGACGCCTCGGTCGCATTAAAGTATGCTATGTATGAAGAAATTTTGCCTCCGGCACAAATTTGTGCAACGGCTATAATATCTCCCTCTGCCAAGATAGGAAATAATTGCTATATTGGGGATTATGTTGTTATTGGAGACAATGTTGAGATTGGTGATAATTGTCGCCTAGAGCCAGCGTGTGTAATTGCTACCGGTTGTAAGCTAGGTAATAATTGCCGCATCGGCAGTCATGCCAATATTATGCATACCATCATGGGCAATAATGTATACATCTACGGTGGTGCCAGAATTGGTTGGGATGGTTTCGGTTTTAATACCGTACAAGGCCAACACAAAAGAATACCGCAATTAGGAAGAGTTATAATCGGAAACGATGTTGAAATCGGTGCCAACACTTGTATTGACCGCGGCGCTCTTAATGATACCGTCATTGGAGACGGCTGCCGCATAGATAACTTGGTCCAGATTGCCCATAACGACAAACTTGGTCGAGGTTGCGTACTGGTTTCGCAAGTAGGAGTTGCCGGCAGTTGCACTTTTGGCGATTATGTTGTTTGCGGCGGACAGGTAGGTATTGCCGATCACATAAATATTGGCTCACAAGCACAGCTCGGAGCTCAGTCGGGTATAATGCGAGATATAGAACCCGGAACGGCTGTTATGGGTTCACCGGCGATAGGTTTCAGAGATTTTATGAAACAAACCGCATGTATTCAAAAACTATGGAAGAAATAATTTATATTTTTCGGTAATGTTTTTGCTAAAATAAAAAAAGGCTATCTGTTTTAGATAGCCTTTTAAAATTTGAAAGAACCAGTTAGATTCTCGCAACCATTTCCTCAAGCCAAGCCTCAAAACTAAATTGTTTTTCTCCAATTTCATTTTCAAATTCAAATGATTGTTTGGATAAAACTGTTTCTGCCGGCACGGTAGAACTACGGAAAATAACCAACCTGATTTCCTTTATATTTGAATCAGGACAGTGTATGGCAAATTGATTGACTGCGCTAAAAATAGCGCGAGCAGATTGCTCTTGTGTCAAAAAACCAATAATACCGGTTCCGAGCTCTGGGATTGCGATCGTTTTCATTCCATGTTTTTCATCTTCTAACAGCGTCGTTAAAACAGCATCAAAAATGACTTTAAACTGTGTTTCTTTTTGGCTGTTAACGGTTGAAACATGAGCCAGCTTAATATCTTTTAAGCCTGATTCCGTAATCAAAACACGTCCCAGCACCAGAGGTTCTTGGTGCACGATTGCATCATAAATAGCCAATAAGTAATCCAGAGCAGTATATATTTCTTTCGTAAATTATGTTTGTCTGAGCAATAAGTTTTGTTGGAAAAAACTGGCCTTACAAAAAATCCCCGAATTTACTCGGGGATTTTTTGTTTTACTTGAAGCAATTATTCATCATCAATTGCAGCATCGCCGCCAATCATTTCCGAACTCAAATGTCCGGCATCGGCTTTGATTTTATTTTCAATTTCAAGTGCCAAATCAGGATGTTCTTTCAAGAAAATTTTAGCATTTTCTCTACCTTGTCCGATTTTATCTCCGTTATAAGAGAACCAAGCACCTGACTTTTCAATTACATTGGCTTTCACACCCAAATCGACCAATTCGCCGGTTTTTGAAATGCCTTCGCCATACATAATATCAAAGTCTACAACCTTAAACGGAGGAGCAACTTTATTCTTAACGATTTTGACTCTGGTTTGCGAACCGATAATATCTTCTTTATCTTTGATTTTTCCGATACTTCTGATGTCGATTCTAACCGAAGCATAAAACTTCAATGCATTGCCGCCGGTAGTAGTTTCGGGATTGCCGAACATAACACCGATTTTCATTCTGATTTGGTTAATAAAGATAACCAAAGTGTTTGAACGAGCGATTGTGGAGGTAAGTTTACGCAAAGCTTGGCTCATTAAGCGAGCTTGCAAGCCCATGTGAGAATCTCCCATTTCGCCTTCCAACTCGGCTTTCGGCACCAAAGCAGCCACAGAGTCGACAACCAATACATCAATAGCACCCGAGCGGACTAAGGTATCGGCAATTTCCAAGGCCTGTTCACCGGCATCGGGTTGAGAGATTAAAAGATTTTCCAAATCGACGCCGATTTTCTTGGCATAAGAGGGGTCAAGAGCGTGTTCGGCATCAATAAAAGCACAAGTACCTTTGTTTTTTTGAGCCTGAGCGATAACACTCAAAGCTAAAGTTGTTTTACCCGAGCTTTCGGGACCATATATCTCAACGATTCTTCCTCTGGGCAATCCGCCGATTCCCAAGGCCATATCCAAGCCCAAAGAACCGGTTGAAATACCTTCGATGTCGACATGGGCATTATCTTGTCCCATTCTCATGATAGAACCCTTACCGAAAGCTTTTTCGATTTGGCTCAAGGCGGCATCAAGTGCTTTATCTTTATCCATATTTCAACTCCGTCACGAATTTAAGTTTTGTATTAACTGTCTGCAGTATGTTCTAAAATTGTTCTTTTGGCAAGAACTTTTTTCGTCTGTTATTATTTTTTTTATTATAAAAATGATTAGGCTTTGAATTGGGGATATTTTTTTGCATCAAATGCTCTTTATATTCGCCCAAAGCCGCTGTAATTGCCGCTCCGAATATAACCACGGCCCAATTTAAGTAGAGCCAGAGTAACAATAACGGAATAGCCGCCATTGCTCCGTACAGGGTATGGTATATTACCGAAGAGGCAATAAAGTTACCGAACAAGCTTCGCATTAGATGGATACCGGCCAAAGCAATCAAAGCTCCCCAAAAAGCGTGCAGCAACTTAACCTTTTTATTAGGCACCAGCACATATACCAACATTAAGGTAAGCAGAGTAAACATCCCCGGCAGCCAAGACTGGAACAAGTAAGATATACCGAACTCTTGCGGCACAAATTTTTCCAAGGTATAAAAATATCCCTTAAAAGAAACACCGGCACCATAAAGCAGGGGTCCCAAGGTAATCACTGTCCAATAAAGGGTAATTTTGGTTTTGATACTACGAGGCTTGTAGACTTTGAAAATGTAGTTAAAAGAGTTTTCAATGGTTGAAAGCAGTAGGATTGCAGTAAAGATGATACCGACCACGCCCAGGGTTGTAAGTTTTGCGGTTGCCGAAACAAATTCGTTAAAATACTGATTAACCTCTTTTCCGATAGCCGGCACCACATTTTGAATCAAGGCATCTTGCAGTTGTGCTCTGATATCGCTAAACACCGGAAAGGCCGAAAATATGGCCAAACCTATGGCAAACAAAGGTACTATGGCAATTAGCGAGGTATAACTCAAAGAAGAAGCCACCCGTAAAATATTATCGGTCTGGATTCTTTGCATAACAAACTTAAAGAAATCTTTGATTGCCGTAGTTTTTGTTTTGATATAATCGTAATTAAAATTCATACTTTTCCTTATCACATAAAAAAGGTGTTTACAATTTAGGTCAGATTTTATAGAAACTTAACCTATATTGCAATAGGGTAAAACTCTATTGTGTATTGTGTGTTGTGTAATAAATAGAAGGACTATGGATATTATGGCCAAATTACTTATGGAAGGCAAGCGTGGCCTGATAATGGGACTTGCCAATGATAAATCAATTGCTTGGGGTATAGCTCAGGCATTGAACGAACAAGGAGCTCAACTGGCAATTTCGTATCAAAACGAGGCCTTGGAAAAAAGAGTACAACCCTTAGCCGCACAGCTTGATAAAGAGCCGTTATTGATAAAATGTGATGTTTCCGACAGCGAAAGTATGGCATCATGCTTTAAGGAATTGGAAGCCAAATGGGGCAAGATAGATTTCTTGGTTCACGCCATTGCGTTTTCTGACAAAAATCAGTTGCGTGGTCGCACCATAGATACCACCAAAGACAATTTCAAAATGACCATGGAAATATCTTGCTATTCATTTTTGGAAGCTTGCAAATATGCATCTCCGCTCATGAACGAAGGTGGCGCGATAGTTACTTTGACCTATATGGGTTCTGAAAGAGTTCTGCCCAATTACAATATTATGGGAGTGGCCAAAGCCGCATTAGAGGCTTCGGTTCGTTATGCGGCCATGGATATGGGCGAACAAGGTGTTAGAGTAAATGCCGTTTCGGCCGGTCCGATTAAGACTTTGGCAGCATCGGGCATCGGAGATTTTCGCAAAATGTTGCACTGGAATGCGCTCAACTCGGCACTTGAACGCAACATAACTCCCGAAGAAGTAGGAATGGTTGTAACCGGTTTGTTGTCAGACTGCGGAGCAGGTGTAACCGGAGAGGTTATTCATGTTGACTGCGGCTATCACATTCAAGGTATGTTAAGAATGAAAAACATCAAAGAAGATGTTGAGGTTCTAACCGAAGGAATGTAGTCTGATTTTAGCCTTTGTGAAGAAGCCTCGATTAAAATCGGGGCTTTTTTGAAATTAGGTGTTGATTCAAAAGCTAAAATTATGATAAAAAACAAAAGTTATTTTTCATGAAATAGGATACGGGGATAAAAAATGTCCATAGACGCCAATACGGTCAAAAAAATAGCATTTTTATCGCATCTCAAAATTGAAGACGATAAAGTTGCGGCAACACAAGAAGAGTTTAACAAAATATTGCAGTGGGTCGACCAATTAAAAGAAGTTGATACCGATAATGTCGAACCGCTGGTCTCGGTCAACAACGAGCATTTAAGACTAAGACAAGATGAAGTAACCGAGGGCAACCAAGCCGAGGCAGTTCTGGCCAATGCTCCGGTTAAAGAATACGGCTATTTTGTAGTGCCGAAAGTTGTTGAATAAATATTGGGATAACGATGATGACAGAATTAACCGAATTAACTATAGCACAGGCCTCTGCCGGACTGAAGAAAAAAGAATTTACCGCGGTGGAATTGACCGAAGCTTATATTGCCAATATGGACAAGCACAGAAACTTAAATGCCTATGTTTGCGAAACTCCCGATAAGGCGATAGCACAAGCCAAAATCAGTCAGGAAAAAATAAATTCCGGACAAGGCGGCGACTTGGAAGGTATCCCTTTGGGAATTAAAGATTTGTTCTGTACCAAAGGTATTGCCACCACCGCTTGCTCCAACATCTTAAAGGGATTTGTTCCTCCTTATGAATCAACTGTAACCGCTAATTTGTTGCAAGCCGGAGCTAATTTTTTAGGTAAACTGAACCTAGATGAATTTGCCATGGGCGGCAGTAACGAAACTTCGGCATTTGGTCCGGTGATTAACCCGTGGAGCAAAGATGTTCCGCTTGTAGCCGGAGGTTCTTCCGGCGGTTCGGCAGCAGCCGTTGCCGCTAAGATGTGTGCCGCAGCTACCGGTACCGACACCGGCGGCTCGATTCGCCAACCGGCAGCTTTTTGCGGCGTAACCGGAATTAAGCCGACCTATGGTCGTTGTTCTCGCTATGGTATTATAGCTTTTGCCTCATCTTTAGATCAGGCAGGTCCCATTGCTAAAGATGTAACCGATTGTGCTATTATGCTAAAGGCTATGGCCGGATTTGATAATAAGGATTCTACTTCTTCTCAACAACCGGTTCCCGATTTTTGCAAAGTTTTGGGTGCTGATGTTAGGGGTATGCGTATTGGTATCCCCAAAGAATATCGGGTTGACGGATTAAATCCCGAAATAGCATCTTATTGGGACAAGGCCGCCGCCATGTTGAAAGACAAGGGAGCTGAAATTGTTGAAATATCACTTCCTCATACCAAATATGCTTTGGCGGTATATTATATTATCGCACCGGCAGAAGCTTCAAGCAACCTTGCTCGCTATGATGGTCTGCGTTACGGCAATCGAGTTGACGGTGAGCATCTTGACGATATGTACACCAACTCTCGCACGGCAGGTTTCGGCAAAGAGGTAAAGCGCCGCATTATGATAGGCACCTATGTTTTGTCTGCCGGCTATTACGATGCTTATTATCTCAAGGCACAAAAGGTTCGTCGCCTAATCAGAGATGACTTTATCAAAGCTTTTGAAAAATGTGATATTATACTAACTCCGACCGCACCTTCGGCAGCTTTTGCCATTGGCGACGAGAGTATGCAAAAAGATCCCATAACCATGTGGCTCAATGATATATTCACTGTTTCAATATCTTTGGCCGGTCTTCCGGCAATGAGTTTGCCGATAGGATTAAATCACGATGGATTGCCCTTGGGAATGCAGATTATCGGTAAATCTTTTGATGAAGAAAATGTGTTTAAGGCAGGCTATTGCTTGGAACAGCAAGCCGGATTTAAGAGGAAATAAGACATGAGTGGAATGATAATACAAGGTAAAACCGGCGATTGGGAAGTTATCTGCGGATTGGAGATACACTGCCAGATTTTATCTAAATCCAAGATTTTTTCCGGAGCTTCCACCCACTACGGTTCCGAGGTAAATGAGAATGTTTCGTTTATCGATGCCGGTATGCCGGGGATGTTGCCTACCTTAAATGAAGAGTGTGTTCGTCAAGCCGTTAAGACCGGTTTGGGGTTAAATGCCAAGATTAACAATTATTCGGCTTTTGCCCGCAAGAACTATTTTTATGCCGACTTACCGCAAGGCTATCAGATTACCCAATTCCAGTACCCGATAGTTGGTGAAGGCTTTGTCAAAATTGAGTTAGAAAACGGCGAAACCAAAGACATCGGTATCGAAAGATTGCACATTGAGCAAGATGCCGGAAAGTCGATTCACGATATTTCTCCGACCAAAAGCTTTATTGATTTGAACCGTGCCGGTGTTGGTTTGATGGAGATTGTAACCAAACCTGATTTTCGTTCACCCGAGGAGGCCGGTGCATTTTTACGCAAACTTCGTTCTATCGTCAGATACTTAGGAACTTGCGACGGTAATATGGATGAAGGTTCGATGCGTTGCGATATCAATGTCTCGGTCAGAAAAGTCGGGGAAGATGGCTTTAGAACCAGAAACGAGATGAAAAATGTTAACTCGGTTAAGTTTGTAATGCAGGCTATTGAATCCGAGGCTCGTCGTCATGTTGAGGTATATGAAAGCGGTGGTCAGATAGAGCAAGAAACCAGACAGTTTAATCCAACTACTTGCACCACTAAAGCCATGCGTAAAAAAGAGTATGCTCACGATTATCGTTATTTTCCTGAGCCGGACTTGCCGCCATTGGTTTTGAGCGACGAATATATCAATAATATAAAAAATGATATGGTTGAGTTGCCCGATGCCAAAAAAGAAAGATTTGTCAAAGAGCTTGGTTTAACCCCGTATGATGCCTCGGTTATCTGCGAAAATAAAGAAGTTGCCGAGTTTTTTGAAAAAGCAGCTTCCGGTCACGATGCCAAAAAGGTTGCTAACTGGTTGATGGGCGATTTCTTTGCCATGCTCAACGAAAAGAAAATTACCTTGGCAGAATCTCCGATTTCGGCAGAAAATTTAGGCGCTTTGGTTGAGTTGGTTTCTAAAAATGTCATTAACGGCAAAACCGCCAAAGATGTATTTGCCATAATGGCCGCCACCGGTGATGCTCCCGAAAAGATTGTTGAAGAAAAAGGTCTGAAACAAGTTACCGATGTCGGAGCGATAGAAAAAGTTGTCGATGAAATATTGGCCAATAATCAGGCTAATGTCGAAGCCTATAAGGCCGGTAAGACCAATCTTATCGGTTGGTTTGTCGGACAGGTTATGAAAGCCTCTCAAGGCAAAGCCAATCCAGAAGTTGTTAACAAGCTTCTCAAACAAAAATTAGGCTGACATAACGATAAAAAACGCCTCCCGCCGCAGTAAAACCAAGCTGTGGCGGGATTTTTTATATTGTTGTAACAATCAGAAAATTTTTGTGTTTTGCCATTGATTTTAAGATTGGATAAATTGCAAGCAGAACAAATTTTTTAAGAAGGTAATAATTAATGTCTAAGATTCATGCTACGGCAGTTATAGAAGAAGGTGCTCAAATTTCTGACAGTGCGGAGATTGGGCCGTTTTGTTGGATAAGCTCACAAGCCAAAATAGGTAATAATGTAAGATTATTGGGAAGAGTAACCGTTTATGGTGATACCACCATTGGTGATGGTACGGTAGTTTTCCCCGGCGCTTGTTTGGGTACGGGTCCGCAAGATCACGGTAATGAGTTTGTCGAAGGAGCTAAAGTCATCATCGGCAAAAATAATGTAATCAGAGAAAATGTAACTATTCATGCCGGCACTCCGAAAGAACATAAGACTACGGTTGTCGGAGATGATTGTATGTTAATGGTAAATTCGCATGTTGCACACGATTGCGTTGTCGGCAACGGTGTCATTATGACCAACAATGCAGTTATCGGCGGCCATGTCCGTTTGGGTGATGGTGTAATCTTGGGCGGTAATGCGGCAGTTCACCAGTTCTGCCGTATCGGTCGCAAAGCCATGATTGGCGGCTTATCAGGTGTTGACCGCGATGTTATTCCGTTTGGTATCGTAACCGGCGACAGAGGCAAATTGAGAGGCTTAAACCGTGTTGGTATGATGCGTAGCGGTATGGATGAAAAAACAATTAAGTCGGTAACTCACGCCTTTATGTACATCTTCAAAGGCACCGAAGATACTTTTGATGTCAGAATTGAAAAAGCCAAAGAAAAATACAAAGACAATCCGTTGGTAATGGAACAACTCGAGTTTATTTTTGATGGCTTGGCTGGTCGTCGTAAAGTTATGATGGCCGAATAATAAGGGTTAATTGATTTGACTTATGTTAAATCAATTTTTACAAAACCTGGTATATGATATTGCATATTGAAAATAAAACGGTCGCTGACTAACTTTTTATAAGCAAAGGCCGCTGTTTTGAAAAAAATACGCAATCTTCAGATATCAGGTTTTGTTTTTTATGAAAGTAAGATAACAATGACACACCCTCAACGCAAATTGGGAATTATCGCCGGAGGCGGTCAAATACCGGCATTACTGATAGAAAAGTGCAAAGAAAAAGGAACAGAATTTGTTGTCTTGGCAATAGAAGGTAATGCCGACAAGTCATACTTTGGCGAAGAATGTGAATTTCCGTGTCGCTGGATTCGTATCGGTCAGGCCGGTACGGGTTTTAAATATTTTGCCGATGAAGCCGTTAAAGATGTTGTAATGATAGGCACCATAAGAAGACCGAGCTTTTTTGATTTGGTACCTGATTTAAGAACCGCGGCATTTTTTGCCAAGGTCGGAGCTAAAGCCTTGGGTGATGACGGAATTTTGCGAGCCTTGGTCAAAGAAATCGAAGCCGACGGCATGCAGGTTAAAGGTGTGCACGAGGTTATGCCCGATATTTTGGTAAAAGAGGGAGTTTTAACCAAGCATAAGCCGTCAGAGAGAGATGTTGCCGATATAAAAAGGGGAATTGAAGCGGCTTTGGCCTTAGGTAAGTTGGATATAGGTCAAGCGGTGATTGTACAGCAAGGACTTGTTTTGGGGGTTGAGGGAATAGAAGGAACCGACGAACTTATTCGTCGCTGCAAAGACTACCGTCGCAAAGGCGGTGGCGGTGTTTTGGTCAAACTTCGCAAGCCCGAGCAAGATATGCGTATAGATTTGCCTACTATCGGCCCTCGTTCGGTCGAAAGAGCTCACGAAAGCGGCTTGGAGGGAATAGTGGTTCATGCCGGCAACGGATTAATGGTTGAAGAAAAAGAAACCATAGCTTTGGCCGATAAATACAAAATGTTTATCATAGGGGTACATCCTGATGAATACATCAAAGAAAATTAAGGTCTATCTTATAGCCGGAGAACCCAGCGGCGATTTGTTGGGTTCGCGGTTGATGCGGGCTTTAAGAGAAAAAACTTCCGGCAATGTCGAATTTTACGGTATTGGCGGTGACACCATGGAATCGGAAGGATTAAAGTCGCTTTTTGATATATCGGAATTGGCGGTTATGGGGCTTGTAGAAGTTATTCCCAGTATTCCCAGAGTACTAAGAAGAATAAGTCAGACCGTTACCGATATAAAGTCAAAACAGCCGGATATTGTGGTAACTATTGATAGCTGGAGTTTTTGCAGCCGCATTCACAAAGCATTACGCAAAGAAAATTTATCCGTTAAGCAGTTGCATTATGTTGCTCCGCAAGTTTGGGCCTGGAAAAAAAGAAGAGCCAAGACCATGTATAAATACATAGACGAGCTTTTGACATTACTGCCCAATGAACCGCAATATTTTACCAAACATCATCTCAAAACCGTATTTGTCGGACATCCGGTAATTGAGAGTGAGGCTTTGCGTGCCGACGGAGAAGAATTTCGCAAGAAGTACGAAATTCCCGCAGAAAAGCAGATAATATGTATTTTACCGGGGTCGCGTCATAATGAAGTGAGTAAATTATTGCCTGACTTTTTACAATCAGCTCACATACTTGCGGAGTTAAATCCCGACATATATTTTGCTTTGCCGACGGTTAAAACCGTGGCCAAAAGAGTAAGAAAAATGCTCAAAAATACCGATTTACCGATAGTTGTTTTAGATAACGAAAGAGATCGCTACAATGCATTTCAAGCTTCCAGTGCGGCCATAGCGGCTTCCGGAACGGTGGCTTTGGAATTGGCTATGTGCAATGTTCCGCATATAATAGCCTATAAGGTATCGCCGCTCACCTATGTTTTGGCCAAACATTTGGTAAAGATAAAATATGTAAATCTCACCAATATAATGCTAAATCGTGGTGTGGTGCCGGAATTGTTGCAAGAGAATTGTACTCCGCAAAAAATTGTCAAAGAGATATTAGAACTTTTGAAAAACGGCGAAGCATACGAAAAGCAGATGGAAGGTTTTCGCGAGGTCAAAGCATATTTAAGTTGCGGCAATCAAACCCCAAGTCAAAACGCTGCCGATGAAATTTTACGGCTTATCGGATGTTGCTGAAGTATATAAAAGAGAATTGGCAATTTGATGCCAAAAGAAGAATTTTATGGCTTCCGGTTTTATTCGGAACGGGAATTGGTATATATTTTGCTTTGCCAAATGAGCCGTCACCGTTTATTTTGTTTCCGTTTATTGCTGTCTTGGGATTATCGGCAATAATTTTTCGCCATAGCAAAGCGATTACCAAATTTATATTTTGTTTATTTTTTATCATATCCGGTTTTGCCGTAACGCAAATAAAGGCTTGGTCACTTTATATCCCGTGGCCGGATTTACCGAGCGAAACTTTTTACTTTCGAGGTAAGATAGTTGGCATTGACACCAATTATCAGGGAAGGCGGCGGTTTATTCTAAGCGATTTGCAAGATTTTGACGGTAAAGTTTATCAAGGCCGATACCGAGTAACCCAGCGCAGTAAAAAAGGTGAAGCCAAAATCGGCGATTGCGTTGAGATGATAGGAAAAATTTCTCCCTTATCAACGGAAGTAGTTGTCGGCGGTTATCAGTTTGACCGCAAGAGCTACTTTGAAGGTCTGAGAGGTTCGGGCTTTGCCCAAAGCCGTTGGTTTAAAATACCTTGTGCCGACGGAGTGGAGAGCGGTGGTGGTTTTGCCGGTTTTGTTTATGACTTGCGGCAAAAAATAGTAAAAAGAATATCTTCTGTTTTACCTCCTGACGAGGCTTCGGTTACGGCGGCGATTATTGCCGGAGAACGAGGACTGAT
This sequence comes from uncultured Pseudomonadota bacterium, assembly GCA_949297185.1. Taxonomy (GTDB): domain Bacteria; phylum Pseudomonadota; class Alphaproteobacteria; order RF32; family CAG-239; genus CAZU01. Next base: position 44,860 of record CASFRM010000007.1, read on the forward strand.
AAGCCAAAAATTAAATGAGCAATACCGCAATTCCGGCTTAGCTCACTTTCTGTCAATATCAGGTCTTCATATGAGTATGTTGGCCGGATTGATGTTTTTCTTGATAAGATTCTTGCTGGCAATGTTTCCTCTGTTGGCTATGAAAATTGATACCAAAAAGATATCGGCGGTTTTTGCGGTTTTAATCAGCCTGATTTATTTGTTTATCTCCGGAATGGCAGTTCCGGCTCAAAGAGCGTTTATTATGACATTTGTAGTGCTGTTAGGAGTCTTGGTAGACCGAAGAGCAATCTCAATGCACACGATTTGTTTGGCGGCATTTATCGTTTTGTTTTTATCACCCGAGGTATTGGTTTCAGCAAGCTTTCAAATGTCTTTTGCCGCGGTTTTGGGTTTGATAGCTTTTTACGAAAAGACCGAAAGACAAATCAGAAAATTTATTAATGTCGACGACATGAGCAAGTGGCTGAGAATAGTGCTGTTGTATATCATAGGTGTTGTGGTTTCAGACTTCATTGCCTCGGTAATGACCTTGCCTTTTGCAATATATAATTTCAATATGGTGTCAATATACACTACCATCGGCAACTTTTTAGCCGGTCCGATAATTGGTTTGATTATCATGCCGTTTGTGTTGCTGAGTTTGCTGTTCATGCCGTTTGGGTTAGACTGGTTGTTTTTAAAAGTCGTCGGCTATGGAATAGGGCTGGTTAACTCAATTACGGCATGGGTATCATCGTTTCCTTATTCCGATTGGCAAGTCCCGTCAATGTCGCATTTAGGTTTGCTTTTGATAGTTTTTGGTGGTTTGTGGTTGATGTTGTGGCAAGCAAATTGGCGAAGACTTGGTTGGATTGGCATAATTTTAGGTTGCTTGAATATCTTCTTGCAAAATACTCCCGATATATTGGTCGGCGGAGACTTAAGGGCGATAGCATTTAAGAATAAAGAAGGCGAGTTAGAGCTCGTATCATCACGCGGAGCCAGATTTATCAAAAATGTATGGCAAAACAAATACAAGTTTTCAAAAGAAAAGACCAAATTGAAATTTCATCCCGAGGCAAGAGTCAAAGGAGATGAAATAACGATTTACGGTCAAACATACAATGTAAAAGAAAATTTAGGCATGAGCATATATCTGCACGATAATCAAATCAGCACGGTAAAGACGATTCGCAATGATATAGGCGAAAGATTGTGGAACAAAAACTAAGCGAGGTTTTCAATACCGAGCAGCATGTTTTCGCGATATTCGGCACCCCAAGCCACCATTGATTCAATAACCGGTCTTAGGGCATATCCGACTGCAGTTAAAGTATATTCAACTCTGGGCGGTATCTGAGCATAAACCTGACGAACGACCAATCCTTTTTCTTCCAAGGCACGCAAATTTGAGGTAAGTACTTTTTGCGTAATATCACCGAGCGACTTTTTCAATTCGCCGAATCTTTTAGTACCGTCCATTAAGGTTTGGATAATTTGCATTTTCCAACGGTCGCCGATAATCTTAACCGTCATTTCAGCCAGATATTTTTGCACATCATCAATCATAAAATTAACCTTCCGAACTCGAGCAAAACCGCCAATGGTTTCTTCAAGGAAACTATAGCACTTTCAAGTGCTTACTTTATTTTATAGCAGAACTTGTTTATAAAAATCAACATAAAATAAAAATAAATATTCAATTTATGGGACAAAGTATGACAAGAAAGATAATTATAGCCGGTTTTTCGGCGGCGCTATTATATTCTGTATCGGCTCAGGCCGCAGGTTATCAGTTAAACGAGTACTCAACTACCGGTTTGGGCAGATCATTTGCCGGAGCCGGAGTTATGGGAGATGATTATTCGGCTATGGCATATAATCCGGCCGGTATGACTTTGGTAAAGAGGTCAGGCTTGCAAGGCGGTTTTACCGAAGCAGAAATGGCCTCAACGGTAAAGAGCCCCACCAACGAAGAAACCAAGATGCACTATGGAGTTTCGCTGCCCTCGGCTTTTGGTCAGTGGAATGTAAATGATAGGTTATTTTTAGGTGCCGGTTTTTATGTTCCGTTTGGTCTGTCTACCAAACACAAGTCCGGTAGTTTTGTTTCCGGTGAAGCTCGCAAATCGGAATTGGAGGTAATGGACACGGCATTTGCTGCAGCCTATAAGGTAACCGACAAATTGTCATTGGGAGCAACTGCAATATTGCGCTATATCCATGGCAATATGACCAGTAATGTTTCATATGGTCCGTATTCCGGAGAAGCAGATTACGATTTAGACGGTTGGACCGGCAGCGGTATTATCGGTGCAATGTATGAATTTACACCCGATACACGTTTAGGCATTAGTTACAAATTCAGAAGCATTCAAAAAGTAAAAGGCAACTTTACCAATACAATGCCGATACCCGGTGTTGGGGGTGTTTTCCCCGATGGCGAAGCCTCACCTGATTTACCGGCCAGTATTTTGGTATCCGGTTATCACAAGCTAAATGACAAGATAGGTCTTTCAACCTCGGTTCGCTGGACGGAGTGGAGCAAGTCTTTTCCTGAATTTGTTATGACTTCATCAGCTCCCGGCAGCACGGTAACCCATCCTTACAAATGGCGCGATTCTTGGACCATATCTTTGGGTGCAGATTACTATATTAACGACAAATGGACATGGCGTGTCGGAACGGCCTACGACCAATCGCCGGCCGATGATCCTAGCAATAGATCTAATAGAATTCCAGATGCTGATCGTATCTGGTTATCCACCGGATTGTCGTATGCAACGGATAATTGGCAAGTTGATTTTGGTATAGCTCATTTGTTTATGAAAAAAGCCGATATTGAGATTGGAGTTCCTGCCGAATATTCAAGCTATTCCAATATGTATAGTCTTAATTTGCAGTACAAGTTTTAAGGCGTAAGTCCTGTATTATTATAAAACACACAACACACAACGATACCCGCTTGATTAAAGAGCGGGTATTTTGTTGATTTTCTATTGATTTTTAGACAGTTGATGATATAAAAAACAAATATGCGATCTGCCGATTCTTTTTGGCAGATAGTTTTTTGTGGACCACATATAAATTTAGAGGAATTGCAATGTCTAAAAACGCAGCAGCTGTTCCGGTTGTATTACAGGTTTTGCCGGAATTAAACCACGGCGGAGTAGAAGTCGGAGCAGTAGAAATAGCATCAGGATTACAAGCCGCAGGGATTAAAAGTTTTGTAGCTTCTTCGGGCGGCAGAATGGAATATGACTTGCAAAAACTTAAGGTAAAACATTTTAATTTGCCTCTAAAGACCAAAAACCCCATAAAAATGTACCTAAATTCATTAAGGCTTGCCAAAATAATTAAAGAAAACGGGGTTAACATAGTCCATGCCCGTTCCAGAGCTCCGGCATGGAGTGCTTACTGGGCAGCTAAAAGAACGGGCGCGACATTTTTAACAACTTTTCATGGTACATATGGTCTTGGCTCTTGGGGAATTAAAAAGATATATAATCGTGTGATGACTTACGGCAAATTGATTATTGCGGTTTCCAATTATATCAAATCACACATCATTGAGAATTATGGGGTTTCTGCAGATAAGATACGCACGATATTTCGTTGCGTTAATCTCGATAATTTTAGTCCCGAAAATGTAACTCAGGAAAGAATTATCAAAGCTCTGCAAGATAATCACATTCCCGAAGACAAACCGATAATTGCATTAGTTGGTAGAATTACCGGCTGGAAAGGGCAAGATTTACTGATTGAGGCTTTAGCTAAAGTAAAAAGTAAAGATTTTTACTGCCTGATTGTAGGTTCTGATCAAGGTCGTACCGCATTCAGCAATCAGTTACGCAGCAGAGTTAAAAAATTGGGCTTGGATGGTAAAGTACAATTTATTGATCACAGTTTTGACATACCTGCAATTTTAATGCTTTCCGATGTAGTGTTGTCAACGGCCACCAAACCGGAAGCATTTGGCCGCACGACAATAGAAGGTCAGGCTATGGGAAAAATTGTTTTAGCCTCAAACATCGGTGGTTCGCTTGATAACATGATTGATGGTGTTACCGGCAAGCTGTTTGAAAGCGGCAATGCACAATCTTTGGCCGATGCCGTAGACTGGGCGCTAAATTTGCCGACCAAAGAAAAAAATAAAATATCTCAGGCGGCAATAAAAAATGTAAAAGATAATTTTACAAAACAAATAATGTGTGATAAAACTATAGCGGTTTATAAAGAACTGATAGAAAACAAATAGAAAGGAATATTTAATTATGGTTGCGATTAAATTGCCTGATGGCAGTATAATGGAAATGGCTGGCGAGGTAAACGGATTTGACATCGCCGGCAAAATCAGTGCAGGCTTGCTAAAAGCTGCTTTAGCTATCAAAGTTAACGGAAAGACACAAGATTTAAGCACCCCCATCACTACCGACGCAACCGTAACCATCATTACCGGTAAAGATGCCGAAGGCTTAAATATCTTGCGCCACTCTTGCTCACATGTTATGGCGCAAGCGGTAAAAGAATTGTGGCCGGATGTACAAGTTACCATAGGCCCTGCTATTGAAAACGGATTTTATTACGACTTTGCCCGCAAAGAGCCGTTTACAACCGAAGACTTTGAAAAAATCGAAGCCAAAATGCATGAGATTGTAAAACGCGACGAAAAGCTGGAACGCAAAGTTTTGCCGCGGAACGAGGCTATTAAATTTTTCAAGGATATGGGCGAACATTACAAAGCCGAAATTATTGAAGATTTGCCGGAAGATGAAGTTATTTCGCTTTATACTCAAGGTTCATTCACCGATTTGTGCCGCGGACCTCACGTTCCCTCAACCGGCAAAATCGGCGATGCTTTCAAATTGATGAAAGTTGCCGGAGCTTACTGGCGCGGTGATTCATCAAAAGAAATGTTACAAAGAATTTATGCTACCGCTTGGGCTGACAAAAAAGATTTGAAGGCCTATTTGGAAATGTTGGAAGAGGCAGCTAAGCGCGATCACCGCAAGCTCGGCAAGGAGATGGATTTGTTCCACTTCGAACCCGAATATGCCCCCGGTGCTGTATTCTGGCACGACAAAGGTTACAAAGTATATCGCAAGTTGATTGAATATATGCGTAATCGCCAAGAACATAATGGTTATATCGAAATTTCAACTCCTCGCGTTATGGACAGATGTCTGTGGGAAACATCTGGCCACTGGGAGAAGTATGGAGCTCACAACTATTCCGGAAAAACCGAAGACGAAAAATGGTTCTGCATTAAACCCATGAACTGCCCCGGAGGTTTGTTGGTATACAAACAGGGTATCAAGTCATACCGTGATTTACCGTTGCGTATGGCCGAATTTGGTAAGGTAAACCGTTACGAAGCTTCTGGCTCTCTGATGGGATTGATGAGAGTTCGCGAATTTACCCAAGATGATGCTCACATTTTCTGCACTCCTGAGCAAATGGAAGAAGAGTGTATATCAACTTTGAAATTGATTTTGGATATATACAAAGACTTTGGTTTCGAAGATGTAAAAATTTATCTTTCGACCCGTCCGGAAAAGAGAATTGGCTCTGATGAAATATGGGATTTGTGCGAAAAAGCTCTGGCTAACGCATTAAGTTCGCATGGCTATGCTTTTGAAATAAACGAAGGCGAGGGTGCTTTCTATGGTCCTAAATTGGAGTTCATTTTGCGTGACGCCATTGGTCGTGAATGGCAATGTGGTACCATTCAGGTTGATATGAACCTGCCGCAAAGATTCGACATCAGCTACATCGGCGAAGACGGCGAAAAACATCAACCTGTAATGTTGCACCGAGCTTTGTTCGGTTCAATAGAAAGATTCTTAGGAATCTTGATAGAAAACCATGCCGGCAGATTGCCATTGTGGTTGTCTCCCGAACAAGTTGTTGTTTGTCCGATTGTAAGCGAGTTTGACGGATATGCCGAAGAAGTTGCTGCAGCGTTAAGAAAGGCCGGATTATCTGCCAAGACCGATTTACGCAACGAGAAGATAAACTACAAGATAAGAGAGCATTCGGTAGCCAAAATACCGGTAATTGCAGTTGTCGGTGGTAAAGAAAAAGAAAATCACACTGTAACGATTCGCCGTCTTGGCTCTGATAAACAAGAGGTAATGGCACTTGATGATTTAATCAAGATGCTGGTAGCCGAAGCCAAGATGCCGCATGCAGATGAATAAATACTAAAAAGGAGTGAGCAATCACTCCTTTTTTTTGTGAAATGCCTCATGTCGCGTTTTTTTTTATTTTCCATGGCCAATACACACCTGTTACTCAAGTACACTTATGATGGTTTAAAAAACACTTGCCAAAGGGATTAATTTGTCATAGTTTGAATCTTGCCCAAGGCGGGTTGCCTCGGGTGGTGTCTAGAAAACATCTCAACGATGGTACTCCTCAAGGGGAGTAGGCGAAATAAGCGTGCTTAGCACGACGAATAAGCCTGACTGTATCGTTGCAGTTTTCTAGCTCCCCGCCTTTTTTACAAGGCGGTTTTGTTTTAGCTAAAAAACAATTAAGGAGTTAAAAACAATGCATAAAACCTTTCGTCGCGAAGTTCTGCAAAATGTTGCCGCCGAATTGCAAAATTTAAGAATTCAAAGCGGTTTATCTTTATCCGATGTCGCAATGATGACGAACCTGTCAATGGAAGTAATAACGGCCATTGAAAAAGGGCGTGATATATCTTATGAAAAATATAGGTGCTTATTGCGTTTTTTTGATAAAAAAATCGAAGTCAAAATTACGGATTGGTCTTAAAAAAAGAGAGCCGATAAGGCTCTCTTTTTTTATGATTCGAACGTAACACTACCTGCGTAAGCAGGTAGATGTAGACATACCCATATCTTCGCGCTATAAAGAAGATATGGAACAGGTAATAT
>CASFRM010000008.1 GCA_949297185.1 uncultured Pseudomonadota bacterium
TGATACAACGCTACATTGAACACCAAGGGCGCGAAGATATGGGGCAAGCTTGGCTTGAACTAAAATGATACCACCGGCATTAGCCGGTGGAGTTTCATTCACCCAATGTGGAAAAATCCATGTAAAAGACATCCACCTGTTCGGGGATGACTATACCTAGACTTTCCACAGCTGCGCGGAGACGAGCACGACCGCACGCGAATATTTCATGATTATAATATTCGCGCTCTTTTTTCTTCATAGCAGCAAGTTTTTTCTTGGCTGCTACAAGCGAGGCCTGAAAAGCCTTCAGAACCTCTTCGTCTTCATACCCCATGCGGAGTACATTGACGAACGAGATCCCTAACCGCTTGGCAACACGTCCACAGTTGCGGGCGTATTCTTTGCGGCGCAAAGCCTCAGCTTCGCGCTCTGCGCGTTCTACTGCCTCCTCCTCGGCCTTTATTTCACCAAGTAGCGCCAAGATCCCCGGATGGGTTACTTGGTGGAACTCCTTGGGATAGAGTAATGCAGAAATGTTCGTGTCTGTATTATTGAAGCAAAAAAGGATGTAAAAAATGAAAAAATTTTTAGGCGTAGTCTTGGGCTTGTTCTTATTGTTGGGGTGTAATTGGGACCAAAGTTCCAAAAAAGTAACGGGAATTCTGATTATGGGACACGAAGTACGTGCTTTTAGAGAACAGGGATCCGATAAAGAGTTTTGGATTATTGATAAATCAGGAATATTAATGAAAAAATATCAGGAGATAATCGGCTCATCAGTTATCAACTATGAAAAAGTTGATGCTCGTTTAGAGGTTATAAATTGCACCCAACCTCAAGACGGATTTGGCGCCGAATATGACGGATGCTACGAAGTTAAGAATATTATTTCGCTGAAAAAACATCTGTAACGATTTTATGCGAGCATATATATTTTTTATATTGAAATAAAACATCTCTTAGCTCTTACCGATAAAATCCATAAGCGAGAAATTTTCATTAAAGGCATAGATATCAGCTATTATTACAAAAGCTGTGATGAATATGGTATCCCAAAGCTGCTGTAAGCCCAACACTTATCGGACTAATTTTTATGATGATTTTAAACAGCTTTGCCATAAAATTGAACTTATTAATTGTTAGATTTCTAATAATTATCATTAAAACTTAATTGCTTTTTAGTTTTTTATGTTTAAAATTAAATAAACAGAAGAAAGAGAGACATAATGGTTTTAGAAAACAAGTTAAATATCACCAATCAAGTAGAGCTGAATAAAATAGAAGAAAAGCTTAGTAAAGAAAAAGCTAAAAAACTTTTTGACAGTGGTAAAATAAATACTCTCAAAGTCGGCACTTTTGCCGGATTGAAGCAGATTCACAAATTTTTATTTGAAGATATTTATGATTTTGCCGGAAAAATGCGGACTGTTAATCTCTCTAAAGGAAATTTTAGATTTGCGCCGGTTATGTACTTAGAGCAAGCCTTAAAACATATAGATAAAATGCCCCAATCAACCTTTGATGAAATTGTTGAAAAATATGTTGAAATGAATATAGCTCATCCTTTTAGAGAAGGAAATGGTCGCGCTACCCGAATTTGGCTGGATTTAATCTTCAAAAAAGAACTAAAAATGGTGGTTGATTGGAATAAAATTGATAAATCCGACTATCTGTCCGCTATGGAAAGAAGCCCAATTAAAGATATTGAAATAAAACATCTCTTAAAAAATGCCCTTACTGATAGAATTAATGAAAGAGAAGTATTCATGAAAGGAATTGATGTTAGTTATTATTACGAAGGCTATGATGAATACGACATCCATAAGCTGATGTAAGATTAAGCAATTATCGGACTAATTTTTATGATGATTTTAAGCTTTTGAGTAAGAAAATTGGTGTATTTGAAAGTAAAGAATATATTTGAAAATTAAAACTTATTTTTATAGTATATCTAAAAAGAGAGGTTACTATGAAAAAAATTGGTCTGTTTTTATCTTTTGCTATTCTATTAGGAGGTTGTGCAAGTTATGATTTACAAAATGCTATGCGTCCTGACAATCGTAGATTTGAGCAGAAACTACCTAATATGGAGGCTATTTTTGAAACTGGAAAATCTGTAGTTTCTGATACATCTGTTTCAAATATAAATATTACAAGTGTACAATTAAATAACGAGTTTGCGACATTCTTTGGACGTGAAGTAGAAAAGAATCTGATTAATATGAATGGTCCTATCAAAGGAAAACTAGTTCTAGATCCTGTCTATTTTGAAAATAAACCAAATAATGCTTGGTTATTTACATTATATCCTCTTTTATTTATTCCCCCAGCCCTTGGAGTTCCTTTGAATTCTTATACCGCTAAATGGGAATTAGAATTAAATGTATTTGATAAAAAAGGTAAGCGAATTGCTCGTTATTCTGGAGAAGGCTCTGATACGGAATATTTAGCTGCATATTGGGGATGGAAAGATCCGTACACAGTAGCTGCATTTGAAAGTTACAAAAAGGCATTAGATAAAATTATTCTACAATTACAAAATGATATTCCTTTGCTATCAGCTAAATTAAAATAATAAGTACTTATCAAAAAGTCCGATAAATCATCAAAAAACGCCAATTTTAAATCCTCAAAATCGGACTAAATAAGCGCTTGTTTAAAAACAAAAAATCCGCCACATAGGCGGAAATATCAAAACTGGTGCGAGATACTATGCAATTATCGGACTGAAAACTATGAGGATTTTAAGCTTTTGAGTAAGAAAATTGATAATTGTATGCGATAATTGGCTTACCTTGAGGATATATATTTCTTTTTATCTCTTTTGAATTTTTATAAATTATTTCTTGTAACAAAGTTCCATCAGGCCTGTAACCTCGACTAATGCCATCCATTTTGCCGTTTTTATACTGAGCCTCCAAAAGAACTTTTCCATTCGGATAATAGACATACACAATACCATTTATAGGTTCTTTATTAACATTATAGCGTATTCCATCTATTAGTTTTGTATTTTCCATAGTATACCTATCTTGAGCTAAACAATTACAGCTCAAGATAGATATAAAAAAAATGATTTTCAAAATATTATTCATCTTCAACTAAATGTTTACATTTTTTCCATTCATTATGAATATTATCGTAAAAATACCAGGTTTCTTTAACATCTTCTTCATATCCTAAAATGTCAGAGCTGGCAGCATTGATGCTAGGATAGCTTTTGCCGTTTTTGGGGCAAATGATTTTATCTCCTTCTTTTTTTAATTCGTAGATATTTCCTTTTTGATTACCCCTTTTCATAATTCTTTTAATAATGGTCCCTTCGGGAATTTTTTTAGTATCAATTTGACCTTTATATGTTCTGAATATCGGAGAAACAAATTCGGAAATAATATCTTTGTTATCAGCCTTAAGTTCAGAAGTATTTTCAAATTTTTTAGCATCAAAATTAAAATCTATGGGCATTTGTAATAAATTTTCATACTTTTCAGAAAATGTAACACCATCTTGAATATAATGCATTAAATCAATCAAGTTATTAAGATTTATTCGATATGGCTGTAAAAGAGAATCTTCATATCCACTTGTTTCTCGAGTTTTTAATTCTGTAGATATAAAATCCCTACATACATTTAATATATTATAAACTTTTTGAATCTCTTTGATTGTTCTTGCAATTTTTGGATTTGTTGTTGTTGCTAATAATTCATACTCTCCATTTTCTAAAGCAGAATAAATTTCATAAGTATCTTGTTTTTTTACAATAATATTAGATTGAGGAATGTTATTATATGTTTGTATTAAATCAAGCATCAATTGGCAAGCTAATGCTTGTTTTCCTAATTTTGATATATCGGTTCTTCCTGATAGCCAATTATTTGCGGTAGATTCGGAAACATCTAATAAATTAGAAATTTCTTCAGCATCACTATGTTTGTTTAAGTCAAAATTATCAACATCAATAGCTTTATTTTTTGCTATTTCTTTTAAAAATTTTTCAGCTTCATAATATGTAAAGTTTTTCATGTTTTTCTCCTAAAAAATATTAAATATGCAAAACATATGCATTATTTTTTATAAAATGTCAATAGCGATTTTATTACTTTTTAATAAATGCCACAATTCATTAATGAAAAAATAAAACTATTAGCGCTGTTTTATTTATTTTTTCATTATACTTATAAAAAATATCACATTTTATATGATTGGAATTTGAAATGGTAAATTATAAAAGCTTTATTTTCTTAGTTTTCGCTTAAAAAGTCCGATAAGTTTATAAAAATCGTCAAATTAAAAACATCTAAAATCGGACTCTCCGAAAGGCTTGAAGTACATACAAAAAAAGCACCTTTAACGGTGCGTTATCAAAAATGGTGCCGTGAGGTAAGAATGGGTACTCCCGCTTAGCGGGTTCTCCTCGCGCCGTAAGGTTCAAACTTCGTATTTCGCTGAGCTAAAAGCTAAAGCTCAATACTCGTTTTCACCAACTACCCGCTCCGGACTTTACTTCGTAAGTCCGATCCCAACTTGCGGATATATCATTAACACTAAAGCCCCCATTTTAGGGGGCTTTAGTGTTAATGGTGCCGCTAGTAAGAATCGGACTTACGACCCCACCCTTACCAAGGGTGTGCTCTACCACTGAGCTATAGCGGCATAATAAGCTTCTTTTACTATATCTTGAGTGGGTTCGCAAGTCCTTTTTCGGACTTACTCCCCTCAGGAACCTAATCTCAATGCGGCAATATCCATATTGCCTTTTTCGATAAGGTTTTCTGAGATGTTACAGACGAAAACTTGCCTAATGGCAACTTTTCGCTTAGCCATCCCGTTACCAAGGGTGTGCTCTACCACTGAGCTATAGCGGCAAAGTTTTATCTACCTTGCGAAACACAACATACATAACCAAAATTTAAAAATCAAGGGATTTTTTATTTATTTTGCTATTTTTTTCTTTTTTATGTTGTATACTCTAGGAAAATCGTTGATTTATCTTGTGAGTGATTATGACCGAAGAAATTAAAAATGTGAAAAAAACTCGCGCTTCATTGCGTTTTGAACGCGAGGCTAAGGCTTTGCAAAAAAATTTGCAAAAAAGAAAAAAACAACAAAAAGAATTACAAGCCCTGAAAGATAAGAAAAATGGATAAAATTAAAATTCGCGGTGGCAAGCCCTTGGAAGGTAAAATTTTTATCAGCGGTGCAAAAAATGCCGCACTACCCTTAATTTGCGCTTCGCTTTTGACCGATGAAACCGTTACCCTTACAAATATGCCGATGCTTTCTGACATCAAAGCAATGAACGCGCTTTTGGAACAGCTCGGCACCAAAATTAATGATTTTGATGACTTTGTTGACGGACATGCTACAAAAACATACTCTTACCGCACCAAAGACATTGAATCTCTTACTGCTCCTTATGATTATGTTAGAAAAATGCGTGCCTCCTACTATGTTTTGGGCCCCCTTTTGGCTCGTTTCGGCAAATGCGAGCTTTCTCTTCCCGGGGGATGTGCTATCGGGGCCAGACCTATGGATATTCACCTATCATCTTTGGAAAAAATGGGTGCTAAAATCGAAATTAAAAACGGATATATTTACGCACAATCTGACGGCAGGCTAAAAGGAACTCACATACTATTTTCCGGCGTTTCGGTCGGAGCAACCTGCAACTTGCTGATGGCTGCCGTATTGGCCGAAGGAACTACCGTTTTGGAAAATGCCGCCAAAGAACCTGAAATCGGTGATTTGGCTAAGCTCTTAAATGCCATGGGGGCAAAAATCCAAGGAATCGGAACATCTATATTAACCATTGAGGGCGTGGATAAACTCCATGGTGCCGTACATAAAATTATTGCCGACAGAATCGAGGCTGGTTCTTATGCTGTTGCCGCTGCCATCACCAGAGGTAAAATTGAGCTGATTAATGCTAAGTCTGAAACCTTGCGCCAGCCGCTTCAAGTATTGAAAGATATGGGAGTAAATATTATTGAAACCCCAAATTCAATAATTGTTGATGCCAAAGGATGTAACCTGGTAGGTAAAGACATTATGACTGAGCCTTTTCCCGGCTTTCCTACCGATTTGCAAGCTCAATTTATGGCTTTAATGCTGACTGCAGATGGTGCTTCTATGGTAACCGAAACGATTTTTGAAAATCGTTTTATGCATGTGCCTGAACTTTTGCGTATGGGCGCAAATATCAATGTTCACGGACATGCTTCCGCTATCGTGCGCGGAGTTAAAAAACTCTCCGGCGCTCCGGTTATGGCTACCGACTTGCGTGCGTCTTTTGCTCTTGTGTTGGCCGGACTTATTGCCGAAGGCGAAACAGTTGTTAACCGTGTTTATCATCTTGATCGCGGATACGAAAAACTGGAAGAAAAGCTTAAAGGTGTCGGTGCTGATATTGAGAGAGTTAAAGGGGACGATAATTACGAATAATTTTTTATTTTAAGGAGAAAAAATATGAAAAAACTTGCTTTGGCACTACTTCTCTTTTTAGCTGCTTGTGATTCTGAGGATGCTCAAGTATTCAAAACAGGAGCTTATAAATTAACAGACTCACTAAACAATGTTCCGACTACGGTTAATTTTTCCGAGGACGGCCGCTTTAACGGCAAAGTCGTAAATAATATGATGGGATCTTATACTTTGGGAGAGGATAACTCAATCAGCTTTTCTCCGATTGCAACAACCATGATGATGGGACCGCAAGAGGCTATGGAGGCAGAACAAAACTTCTTGCAGATTTTGCCAAAAGTAAAATCATATAAAATGCAAGGCAACTATCTGGTCTTGATTACCGACAATAACGGAGAACTTGTATTTGAACCATACACTCCGCAAGACAACAAATAACATTAAAGCCGCCTCGCAAGAGACGGCTTATTTTTTATAATCCTAACAATGAATGACTAAAGGATTGGGCATCAAATTCTTGCAGATCATCTATCCCCTCACCCACTCCGATATAGTATATAGGAACTTTAGTCTCATGAGCTACGGCAACCAAAATTCCTCCCTTGGCCGTGCCGTCAAGCTTATTCATTATTACACCGTTTACTCCGCAAATTTCTTTGAAGGTTTTGACTTGGTCAAGCACATTTTGACCTCCTGTGGCATCAACACATAGTAAGGTATGGTGCGGAGCTTGAGGAATAACCTTTTTGATAACTCTTACAATTTTTTTCAATTCTTCGGCCAAATCCGCCTTATTTTGCAAACGCCCAGCCGTGTCTATAAACACCAACTCATCACTGTTTTTAATAGCTGCATTCAAACCGTCATAGCACAAGCCGGCTGCATCACAACCAGATGCTCCGCTGTATACCTTTATATTGTTTCTGTCGCCCCAAACTTTTAACTGCTCAACGGCAGCCGCACGAAATGTATCGCCGGCAATAAAGCTAATTTGCTTTCCCTTAAATTTGTGTGCTAATTTGCCGATTGTAGTGGTTTTGCCAGCGCCGTTAACACCGACCAACAAAACTACTTGCGGTGTTTCGTTTGAAAACACAAGTTCTTGTTGGCATGGTTTTAGTATTGTGCAAATTTCATCGGCCAGCTTTTGCTTAATTGCTACTATATCGGCTTCTTTATCAACTTTTTGCGATGAAAATTTTTTAATTATTTCTGTTGTTGCTTGATACCCCATATCGGCAAGCAGCAAGATTTCTTCTAAATCTTCGATGGTGGCTGCATCTATTTTTTTGCCGGAAAAGATATCGCTGATACCACCGCTTATCTTGTCAGATGTTTTTTTCAAACCTCCGGTTAATTTGCCAAACCAGTTAATCATTTATCTCTTCTCCTTCCTGACGAAGAATATTGGCTCTGTTTCGTCTTTCTTCGACCGGAACTTGAGGCATTAAAGCCGCAGGTGTTCCGGGGCGTTCGGAATATGGAAATACATGCAATTTGGTAATACCGGCTTCTCTTACCAATTTTACCGTATTTAGAAACTGCTCTCTTGTTTCGGTCGGAAAACCGCAAATAAAGTCGGCTCCGAAACTTGCGTCCGGACGAACAGCTTTAATCTTATGACACAAATTTATGACATCTTCGCGACTATGGCGGCGACGCATTCTTTTTAGAATCATATTGTCTCCGGACTGAACCGAAAAATGAAAATGCGAAGCTATATTCGGATAGCTCTTCACCAACTCTACAAAATCATCGTCTATGGCGGCGGGGTCCAGCGAGCCAAACTGCAAAGATGGAATCTCGGGTATTTGCTCTAAAATATTTTTAACCAGCTCACTAAAAGATGGTTTGTATGAGCAAATATCAACTCCGGTCAAACATATTTCGGCAAAGCCTTCGGCCAATAAAGTGCGAATCTGGGTGATTATATCCGATTGCGGAACCGAACGATTGTTGCCTCTGGCAAACGGGACTATACAATAAGTACATCTGTGGTCACAACCTTGCTGGATTTGAACAAAAGCCCTCTGTCTGCCTTCAAATCCGGTGATAATATAGTCGTCATAGCCGTCATATGAAAATATGTCGCCGACAATTGTTTTTTCACTCAATGGTTGGGACAAATATTCAGCAATATTCCTCTTCTCTTTATTGCCCAGAATTAAATCTACTTCAGGCATCTCAGCGAATTTTTGTGCAGAAACCTGAGCCGCACATCCGGTTACAACGATTTTACTATCTGGATTTTCGCGGGCCAGTTTACGCACCATTTGACGGCACTGCCTTTCGGCTTCGGCCGTTACCGCACAGGTGTTAACAACTATCACATTGTCAACATGCGATAGTTTTTCTTTTATTACCTCTGACTCATAAGAATTCATTCGGCAACCGAATGTGATTACTTTTACCATATATAAAAACCCATTAATTTACTTGCCTAAAATATATGCATATTTTTATTTGCAACGCAAGAGTTAAAACCAAAATTATAAATTTATTAATATTTTGCAACTATATTCTTAAGCAATCGTTTTGATAAAAATAGGAGAGACTTTATGAATTATAAATTAGTTACTTCGGTTGCGGCTGTTGCCATGTTGGCTTGTTCTAATGCTTTTGCTTATGGCGATATTACCGCTCCTTTGTATTTACCGGAAGATATGGAAACTCTTTCTAACACGTCGGTTGCATATGAAAGAACAAAGTTTGATGATGACGGCGTAAAAGAAGATTTAATTGTCAGAGAAAATTTGATGATGGGAATCGGTAATAATACCGCTGTTTCTTTCACTTTAGGAAATCGTTTTAACACCAAGTGGTTGACCAACCAAGAATATAATAACGAACACAACTTTGATTATGAAGTCGGTGTAAAGAAAAACATGAGTCTTTATAACGATTTGATGATGCAGGTTGGTGCTTCTTACTATACATATAGTCCGAGAAGTTGGTATGGTCACAGTAGCGAGGCTAAAAACAGAATCCGTGCCGAATACGGCAACACTCGTTGGTATAAAGAGCTACGCGGTGAAGTTAAACTGGCTAAAGAATTGGAAAACGGTTTGACCCCTTATGCCGGTTTTGCCGTAAACGGAAATATCGATAGCAGTGACAGAGATTTGTATTACACGGCAATGGCCGCTGTTCATAAAAATGAGTATAATTTTGCTTTTGATGCAGGGTTGCGTTATGAATTTCAGTTCGGTGATGATGTAAATGCTTGGTTTATGCAGGCTTCGGCTGATTATTTCTTGACCGACAATGTGACTTTCGGGGCATTTGCCGATTATCAATTTGCCGACAACTCAGATGTTGAGGTTGATTACGGATACACTACAGAGCTTAGATTTAAGGTGTTGTTCTAAAAAATTAAGCCCCGCAAACCGCGGGGCTTTTTCTTGATTATTTTCCTATCATTGCTAAAGCATCATCAGAGAATTTTTTCATCTTTTCGACACTTTCTTTTAGCTGTTTATTTTCATCAGCGTCAAGAATAGGATACAAAACATCATGAACACCTCTTTTACCGATTACGGTCGGCATTGAAATGCAGACATCTTTAACACCGGCAACTTCTGAATGATGCGAAGATACGGTCAAAACTGCATATTCATTGGTGGTGATTGCCTGACATATACGGCAAATGGCTCCGGCAATTCCATAGAATGTTGCGCCCTTGCCGTTGATGATTTTGTAAGCAGCATTGCGGACATCATCATCTATTTTAGCTTTTACTTCAGCTGTCAATGGCTTGCCCAAATCTTCGGCAATTTTAGCCAAAGGCAATGTGCCGCTGTCACCGTTTGACCAGCATAAAACTTCGCTGTCGCCGTGCTCGCCCAAGACATTGGCGTGAATCGATTTCGGAGATACACCTAAGTGGTAACCAAGGTCGGTACGGAAGCGAGCAGTATCCAAAACTGTACCACTACCGATTACTCTCTCTTTGGGGAAGCCGGATAACTTTAAGGCAACTTCGGTCATGATGTCTACCGGATTTGTTGCAATCAACAATGTTGTTTCCGGTGCGTTAGCAACAATTTGCGGAATGATATCGGAAAATATCTTAACATTGCGACCAAGCAAATCAATACGGGTTTCTCCGGGTTTTTGATTAGCTCCGGCGGTTACAATAACGACCTCGCAGCCAGCCAAATCTTTGTAAGTTCCTGATTTTACCTTATTTGCATAGGCAAAAGGTGCAGCATGGGCTATATCTGCGGCCTCAGCCCAGGCTTTATCTTCATTCATGTCAATTAGAGTAATTTTACGAGCAACCCCTCTCATCATAAGGGCAAATGCCGTGGCGGCCCCTACAGAACCGGCTCCGATTATTCCTACCTTCATTTATTTTCTCCTCTTTCTACTGTCTTCTTATAAAATAGCAACAAACGCAAAAAAAACAACCCCCTGCACCTTACAGAGGGTTGCTGCCATAATAAAATTATTCTTCTACTACGGTTTCATCCTCATCAGATGTTGCTTCAGGATTTTCTTCAACAACATCAACAGATTCCATAGCTTCTTCGCCAGAGGGTTCTTCGTCAACAACCACTACTTCCTCTGCAACAACATTGCCCGAAGCATCGGTTACTACTGCTGCTTCTTCGGCTACAGTGGCCGGCTCATTATTTTTGAGCAGCATTGACAAGCCCAACAAAACTACTAAAACCAAAACAACATACAATACTTTTTTCATTTAAGAGACCCTCCTTAATATGTAAATGTCTGTGTTTAAATTAAGCGTTGTGTAGTGCTTTGTCAACAGCATTTACGGTTTATTGTACTATTTTGTGAGTTTGCGAATCTGTTAAACGCTAAGTTTACCACCTAATATTTTTATTGCTTTTTCAATGCGATAGACACAAAATCGAGCAAATATTGTGCGTTTTGTGCAAATAATGCTTGTCAAATTAAATAAAATAGTGCTAACTATCTCCGAACGACCTTGTAAGAGGTTTTGTTAATTGTTTTAATTTTTTTGAGGTTTACATTATGACTGATACAGCAAATCGCGTTAAGAAAATCGTTGCAGAGCATCTTGGCGTTGAAGAATCTAAAGATTTGGGCGCAGATAGTTTGGATACAGTAGAATTGGTTATGGCTTTCGAAGAAGAATTCGGTTGCGAAATTCCTGATGAAGCCGCTGAAAAAATTCTTACCGTTAAAGATGCTATCGACTATCTTTCAAAGAATGCTTAAGTCTCAATGGCTTTAGGAAAGTTGGTGAAACTCGCCTGATTTTATCGGCGAGTTTCATTTGTTTTTATATCAATTATTTTCGAATCGCACCGACACAAAATGAAAAAACTTGCTTTTGTTTGTATTGTACTTCTTATATCTTGCGGAATTGCTCTTAATTCTTGGTTCTATTCTCCAATCTCATTGGACGATAATTCTTACCTCTTGATCGAAAAAGGTGATTCAACCGCCGCTGTCGCCAGAAAATTAAACGAAAATAAGGTAATAAACAAGCCTTGGTTGTTTAAGCTGTCTGCCAGAATCGCAGGACTTGATAAAAAACTTAAAACCGGTGAATATCTTTTTAGCGGGAATGTTTCAATGAAACAAGTGTTGGATAAACTGGCGAACGGCGAAGTGATTTATCGCAAAATCACTCTGCCTGAAGGTCTTACCTCGGCTCAAATGGTCACAATAATCAACGAAGAACCTCTTTTGAGCGGAGAAATTACCGAGGTAATCAAGGAAGGCGAATTGTTGCCGGAAACATATTCTTTTGTGCGCGGAGAACCGAAAAATAATATTGTGCTCAGAGCTAAAAAGGCCATGAGAGAATTTGCCGAAAATCAGTGGAATGCAAGAGATGAGATCGTACCTGTAAAAAATATCAACCAACTCATTATACTTGCCTCAATTATTGAAAAAGAAACAGCTCTTGAAAACGAACGCGGGTTAGTGGCTTCGGTATTTGTCAACCGCTTAATTAAGGGAATGAAACTACAAACAGACCCCACGGTAATTTATGCCTTAACCAACGGAGAAAAAGAGCTGGGAAGACCTCTGTTTAGAAAAGACTTAAAAACAGACAGTCCATACAATACTTATAAATATTATGGCTTGCCCCCTACACCGATTTGCAATCCGGGGAAAGCATCTATCGCTGCGGCGGCGAATCCTGAATACTCCAATTATCTCTATTTTGTAGCTGACGGTAACGGAGGGCACAACTTTGCGACATCTCTTAAAGAGCATAACTCAAATGTTGCAGAATGGAAAAAGTCTAAAAAATAATGCTTGCTTATTTGTGATACAACCAATACAATCCATGGTAATTACTAATTATTTAATCATAAGCCTATGGATACAAATTTAAGAAAAATGCTGCGTTATATCAGAGGTTGTTTTGCAAGTTCCCCTTTTTACAGATATTACGAAGGAAAAGGACAAAAGCTCCCGAACGCAGACAGAAAAACAAAAAAGATGTCTAACTTTCCCAAAAAACATTTTCGTCATGAACAAAAAAAGTAAGCTTAAAAAGGAACTGATTGCTCTTATATCATCCTTAACAGGGTGTGAAGTAGCTGAGCACACTTTAATAGTTGATTTACCGGTAGATGACGAAAGTGATGATTTTGCCATCATGTTGGGTAACTGCTTGGACATTAGCATATTCTCTTGCCAGTCGGCGTTACAATCGTCGCAGACAGTAGGAGAATTTGTGGAAAAAATTATTTAATAAAAAAGGCTTATCCCATTTGCTAGGATAAGCCTTTTTTGTTTTAGGCCTGACCTGCCGTTTCCATTATTATGGGGTATAGAGCATCTTTGGGCTCCATTCCCTTAGTCATTACCACCTTAAAAACAGGGTAGATGCGTTCGCATTCGTTAACGGCTATATCTATCATTTGAGATATTTTATGTTCAAAATATTCTTCTTCGTAATTTAGGAACACCGAATGCTTAAATACCGGCATATTTTGTTCGCTCCAATAGGAAAAATGTCCGACCCAAAGATTTTCGTTTACCAAAGCCAAAAGCTCAAAAATTTTGCTGCGATCTTCAAGTTTGTTTTCAATTTCCATCAAACATGACATATGAAGACATTTCATTGAGCTTTCCCAAGCAAAAAACAGCAGCATATTGCTCCATTTTCCTTGAACTTCGACAACAACCTCGTTGGCGTTGCGGCGCTCAAGCTCGTATGAGCGAGATGAAAATATGTTTTCAACCATATCTATCGGGTTGTTTTGCGGGGCTAAATTCTGAGCCAGTTGCATTCTGTTTTTTCCTCCATAAACGGTGTGGGCGACATCACTGTCTTAAAGCTTGCATTGGGTCAAAAACATTTGCAACCGCCGAGTCGCATTTGTCCACCAATTTTAATCCTGTGGATAATTTGCAGAAGAAAATTTATTTAAAAATCAATAATATGAGTCGAAAAAAATTTTTATAATTTTTTAGGTGTGGATATATAATCGTAAATTAATTATTCTTTAATCAATAAAAAACTTTTTTAAGGATGTATTTAATGACTGGCTTGCCTTATCCGGAAATTTCTCCGATTGCTTTCAGCTTGGGTATAATTGATATCAGATGGTACTCTCTGGCTTATTTGGCCGGAATTATTGCCGCGTGGTTTTTGGTGCTTAAGAATAATAAAAAATATGATTTGGGGTACTCATCTCAACAAATCGAAGATTTAGCTTTTTACATTACATTAGGTATAATTTTGGGCGGAAGAATCGGTTATGCAATGTTCTACGGCGGTGCGGAAATGTGGCTTAAACCGTGGCATTTGCTTGAATTGTGGAAAGGCGGAATGTCGTTTCACGGCGGAATCGTCGGAGTGATAGTTGCGGCATATCTATTTGCCAGAAAATATAAATTTCAATTCTTGGCAATTACCGACTTGGTAGCCTTGTACGCTCCAGTCGGGATATTCTTGGGCAGAATCGCCAATTTTATAAATGATGAATTATGGGGCAGAGTTACCGACGTGCCTTGGGCAGTCAGGTTTCCAAACGGCGGATATTTACCAAGACACCCCTCGCAATTATACGAAGCCTGCTTTGAAGGTATTGTGCTTTTTATTATTCTAAACTGCCTATGGAAAATCGCAAAGGTTAGAAACAACTCCGGAATCGTTTCGGCACTCTTTGTTATCTTGTATGCAACCTTTAGAATTTTGATGGAACAATTCCGGCAACCTGATGCTCAGCTCGGTTTCTTAATCGGCGGACTTACAATGGGACAGTTGTTATCTTTGCCTTTTATTATTGCGGGTGTGGTTGTACTAAATCGTAAGCTAAGAAAAAACTAGCCTTGAGAAGTTACATTGTGACTAAACTTTAGGGTCTTACGCATCGCAGCATCGGCTCTTGCCAAAACTTCTGCCGCATTAAAATCGCTGCGTTTCTTTTCGGCAACGCTGCAAGAAACCGTTAGTTTGAGAGGTTTCTGGGATGTGGAATATTCAAAACTCAAACCGGCTATAAGTCTTCTGATTTCATCTAGTCTGGAAAAGGTTTCTTTCTTATCGAGAGTTTTATATAAAACGACAAATTCGTCATCATCATAACGATATACAGTATCATCAGGGTTATTTTGAGCAATAATTCGAGCCAACATTTTTACCACCGAATTTGCCGATTTGCGCCCAAGATTGCTTTGTAATTTATCATAAGCATCTATGCTTATTATTCCTAAACAATATTTCTGCGGAAAGTGCTCGGATTGGTGCTGATAAGATTTGCGGCTATATAGTTCCGTTGTTCCGTCGTAATAGTGGTGATAAACCAGATTATATATAATATCTATGCCTATAATAATCTGCGAAAGCGCAAAAAACAAACTTAGTCCGTAATGATTTTCGCTGTATGCTATTCCGCAAAATACGCATAAACTGGCAAAAAATATATTATAGTCGGTTAGTTTACCATCTCGAATCGCATAATAAAGCGACATAAAACAAACTGCCAGTGCCAATATCGTAGGATAAATATCAATTCCGTAATAGTAAAATGATATTCCCCAACCATACCGGCTCAACTGTTCTGACAAAGTGTACTCTAAAATAATAACGACCAACATCAACAAAGAGGTCTTACCCAAAAACTTGCGGCTATGGACGCGATAAAAAATCAGCATATCCAAAAACAGAAAAAATACCAAATTTTCAAACCACGGTGTATCGGCATATTCGCTTCCGAATAAAATTTTTAGATGATTCAGTAGTATATATCCCAGTACAATGACCGTATTGAAAAACAATAATCTGCCTTGATTGAAATAGAGCAAGACTATGAAATTGACAGATGAAAGGCTAAAAAAAAGCCAGTGATAAGTCAGACTGCTGTCGTAGATAAACTCGTCTTGAAGTAAATAGCTAAACAACACATATGCAAATAATGCTGCCGGAATCAGCATATTGCCAATAAGCGGAAGGTATTTTTCCAATGTTTGATGCAAACGCAATGTGTTGTGCCCTTTGTCAAATAAATAAACTATGGGCAATCTAACACGCAAAAGTTAAATTTTATTTACGCATTTGATAATTGAGCTATCGCCATATGAATAAAAACGATATTTGTTTGCTATGGCATGGGCATAGGCTTTTTGCATGGTATCAAGACCGGCAACGGCACTTACCAACATAAATAAAGTTGATTTCGGTAAGTGAAAATTGGTAATCAACATATCTATGGCTTTGAATTTGTATCCGGGTGTAATGAAAATTGAGGTTTCGTCAGCAAAAGGATGAATAACCCCGTTATCATCGGCGGCGGTTTCCAATAAGCGTAATGATGTAGTGCCGACGGCAATAATCCTCTTTCCGTTGCGGCGGGCTTGATTTATTTCGGAAGCTGCATCTTCACTGATTACACCATATTCGGCGTGCATTTTGTGATCTTTGGTATCATCGGTTTTAACCGGCAAGAATGTTCCTGCTCCTACATGAAGTGTTACAAAAACTTCTTTTACACCTTTATCTCTTAGCTTTTGAAGAACTTCTTCGGTAAAATGAAGACCAGCCGTCGGGGCTGCTACCGCTCCGTCGTGTTTGGCATATACGGTCTGATAATTTTCTTTGTCATTAAATTGGTACCAAAGGCTGTCTTTGCTCGGGCGGTTCCTTTTTATGTAGGGCGGAAGCGGCATAAATCCAAATTGTTCAAGATAGTCGGTCAACTCTGAAGCATCGCAATTAAATGTAAGCAAAACTCCATCTTTGTCATCTTTTTCGATAACGGTGGCCGAAAACGGTGAATCTGCAGCAGAGACCTTATCAGTGTAGAATTTTACTACATCTCCGGCTTTTAATCTCTTGGCATTTTTGATAAAGGACCACCAACTAAGCCCATCTACAGGATGATACAGAGTCACTTCCACCAAAGCCTCTCCCCTTTGTCCGTATAGCCTTGCCGGTATTACTTTGGTATCATTCATTATCAAAACATCTCCGGCCTCCAACAAATCGGGTAAATCACTAAAATTGCGGTCGGTAATTTTACCTTCTTCAGATAAATCAAGTAATCTCGAAGCGTGGCGAGGGCTTACCGGCTGTGAGGCAATAAGTTCGCGTGGAAGATCAAAATCAAAAATGTCTACTTTCATATTTATTCTCCATGGTGGATGTGTGCTTGTTATAGTACAGGAGTTTACTTTTAGCAACTGTTTTTACATAACATAATTAAAACAATTTTAACTTGCTTAATTTAATCTGCTATACTATAAGTATATAATAAAACATTGTTTGAGAGCGACTATGATTACAAAAAGAGGTCTGAAAAGACTTGAAGCACTATTATCTTTGATGTTTTTGGCTAATACGGTAAGTCGGCAAAAAACTGCTTGCATACTCGGTATTTCGGTTGATACTTTGGCTCATTATATTTCCTTTTTGGAAAGTGACTTAAAAATTGAAGTTTTTCAACGACAGCATAGCTGTTCTCTGAGCGAAAAAGCAAAAAACATCGTAACCACTGTTGCTGCATTTTTTGATTTAAATTACGGAAAAATCCACATACCGATTAACCTTAAAAATCTGCGCAGCTTGTTCTATCTTAATGCCGTATTCTTGTACGGAAATAAACGAAAGGCATCGCAAAAACTTTCTGCCTCGGTAGAAACCATAAATTTGTATATAGAAAATTTGGAAAACATTATCGGTAAATCTCTTATCCTTACCAATAATAAAGGATCTTTTTTGACACCTGTCGGTGAGCATTTGATAAAAAAATTTAATATGCTTATTAATGAAGTAGAACACCTATATAAAACCTTGGCCGCCGCTAAAATAAAAAAAATAAGATTGGCCCTATCGAGGGAAATTGATGCGGCAATTCTGTTAGAATCCCAAAGTGATATATTGCAAGATATTATGACATTTGCCGATGATCCCAATATGCATGCAGAAGATTGGGATATTGCCATTACCTACTCAGAGCCTACAGATGACGATTTGGTGATTATTACAAAAAAAGAAATCGCATGCGGATTTTTTGCCAGCAAAGAATACTTAAACAGCTGCGGAATGCCGCAAAACCTTGACGATTTGGTATCAAATCACCGCATTCTTGACGGAAGCTCAAGACCATATGCCGATAAAGCCTATAAAACAATTTTGCAAAAATGTCGTAAAATTTGCCCCATTAACAGCATTAATATAATTATTACCGATATGGCCGGATATGGTGCCGGAATTTGTGTCGTGCCGATAACGGTGGCTAAAAATAATTTGATTTATTTGCAAAATATCCCATGCTCGGCAAAAGCAACTTTATATCTATCGGTTCATAAAAGCATTAAAGATTTGCCTTTGTATCAAACTGCCATTTCAAAATATTGTGAAATATTAAAAGCGATATAAAATTACAAAGCACGAGCTATAGTTAGCGTATCTATTGACCGCGGCTTGGATTTCTTAATTGTTCTGCCGCATTCTTCCAAAGTACTGCCGGTAGTTAATACATCATCTATAAGCAAAACCCTTTTGCCGCTCAATTTTTGTGACGGCGTCAATTCGAATGCATTTTTAAGATTTTTTATTCTTTCAATTCCGTTGCATTCTACTTGAGGCTTGGTTATCCGCTTTTTGATTAAGGAATTGTACGAAACCGGTATTTTGGTGAGCTTACTTAATTCTTTAGCAAGTAAGGCACTTTGATTGTACTTTCTTTTTAAGAATCTGGTATAATGAAGCGGAACCGGAACAATTATATCAACGCCTGCAGCAAAAATGTCCTGACCGGCGACATACATCATTTTGGCCAACAGCGGAGCTAAGTCGGTCTTGTCATTAAACTTTAGATCTAATATGAGCTTCTTTGAAAAATCGTCATAGCTATACGCCGAACGGGAAAGTCGAAAAAGACCTCTTCTTTTGCCTGCGCAGTGTGGACAAAGTTTGTGACCTTTTTTATCAATTATGTTTCCGTATGGATTGCCGCAACGATAGCATATGTCGTGATTTATAAAATCAATTTGAGATATGCATTCATCACATATTCCTTTATCCTCGCTCATAACTTTGCCGCAAACGGCACAACGCGGCGGTAATATTAAATCAATTAGGCGAGATAAAACTCTCATCTTAGTTCTTCTAGAGCTGAATGAATATCGTTGATGTGGTTAACAACCTTTATTCCGGCATCGCTTAAAGCATCTTTTTTGTCTTGGACCGAAATGTAGCCGTTGGTGGTAATATCTCCGGCATACCCCATCTTGTGACCAAAAGGAATAGCGTTACCGGCAACAAAGGCTACAACGGGCTTTTTGTCAGGCAACCTTTTATACCATTCTGCAGCTGTTTCTTCAAAAGCACCGCCAAGCTGACCAATCATCACGATAGCTTTGGTAGCGTCATCTTCATGAAATGCTTTTAATACATCTATAAAATCCATTCCGATTAAAACATCGTCACCCAAACCTATAACGGTTGATTGACCACCGCCGGCTCTTTTGGTTTCGAGCACGGCCTCGTAGGTAAGAGTTGATGAACGAGATACCACCCCTATTGAGCCTTGATTATGAATGTCTTCGGGGAAAATACCCAGTCTTGCTTCTCCGGGAGTTATAATACCTGGGGTATTGGGGCCTATTAGCTTGGTTTTTGAACCTTTCAACATTGATTTTATTTCTAGCATGTCTTTAAGCGGAACACCATCGGCAATGGTTACGGCTAAATCCAGCTCAGCTTCGACTGCCTCTTTAACCGCAGATTTTACAAACTTGGCCGGAACATACATAACACTGGCCGTGGCGCCGGTTTCTTTTACCGCTTCTTTTACCGTATCGAATACCGGCAAATTGAGGTGCATGGTGCCACCTTTGCCAGGTGTTACACCGCCTACAACCTGAGTACCGTAGTTTAATGACTTTTGGATGTGAAAAGAAGCCTGTGTACCGGTGATACCTTGGCAGATAACTTTAGTTTCTTTATTTACAAAAACCGACATTTATGCTGCCTCCTCAAGTGCTTGAGCTAATTTATCTACCGAATCTTCCATACTGTCCGCCCATATGATGGGGAGACGAGAAGTATATAGTATTTCTTTGGCTTTTTCTTTATTGGTTCCTTCAAAGCGAACAACCATCGGAACATTTAGCCCAACCTCTGATGCTGCCGACACTATACCATCTGCAATCAAATCGCATCTTAAAAAACCACCCAAAATATTGAGCAATATTCCCTCAACTCGCGGATTGGTCATAATAATCTTAATGCCGCTGGCTATTTTGTCCTTATCGACACCACCTTTGACATTGATAAAGCATGCCGTTCCGATACCTTTTTCGCGGAGTAAATCCATCGCGGCCAGAGCTAGTCCGTCACCGTTTACAATGCAGCCGACCGAACCTTCAAATTCGCTATAGGTAAAACGATATTTGGCAGCTTGTAATTCGCGTTCCGAAACTTCGCAATCGTCTTTAAGCTTGGCTAAATCTTGATGACGGAACAAGGCATTGTCATCAAACGATATTTTGGCATCCAAGGCTACCAACTCGCCGTTTTTCATAACCCCTACCGGATTAATCTCTATCATGGAAGCATCTTTTTCCATAAACACCTGATGCAAAGAATTTATCATCTTGGCCAAATATTTGGCAGACCGCGGCTTTAGCTTCAAAAATTTTATGACTTGAGTAACCTTGTCTTTATCAACTTCTTGCCCGATGCTCAAACTTACTCGCAAAATCTCCTCCGGACGAGATAGAGCTAACTTTAGGATATCGTGGTCTTTGACAACGGCTACAAGCAAAGTAAGCTCGGCTTTAACCCTGTTTATGGCTAAGGCAATATAAAAATATCTTTCGACCTCGCTAAAAGCTTCGACATAAACGCGGCTTACTTTTTTACCTACCGGACCGGTTTGCATGGTAACCAGAGTGGAGCCTAACATTTCTTCGGCTTGTCCTGCTATATTGCGGCGTGATTTGACAAGTCTGATACCGCCTTCGCTTCCGGCATCTTTTTCGATAAAATACCCTCTGTTGCGGGCGCCTGATTGAATCTGCGCTTTTACCATCCACGGCCCTTTGATTGAGACCTCGGCGGCAGCCTTTTTAGCTTCGTTCGGAGTATAGGCAATTTTACCCTTGGGAATTTTTATCCCATATTCTTGTAAAATCTTTTTGGCCTGATATTCGTGTATGTTCATACAGACTACCCCTTATAAAAACTAACCAGCATAAAACTTTATTTTGTTTATCATCGCTTCCAAACCGTTGCGGCGTGACGGCGATAAATGTTCTTTTAGTCCGAGTTTATTAAAAATTTCATCTATTGACAAGCTCTTAATATCTTGTGGACGTTTATGGTTGTATATCTGTAAGACAATAGCTATCAGTCCTTTGACTATCATGGCATCGCTATCGCCTTCAAAGTACATGTCATCTCCCTCTTTGTGCGGAACCAACCACACTTGTGACTGACAACCTTTAACCAGCCAATCTTCGGTTTTGTATTTTTCGGCCAGCGGCGGAAGTTTTTCGCCCAATTCTATAATATAACGGTATTTGTCTTCCCAGCTATCAAAAAATTCAAAATTTTCGATTAGTTCATCTATACTCATAATTACCCCTTAAATATCAAGCTTACCGAAAACAGCCAATTTGGAGCCGGTTAAGCGAGCCCAAAGTCTGTCGCCAAACGAGTAATGCCACCATTCTGCCGGATAGTTAACGAATCCGACTTCAGACAATGCTTTTCTTAAAATTTCGCGGTTGCGACGCGCCTCTTGACTTATGGTCGGGCAGTCAAAATCTGCCGTATCATCAAATCCTCTTACCTTTCCTCCCATATCAAGCTCCTGCCCTTTGTCATCAAGGAGCGATATATCAACGGCTGCTCCTGATTGGTGACCGCTGCCTTGCCTGTAGGGATTGGCGGCAAAAACATCACATATGGCAATAAATTCTTCAGAATCTATCGCCAAGTTAGGATATTCTTTTTGTTTTTTCTTAACAACACCGTCCCATAATTTTATTTGTGAGCTCATCGGACGATAGGCCTCATAAACTACAAAATGATACCCTTTCGGCAAAAGCTCAGAGGCCTTTTTCAATAGCTCGTAGGTATAGGCTCTGATAAGTTTGATATCGGTATAACAAGGATTGAAAAAGATACCGTCTTTTTCATTTATTTCGACCATTGCTGCCGGTTTTTCTACCTCCAAAATAACTTTCGGTTCCGGTAATGCGGCATCGCTGAACATGGCTATCTCCTACTATTTTGAGACTTACGATTTACTAATACGGTCAATAAATTCGGCATTTTTTGGTAGAACGGTGACGAACGGTAGAAATCGGCCTTATGGACTTCAAATACTGCTCGCGGCTCACCATGCCCATAATGTGAAGCCTCTTTGTATCCGACTTGTTTACCACCTATTCTTTCAATTAATTTGCGAGAAAACTTGTTGGCCGGATGTGCCGTTATGTCAAGCTTGGGATATTGTTTGAAAAAGTGGTGAACCAGCCCTCTTACGGCTTCGGTCGCATAGCCGTGCTCGCCGTACTCAGGATCTATAAAATAGCCTAAATCGCCATATATCTTTTTGCCGTTTTCTTCGATGGGGAGCATATCGACGGTTACATTTCCTATTAGTTTACCATCGGGCAATCTGACTGCCATACGATAGGTAGAGCGAGGTTCTTGTTTGCGCTCTCTTTCTGCTTTGATTAAGAATTCCGATACCTTGCCTCTGATTACATTGTCGCGATCAGGAGTGTCTTTATCAACCTGAAAAGTGTAGAAAGGGCAATAGCCGTCTTTGGCGTGCTCGTCGGCATTATGATTTATGTTAAAGGCTATTTCCTGTAAACGGTGAAAATCGGAAGTACGAAATTCATCAACCACCAAGCGGTCCGTTTTTACGGGAATAAAATTTGATGTACTCATCGGCAAATCCTTTAGTCAAAAAAACAATACCTGTTTGATAACATCAAATTTGGTTTAAAACAACTTTTTTCTTTATATTTTTTAGCTAAAACAATTCAAACATTTCTTTGGCCTCTTCGCTTAGCATATCTATGCTCCACGCGGGCTCCCAGACAATCTTTACTTCAACTTCACCAACTCCGTCCAGAGAGGCAACCGCCGCAGCGGCTTGTTCGGGCAAAACTCCGGCAACGGGACACAACGGTGAAGTAACAGTCATCTCAATATAAACATTGCCGTTTTCTTGTTGCTCTAACTTGTAAACCAACCCCATATCCCAAATATTTATCATAATTTCGGGGTCGCTTACGGTTTTTAGTGCCATAATCAAGTCGTCGCGAGATGCTTTGGCAACACCTTCTTTAAGAGGGCTACCGGCATGGGCAACATAATCTTTTTTTTCTGCTCCGAGGGTAATATCGGTTATTTCTTCCATTGTCTTACTCTTTGTCTTAAAAAAATGTCTTAGCTTTGTTGATAGCTTGACACAAAATATCAATATCTTCTTTAGTATTATACACTCCAAGCGATGCTCGAGCTACGGATTCATATCCCATACGATGAACTAACGGAGCCGCACAATGATGCCCCACCCTTACGGCTACACCTTCTTTATCAAGGATAAACGCCAAATCCTGAGGGTGAATTCCGTCTATTACGAATGAGAGTATCCCGCTTTTTTCTTTGGCTTGACCTATATGGCGAAGTCCGGAGATCGATGATAATTTTTCCATGCCGTAAGATGTTAACTCATCTTCATGTGCTGCAATATTATCCATGCCTATGTTTTGTAAAAATCTCAAAGCCTCGCCTAGGCCTATTGCCTCTACAATCGCCGGAGTTCCGGCTTCAAAACGAGCCGGCGGAACATCAAAAGTGGTATGCTCATAAGTGACTTTGTCAACCATATCACCACCGCATTGGTACGGCGGCATAGAATCTAATAAATCATATTTACCATACAACACGCCAATTCCGGTCGGGCCGTAGGTTTTGTGTCCGGAAAATGCCAAAAAGTCACAATCCAATACTTGGACATCTATTTTGCGATGGACGGCAAGTTGGCAGGCATCGACCAAAACTTTGGCTCCGATATTGTGTGCCTCGGCTATTATCTCTGCAAGAGGGAATACCGTGCCCAAAACATTGGACATACCGGTAATGGCAACCAATTTGGTTTTTGGGCTTAACTTGTTTTTAAAATCTGAAAAATCAAATGAACCATCATCGTTTACTCGACAGATATTAAGCTTAAAACCAATCTCATCTCTTAATACTTGCCACGGAACCAAGTTGGCATGATGTTCGGCCTCGGAAATCAAAACCTCGTCAGCAGAGGTTAAATATTTGCGGCCATAACTTGCTGCAACCAAGTTAATTGCTTCGGTAGCGTTGCGGGTAAATACAATTTCCGAATCGCTTCCGGCATTGATAAATTTTTGCACATCACGACGTGCCTCTTCATAGGCAGAGGTTATTTCTTCCGATAAAAAATAAGAGCCGCGATGAACATTGGAATATTCATGAAGATACATCTGCGTCATTTTGTCGATAACACATTTGGGTTTTTGCGCCGACGCTCCGCTGTCTAAAAAAGTGTTGGGCTTGCCGTTTATTTTTTGCGCCAAAATCGGAAATTCCTGACGAATCTTCATAACATCGAACATCTTTATTCCCTTTCTTTGAGCGGATTGGCGGCCATACTCATAAATTGCCTAATCTCTTGATTATCTATCTTGGCAATGACATCATTTAAGTAGGCATCTATCAAAATTTGACGCGCTTCTTCTTCGCCAATACCGCGAGAACGCATATAAAACAGCTGATCGGCATTAAGCTCACCGCTGGCGGCTCCATGCGAGCATTTGACATCATCGGCGAAAATCTCCAGCTCCGGCTTAACATCAATTTCGGCTTCATCGCTTAGCAACATTGCCTTGTGTAATTGGTAGCCTTCGGTTTTGACGGCTTGAGGGGCAATATGAATCTTGCCTTGGAACACACCTTTGGCTTGACCGCCGATAACTCCTTTAACCAACTGTGATGATTGGGTAAACGGTTTGAGGTGCTCAATATCGGTAGTGGTATCAATGGTTGCCCAGCCATTCATGATATATGCGGCATCAACTTCGGCTTTGGCATATTCGGCTGACAAAATTACTTTGGTTTCGTTGCGTGATAAATCAGCACCCTTTTGCAAACAAAAGCTTTTGTACTCGCCGCTTGCGGCAACAAATACCGAATTAAGCGCAATATGTGCAGCCTTATAGGCCTCGGATTGCAACTTATAATGATGCAAAGAAGCATTCTCGCTTATGTAAATTTCATTAACCATATTTACAAAGTAAGATGATTTTAGCTCTCCGTCGTAGCAATAATATTCCATTATCTCGGCTTGAGAAGAATCGTCCATAATCACCAGATTGCGTAGAGAATGTTGCCGCAATTCTTGGTCGGCAGTAATATGATTTATTATGGCTAATGGCTTTTCAACCTTGGTGCCGGCGGCAACTTTTATATAAACGCCTTCGCCGAGATAAGCTTGATTCAGTGCAGCAAACGGGTGTTTGGAGACATCAGCCAACGCACCGATTTTTCCTCTGATTTCGGGCTTAAACATTATAGCCTCGATTAGCGGCAACACCTCTACTCCCTGTGGCAAATCATCGTCGCAAGAGGAAAAAACTCCGTTTTCAAAATATATTTTACAAGCATTAAATGGTAAGTTTTTATTTGGGTTTAAGCAACCTTCTCCACGCGGAGCCGGTGTAAAATCCTCAGCAAAAAAGCGAATCGGTTTGGTATATTTCCAGGCCTCGGCTTTTGGTTGCGGTATGCCGCTAACGGCAAAAGCATCTCTGCCCGCCGACCTCATATCTTTTAGCCACGGAATATCATCGCCGATAAGTTTGATGTCGTGCAGAAGCTTGCTCATTGGTTATCTTTCACAAATGCGGCGTAGCCTTTTTCTTCCAATTCAAGAGCCAGTTCGCGGCCGCCGGTGGTAACAATCTTGCCGCCGGCATAGATATGAACAAAATGCGGAACAATGTAGTTGAGCAATTTCTGATAGTGGGTAATTATCAGCAAGCCTTTATCTTGTGTATGCAGGGCATTTACACCATCGGCAACAATTTTGATGGCATCAACATCCAAGCCGGAATCGGCCTCATCCAAAATTGCCAAATCAGGTTTTAGAACGCTCATCTGCAAAGTTTCGAGCTTTTTCTTCTCGCCGCCGGAAAAACCGACATTGACATCGCGTTTTATCATCTCCGGCGTTAACCCTAGTTTACGACCTTCTTCACGCACCAATTTAATAAATTCCATGGTATCAAGTTCCGGCTCCATGCGATGTTTACGCACTGCGTTAACCGCATGTTTTAAAAACGAAGTTACGGAAACTCCGGGGATATCTACCGGATATTGCATAAACATAAATAAGCCTTCTCGGGCTCTTTCTTCGGCCGACATTTTGAGCAGGTCTTTGCCCTTAAATTTTACACGACCTGATGTTACTTTATACCCCGGCTTGCCGCACAAAACATTTGATAAAGTTGATTTACCGGCTCCGTTCGGCCCCATAATGGCATGAATCTCTCCGGGATTAATGACCAAATTAAACCCTTTGATAATTTCTTTGCCCTCTACTCCGGCATATAAATCTTCTATCTCAAGCAACGGCTCCATGTTTTTCTTCCCATTCATCAAGTCTTTTTTCTATCTTTTGCAATTTTTCTTTTTTGTATTCTTCAACATCTTCGGCAATATCATAGCAATACTTTAGCTGTTGCAGCATTATTTCAACATCTGCGGTTTCTTCTATAATTTCGGCAACATTATCTTTTTTGCGGTTGATGTTTTTTAATATTTCTTTGGTCAGCTCGCTCATTTCTTCAATTACCTGAAGCATTTGCGCATCTTTACCCCATACTTTTAGGGCTCTTTTGTATATATTCATCTTAACCTACACTCCCTTCAAGTGAAATGTTAATTAACTTGGCGGCCTCTATGGCAAACTCCATCGGCAAATGCTGCATGACATCTTTGCAGAATCCGTTTACAATCAAACTAACGGCCTCTTCTTCGCTGATACCTCTTTGGCGACAGTAAAAAAGTTGCTCATCCGATATTTTTGAGGTGGTTGCCTCGTGCTCCAGCTGAGCTTTTTTGTTGCGGTTTTCAATATACGGCACGGTATGTGAGCCGCATTTATCGCCAATCAGCAAACTGTCGCATTGGGTGTAGTTACGAGCATTGTCGGCATTGGGCGATATCTTTACCAAACCGCGATAGGTTTGATTGGACATACCGGCCGATATGCCTTTGGAAGTAATTTTTGAAGTGGTATTTTTGCCGATGTGAATCATTTTAGTTCCGGTATCGGCTTGCTGGTAGTTGTTGGTAATGGCTACCGAATAAAACTCGCCGCTGGAATTGTTGCCCTGCAAAACGCAAGAAGGATATTTCCAGGTTACTGCCGAACCGGTTTCGACCTGCGTCCACGAGACTTTAGAATTTTCGCCGCGGCAAGCCGCTCTTTTGGTAACAAAATTGTAAACACCGCCCTTACCATCTTTGTCTCCGGGGTACCAGTTTTGCACCGTGGAATACTTGACTTCGGCGTTGTTTAAAACCACAATCTCAACAATCGCGGCATGGAGTTGGTTTTCGTCGCGTTGCGGCGCAGTACAACCTTCCAGATATGAGACATAGCTATCATCATCGGCAATAATTAAAGTACGCTCAAACTGTCCGGTGTTTTTGGCATTAATTCTAAAATAAGTCGAAAGTTCCATCGGGCATTTTACGCCTTTGGGAATATACACAAAAGAGCCGTCGGTAAAAACCGCGGAATTTAAACAAGCAAAGAAATTGTCGGTATAAGGCACTACCGAGCCCAAATATTGTTTTACCAAATCGGGGTGTTCTTTTACCGCTTCGGAAATAGAACAGAAAATTACGCCTTGTTCAGCCAATTTGGCTCGATAAGTAGTAGCTACGGATACACTGTCAAATACCGCATCAACCGCGACAACTCCGGCTAAAACCTCTTGTTCTTTTAGCGGAATTCCTAATTTTTCATATGTTTCAATTAGTTCTTTATCAACATCTTGAAGGCTTTGCGGCTTAACTTTTTGCTTGGGAGCCGAGTAATAAGAAAGGCTTTGGTAATCGATTTTATCATAATGCAGTTTGGCCCAAGAAGGTTCTTTCATACCTTGCCAAAACTCAAATGCCTTTAATCTCCAATCCAAAAGCCATTCCGGCTCGCCTTTTTTCTTGGATATAAGTTTAATCACATCGGCATTGAGGCCGACGGGAACCGTGTCGGCTTCTATTTCGGTAGTGAAGCCGTACTTGTATTTATCTCCCGAACTATCGGTAATCTCTATATTATTTTTACTTTCTTCCATGGCAGGAAAGAAGTTAGTGTTTTTTTTGTTTAAAATCAACCCATATTTAACCTTATTTTAGCTTTTATGAATCTAGCCTCAAAGACAAATGTGATGTTTGAAAGGGCCTTGTTATGTTAATTGCCGTTATTTTACTTGCTTTTTTATGCCTTGCCGCATTAGTTGCCGCTTTTGTGTTTTTTAGAGAATGGCAGCAAACAAGACGGAGTTTGCAAGAACTTTTGCTTGAAGCCGAAGAAGCTCAAAAATCTCAAGTCGAGCATACTAACGGAGATGTTTACTTAAAAATCGACGAGCAGTTTAACATATCTTTTATTGAAGAAAGCGGAGCCAAAACTCTGGGATATACGGCCGCAGAACTTACCGAAAAGCCCATTATCGGTACATTGCTTGAAGATGTAAAAGCTAACAACGACGCCTTAAATGAAATGTTTGGCAAATCGGCAAAAAAACAAACAACTTTTAACACACAAATGCTTATCCGTCGCAAAGACGGCAAAAACATGCTGATGTTGGTGAGAATCCGTCCGATATTAAACGAAATATTAAAATGCAAAGGCTTGAGTCTCTTGTGTAAAGATATATCCAAAGCCGATAGCCTGCAACGAGAACTTAAGGACTTTCAATCTATTGACCCGTTTACCAACATACTCAATGAAACCACTCTAAAGTCGCGTTTTGAACACGATTTTAAGCTTGCAAACCGCTACAATAAAGAGCTTTCTGCAATTATTGTCGAACTGTGTGACTTATATGACTTCATCGCCAAAGGAATCGACTTTGAAACTGCCGATAACATGTTGAAAAAAGTCAGCAATATTTGTATTGCGTCGTTGCCAAAAGATTCTTATGCCGGAAGAGTTGATAAAACTAAAATTGTTTTAGCTCTTAAAAACACAAGTCGTAAAACAGCTCAGGAGCTATCCGAAAAAATATATAAAGAATCGGTCGAAACAATCAAAAAACTGCGTGTTGACGGCACCAATGCTCAAATGATTATAATTTCTTATTCTGACCGCAAAGGCTTTACCGATAGTTTTGATGCAATGTACGGAAGAATGCTCCATCATATAAACATGTCACTAAAAAACAGAGAGTACGGATTGGTATCATCAAAACAAAAAGCTCGCTCTTTGGCTGATTTAGAAAATATTAAGGGTTAAATGTTACCATATCTTAAAATCAGAGATAATAAAACGGTAACCGTATGCTCAAAAAAAAGCTATTAATATGCATAATGATGTTGTTGCTTGGAGCTTGCTCGCAAGAGACCAAATTGTTCGGGCGTACCTTATGGGGCGGTTATTCTTCACAACAAGAAGGTTCGGTATTGGTCAGAAAGGGAGATACTCTGTATAGTATTTCTCGCTCACACGATGTGCCGATGCGTGAGGTAATTGAGATTAACGGGCTGAGGCCTCCTTATACGCTCAAAGTCGGACAAAGATTACAACTGCCGCGAGCCAAATATCATATCGTTGCCAAAGGTGATACCCTTTACAATATCTCGAAAAGATACAATGTTGATATGTCAACACTAAGCCGCACCAATAATCTTAAATCTCCGTTTGCCTTAAAAATAGGTCAGAAATTGTTGATGCCTGGGTCTATCGTAACAGCCCAAAATCAGACTTACACCTCAAGTAAAAAGACAAAGACTTATGCAAAATCATCGACGACTAAAAAAACAACCAGCAAAAAATACACCTATGTTCAGCCGTCGACCAAACGCAAACAAAAGTTTATGTGGCCGGTTAAAGGTCAGGTTATATCCAAATTCGGACCCATTGCCAAGGGACGCAATAATGACGGTATTAACATTAAAGCGGCCAGAGGCACAACCGTAAAAGCAGCCGATGCCGGTGTTGTTGCCTATGCAGGAAACGAGCTTAAGGGTTTCGGTAATTTGATATTGATTAAGCATAATGACGGTTGGGTTACCGCTTATGCTCATAACGACACCATCAAAGTGCGCAAAGGACAAAAGGTCAGCAAAGGCACACCGATTGCCACCGTAGGTACGACCGGAGGTGTTACCATACCGCAACTGCACTTTGAAACCAGAGCCGGCAAAAAAGCCCTAAACCCGTTGGCTTATCTCAATTAACATTCTAAAAAATAAAAAAATCTTGTGAAATCTTAAAAAATTACCTATATATGCAGTAATAAATGTTTTATATTACTGCTAATTTTAATTAATTGATTTGGAGAAAAATTATGTTTATAAGTCCCGCATTTGCTCAAACCGCAGGCACAGCCGCTGCCGGAAGCTCTTTGGGCGGCATGGTTTTGCAATTGTTGCTCATCTTTGCTATTTTTTACTTTTTGCTGATAAGACCGCAACAAAAAAGATTAAAAGAACATGAGGCAAGATTGAGAGCCATCAAACGCGGGGATAAAGTTATTACCGGTGGCGGAATTATCGCTAAAATCGTTGAGGCAAAAGAAGGCGAAGATGAAATCAAAGCCGAAATTGCCGAAGGTGTTAAAGTTACAATATCTCGTGCCACCGTGCGTGAAGTTATTTCCGAAGAAAAATAATCAATAATTAAGGAAAATCAAAAAATGTATAAATTGTCAAAATCCAGAGTTGTTACAATTCTCGCCATTTGTTTGGCCGGTATATTTTTTGCCGTTCCGAACATTGTTCCCAACAAAGATGCTCTGCCTTCTTGGTGGCAGCCGATAAATTTGGGCTTGGACTTACAGGGCGGTTCGAATCTGTTGTTGGAAGTTAAACTTGATGATGTGTTAAAAGAGAGAATGTCTTCGATAGAAGATTCTGCAAGACAGATTTTGCGTGAGAACAGAATCCGTTATAAATCTCTAACCTCAAGCGAAAACGGCGTAAAAGTTCTTATCGAAAACGCTGCTTCAAGAGCAAAGGCTTCGAACTTGTTCCGCAAGATTGACGAAGGTATTGTCGTGGAGGAAGTTGACGGTGATGGCCTGCTCATCAAATACAGCGATGTTGCCTTAAATCAACTCAAAGCTAAAGTAGTTGATCAATCAATTGAGATTGTTCGCCGTCGTATTGATGAATTGGGCACCAAAGAACCTTTAATCCAATCACAAGGTGAAAATCGAATCGTAGTACAATTACCCGGATTGCAGAATCCGGAGTATGTTAAGACTTTGCTCGGTAAGACCGCAAAAATGTCTTTTCACTTGGTTGACAGCAATGCCCGTGCCGCAGATGCCAAAAGAGGCAAAATGGGGGCTAAATACAAATTAGCTTATGGCGAAATGGGTGAGCCTTATGTCATTACTCGCAAGCCTGTAGTCGGTGGCGAAAATTTGGTCGATGCTCAGCCATCTTTCCAAGAAGGTCAGGCTGTAGTTTCTTTCCGCTTTAATACTTTGGGCGGTAAAAAATTCGGCGAGGTTACCAAGGATAATATCGGGGAAAGACTGGCTATCGTACTTGACGGCGAAGTTATTTCGGCTCCGGTTATTCAAAGTGCCATTATGGGCGGATCCGGCGTTATTACCGGTAACTTTACCGTAGAATCGGCAAATGATTTGGCCTTACTCTTGCGCTCTGGCGCCTTACCTGCTCCGCTTGAAGTATTGGAAGAAAGAACCGTCGGTGCCGGTTTGGGTGCTGACTCAATTGAGGCCGGTGTGATTGCTTCTTGCATTGGTTTGGTTGCCGTAGTTTTGTTTATGTTGGCAGCTTATGGATTGTTTGGTGTATTCACTACCGTTGCCGTATTCATGAACTTGATTTTAATGCTCGGCGTATTGAGCCTGATGGGTGCGACTTTGACTTTGCCCGGTATTGCCGGTATTATCTTGACCATCGGCATGGCCGTTGATGCCAATGTTCTGATATTTGAGAGAATGCGCGAAGAGGTTAAGAACGGTCGTTCGACCAGAGATGCCGCCGATGCCGGATTTACCGAGGCTTGGGCTACAATCGTGGATTCAAACTTAACAACCTTGGTTGCAGCATTCGTTCTGTTTTATTTCGGAACCGGTCCGGTAAGAGGTTTTGCCGTTACTTTGGCGGTTGGTATTGCAACCTCAATGTTTACTTCGGTTACCGTTACTCGTTTGATTATTACTGCTTGGCTTAACAAATACAAGCCGACCAGATTGCCTATTTAATCTGTTTTGAGGATAGAAAAATGATAAAAGCTTTCAGTTGGATTACTAAAGATACTAATATCGACTTTATGAAATCGAAAAAAATTACCTACTTTATGTCGGTATTGTTGTTGGGTTTATCAATTGCCAGTATCGTATTTAAGGGATTTAACTTCGGTATTGATTTTTCCGGTGGTATTTTGATGGAAATAAAATCTCCGCAAGTTATTAATGTCGATGAAATGCGCAACACTTTGAGCAAATTGGATATTGATGAGCTTAATTTGCAGAGCATGGGCGAGGACGGAACCGAAATAGTTATCAGAGCGCAAGCCAAAAATTTGGATGAAAAAGCTCAGATGAATATCATCAACCAGATTAAAGATACTTTGGGCAATAATTATGAGTATCGCAGAATCGATTTGGTAGGTCCGCAAGTCGGCGAAGAATTGAAGACTAACGGCGTCATTGCCTCGGTAATTGCTATCTTGGCGATTACGGCTTATGTATGGTTTAGATTTGAGTGGCAGTTTGCAATCGGTGCCATTATCGGCCTTATCCATGATGTGGTTACTACTGCCGGTTTGTTGTCATTCTTCGGGCTTGATTTTAGCTTGACTACAATTGCCGCTATTTTGACCTTGGCCGGTTATTCGGTTAATGATACCGTGGTTACCTATGACAGAATCAGAGAAAACTTGCGTAAGTACAAGAAGATGAACCAAACCGATTTGTTGAATAAGAGTATCAACGACATTTTGTCGCGTACTTTCTTAACCGGTTTAACTACTTTGTTTGCCGCCTTGGCTTTGTTGATTTGGGGTGGTGATACTTTGCGCAGTTTTGCCTTTACAATCTTTTGGGGTGTAATTATCGGAACATATTCTTCAATCTATGTTTCGACAACATTCCTATCATTGTTTGACTTGCGTGCTTCGCAAAACGAAGAGGTTATCAACCCCTTTGGCAATGCATAAGTTTTAAGGAATAAATTATGGCAAAAGTTGCTTGGAAACCTGGAACAATGCTTTTTCCCGTGCCGCCGGTAATGGTTACTTGCGGCACCACGGAAAAACCCAATGTTTTGACGGTGGCGTGGACCGGAATTATTAATTCCGAGCCGCCGATGACTTATATTTCGGTAAGGCCAAGCCGTTTTTCTCATAAACTCATTGAAGAAAATAAAGAGTTTGTGATTAATATTGCCAATTTGCCTTTGGCTAAAGCATGCGATTTTTGCGGCGTGCGTTCGGGCAGAAGCACAGACAAATTTAAGGAGATGAATTTGGAATTGGAACCCTGCCAAAAGGTAAATGTTCCGATGTTAAAGTCAGCTCCGGTAGCTTTGGAGTGCAAAGTGGTAGAGAAAAAAACTTTTGCAACTCACGATATGTTTATTGCCGAGATTGTTAATGTAAATATTGATGACCGCTATATTGAAGAAGACGGCAGGTTAGCTATTGAAAAGGCGGGATTGTTGGCGTTTGCTCACGGTCGTTATTATACAATGGGGCGTGATTTGGGCGGTTTTGGGTTTTCGGTTGATAAAACCAAAGAAAACAAAACCAAACCTCGCAAATCAAAATTTATGGAAATTTTGAAAATTGAAGAAAAAATCAAAGACGGAACCTTAAAAATTAAAGAAAGAAAATCGGCAGCCGGAAAACCGCAGTTTGGCGGCAATAAGAAAGCCGGCTTTAAGAAAAAAGGAAATTTCGCCAAAGGCAAAACTTGGTTTAGGAGCAAGCCTAAGAAAACACAAGTTACAAAAAAAGATTAGAAGATTAATCTTGACCCCGCAAAATAAATTTGCGGGGTTTTTATTTTAATCAATAAACGGCTCATATTTTTCTTGTAAAACTACATTGTTTTGCAAGACGCCATGTAATCCTTCCATTACCGAGGGGACGAATCGACCATCATTGAGTAAACTACTAATTTCTGCATAATCAGCCCATCTTACCTCGTCGACCTCGTCATTTGCCAAAATGATGTTATCAATATTTATGTTTTGCTTAACGACATAAACATCTACAATAACATTGCCATGGCGGATAAAACTATAGGCTAGTTCTATATTCTCGCACGATAAAGAAATTCCTAACTCTTCCTTTGTTTCTCTTAGGCAGCCTTCAAAACTGTCTTCGCCTCTGATTACAGCGCCGCCTGCGGATTGAGCCCATTTTCCAGGGTAGGCTTTTTTAGATAAAGCTCTTTTTTGAATCAAAAATTGGTGTTTGTCATTAACAATCCAGACATCAACCACTAAGTGATATTCGCCACTTTGCAAATCTTCTTTATCGCGGCAAATTATCTTCCCTGTCGGACGGCGATTGATATCGTATACATCCCATTCTTCCATTTGCCACCTGCCCTTCCCTTTGAATTTTATAGACTTTTTATAAAACAATCAAGATTATTTATTTTTTTTGAAAAAATTTTATTCCCTTAAGCGAACCTTAAGTTTAGAATGTTTAATTATCCTTGTAAGCAATAATTGTTCTAAATTTTGTAAAACTTAACTTAAAGGAGATGTAACATGAAAAATATATTGACCGTTTCTGTTTTGGCTTTGGTATTGGGATTTTCGGCAAATGCTATGGCTCAAAATAATATGGGTGGTGGTTATACCGGCCCTTCTGCCGCTACCGTTTCGGTGGCCGAGGCTCTTAAATTGGGTGATGATGCTCCGGTTGTTATGGTCGGAAAAATCGAAAAAAGTTTGGGCGGCGAGAAATATCTGTTTAACGACGGTACCGCTACCGTTACAGTTGAAATCGACAATGATGACTGGAGAGGTTTAACCGTTAATGAAAACGATACCGTAGAAATCCGCGGTGAAGTTAGCAAAGATTTTATGGAATTTGAAATCGACGCTGATTCCGTTACAAAAAAATAGTTAGGATTTAAATATTATGCGTATTCTCTTGGCAGAAGATGATAAACTTATCGGAGACGGATTAAGTATCGGGCTTGGCAAAATGGGGTTTACCGTTGATTGGTTTACCGACGGAGATGAGGCCTTTGAGGCCTTGTTCCAAGCCCCATACGATGCGGTTGTCCTTGACTTGGGACTACCTAACCGCGATGGTTTATCTATCTTAAGAGAGTGGCGAGAGAAAAAACGCAATGAGCCGGTCTTGGTCCTTACGGCCAGAGGCGATGTCGATCAGAGGGTTATCGGGCTTGACAGCGGTGCCGATGATTATCTTGCCAAGCCCTTTGCCCTGACCGAGGTTGCTGCCAGACTTAAGGCTCTTATCAGAAGATATAATGACCGCATGGAGCCCGAGATTAAACTCGGCTCCGTGGTGTTCTATCCGCAAACCAAAATTGTTACTTTTGAGGGAAAGCCCGTTGTATTGGCACCAAAAGAACTAAAACTGTTAGAGCTTTTGATGATGAACCCTAACCGCGTTATGACTAAAGAAACAATTGAAGAAAAAATTTATTCCTGGGATGATGAAATTCAAAGCAACGCCGTTGAAGTACATGTGCATCATCTACGTAAAAAGTTGGGCAAGAATATTATAAAAACCGTCAACAAAGTCGGATATATGCTGGGTGAGATATGAAAAAATTGAGCTTAAAATTACGACTGATGTTCTTATTTTTAGTAACCGCGGCAACCGTGTGGATTGCGTCGGGCGTTTTGGTATGGTTTGAATCAAAAGAACAAATTGATGAATTTTTTGATACATATCAGCTAATTTTGGCCAGACAACTCTCTGCCGCAGACTGGGATAGTATAAAGCCATCTACGCAGAAGGATGTTAATCAAATAATCAAAAATCTTGAAGATGACGGCGAAGAGGAAGACGAAGCCTTGGGCTTGGCGGTATTTAATGCTGCGGGCAAAATGATCTTTAATGATAATGAAAACGGAAAGTATTTTCATTTTCATCCGGCATCTGGTTTTACCGAGCAAGCATTAGGCAAAAAGCAAAAGCCATGGCGAATCGTTTGGGTTAAAAGCGTCAACGGTGATTATTTTATCGCCGTGGGGCAAGAAATTGAATACAGAAACGATATCGCCTTGGAAATGATTGAAGAAGCTCTCATCCCTTGGGGATATGGCTTGGGGTTTATGCTCTTGATATTTATTGCTCTGTTGGCAAAAGAATTCAGACCGCTAAAATCATTGGCCGCAAATATTGCCGCAAGACAGCCCGATGACCTTTCGCCGATTGAAAACAAAAACATACCGCTAGAAGTTTTGCCGCTCATAGGCTCTTTTAACAATCTTTTGGTTAAGCTGGAAACCATGCTTAAACGCGAAAGAAGTTTTATTGCCGACTCAGCTCACGAACTGAGAAGTCCGTTAACAGCATTGAAAGTGCAGCTTGATGTGGTGGAAATTGCCGGCGATGATGAAAACACACGTAACAATGCCTTAAAAAACTTAAGAGAGGGAATTGACAGAGCCAGCCGTCTGGTTGAACAATTATTGGCTTTGTCAAAGTTAAATGCACAGCAAATCACCAATGATAACGAAACTCTGGATTGGCAAAATATTATCAATAGCTCGGTTAATGAACAAAAAATTGAGGCCGAAAATAAAAATATTACTATAATAACAAACTGTGAAAAAGAAACATTTTTAACCCAAGGGCAACCTTTTTTGTGGAGCTTGCTTTTTAGGAATCTTTTGGATAATGCCATAAAATACAGCGGCGACAATGCCGAAATCAGAATTAATCTGACGAATGAAAAACTGGAAGTTTCAAACACTAAAGTTTCTATG
The DNA here is from genome assembly GCA_949297185.1 of uncultured Pseudomonadota bacterium. GTDB lineage: Bacteria > Pseudomonadota > Alphaproteobacteria > RF32 > CAG-239 > CAZU01. Next base: position 37,061 of record CASFRM010000008.1, read on the forward strand.
GCTCCGGAACATGTTAAACGATTGGGCGAAAGATTTTTCAGACCAGCCGGACAAAATGTGAAAGGCAGTGGGCTTGGATTATCGATAGTCGAAAGAATTGCAACACTACATGGTTGCAAGGTTGAATATAGCTTGCTTGATGATATTTTTACAGTGTGCATAACAAAAATATAAGTCAGTAAGAGCAACAGTATTTATATAAAAAAAATGTTGCATATAAAATTTATTGTGCTAAATATCTATCCAGTGTTGACGGGACGTAGTTCAGCCTGGTAGAGCGCTTGCATGGGGTGCAAGAAGTCGGAGGTTCAAATCCTCTCGTCCCGACCAAATAAAAAAACTACCCACAAAGGTAGTTTTTTTATTTGGAGAGGGTTATCCTCTTTGGCACTGTAAATATATTTATGCATAAGAATTGGCTTCGCTGTTTGGCAAAAGGCAAATATGAGGCAGCCTGACATAAAACAGTTGCTATAAGTATTTTTTTTGCTAAAATGCAGCAGATTTATAACTATGCTTGAGAAGCCAATATGGCTGATGTAAAAAAACTTTTGCAAGGCTTTGATAATTTCTATCAAAAATACTTTGTTGAAAACCCCGAGACATATAAAAATCTGGTACTGGAGGGACAATCGCCTAAAACTTTGGTAATTGCCTGCAGTGACTCTCGTGTTGATCCGTCTATCTTGATGAATGCGGATCCGGGAGATATTTTTGTTATCAGAAATGTGGCTAATCTGGTGCCGCCTTTTGATGATGATATGAGCCACTGTCATGGTACTTCGGCTACTATAGAATATGCCGTAAGACACCTCAAAGTGCAAAATATTGTCATCTTGGGACATAGCCATTGCGGAGGTATTAAAACTTTGGTCGAAGAGCATAATCATAATCACAATTTTATTGATACTTGGCTCGAAATTGCAGAAACCCAAAGTATTAATCAAATATGCGAAAATAATGATACCGAAACTGCTTGCCGGCTTTGCGAAAAAGAAGCTATTCGGATTTCGCTTAATAACCTTATGACTTTTCCTTTTGTTGCCGAAGCAGTGCAACAAAATAAGCTTAAAATCCACGGTTGGTATTTTGACCTGTGGTCGGGTAATCTTGATATTATTAAATAAAACTTTTTAAGGAGTGAAATATAATGGTTAAATCTGTTGCTATTTCTGAGGAAGCTTTGAAAGCTATCGCAGAATTTCAGAAAATTGAAATGACCAGCGCCAAAATTTACGCTGATTTTGCAAAAAAACAAAAAGATGAAAAAAATAAGAAAGTACTTGAGCAAATTGCTGCCGATGAGGCACACCACGCTCAAATTTGGAAACAATACACCAACAAAGATGTCAGACCCAGCAAAATAAAAGTATGTTTTTTTAGATTTTTGCAATGGGCTTTGGGATACACCTTTGTAGTAAAGCTTTTGGAAACCGGAGAATACGACAGCGTAAAAAATATGGAAAAGCTCATCAATGAAGTGCCGGAAATTGCACAAATAATCGCTGATGAGGAAAAGCACGAAAAACAACTCATTGATATGTTAGATGAAGAAAGACTGAATTATGTCGGAGCTATGGTGTTGGGGCTTAATGATGCTTTGGTTGAGCTGACCGGAACTATTGCCGGTTTGACCTTTGTGCTTATGAACACAACCCTTATTGCCATGGCCGGAACAATTACCGGTATTGCGGCAACCCTTTCTATGGCTGCATCAAACTATTTGGCTGAGCGAGCAGACGGAAATCCTAATGCCGTTAAGGCCAGCGTTTACACAGGTCTTACATATTTGTTGACCGTAATTTTCTTGGTATTGCCTTATCTACTGTTTCCGGAAAATATGTTTATTCCGGCTTTGGCCTGCATGATTGTTATTGTGGTTGCCTTAATTGCAATATTTAACTTCTATATCGCTACCGTTCGTTCCGAAAAGTTTTTGCCCAAGTTTTTTGAAATGTCGGCAATAAGCTTGTCGGTGGCTTTAATCTCTTTCCTAATCGGGTTGGTGGCAAAATTATTTTTCGGAATAGATGTAGGATAGTGAAAAACAGTAAAAAAAACTCCCTCATTTCTGAGGGAGTTTTTTTATTTTGTTACTCAAGCCAATATTCTATGGTTGATACAACTCTAACCGTTTTTTCTATCTCTTGAGTTTCTGATGTATTCATTGTCTGCTCACGCGGAAGTATGGAAAATACACCTTGGTTGGCGCGTCTTATCTTGCCAACCTTACTACCCGAGCTCTTGGCAAATTCTTCGGCGGCCTCTTTGGCGTTGCGGGTAGCCTCTTCCAACATTTGCGGTTTTATGGCATTAAGACCGGTAAATAAATATGATACAGGGTAGCCATAAGACGCAGAATCGAAAATTATTCCTTGAGAAATTAAATCGCCGGTTTGGGTCTGTGTCTTTTCTACCAAATCAACCTTTTTACTCTTAACGTTTATGCTATGAGACAAAATAAATCTGGATTGGGCGGCATCGTTGCTACGATACGGATTGGCCATCAAATCGTTGGTCTCTGTGCGACCTGTTGAAATTTCTGATGTTTCGAAACCTTTGTCCAGCAAAAACTTATAGATAATTTGCGATTGCGTAGATATCTTTTGTTGAGCTAATGCCAAATCATTACCCGTAACCACAAATTTTAATTTCCATATGGCCAAATCGGCTTTAACATTTAGTTCGGACAATCCCTTGACTGTAACGGTGTTATAATCCATTTTGCTTAGGTAGTAATAATATCCGGGGAAGAATCCTCCCAATGCTACACCTAAAGCCAATATGATTATTGAAAATATTCTACATTTTCTCATATTTCTCTCCTTATCAGTTAAAACTATATACACCTCTGGCTATCATAATCTGTGATATGAGATAGAGGATGTATAAGATTAAAAATATGCCGCCTTCTTTTCGTGAAAGTTTTGAACCACTATACATGAAAATAAATAACAATATCGTTGCACCCAGCATAACCCACAAGTCATAGAACAGAATCTGCTTGGCTACTTCGACATCTACTATGGTCGAAGTAAAGCCCATGATAAATACAATATTCCAAATATTAGACCCAACGATATTTCCTAAGGCAACGCCGTTTTGCTTGCGAATACCCGCCATTACGGTTGTGGCCAGTTCCGGTAGCGAGGTGCCGACCGCGATTATGGTTAGACCGATTATTTCCTCTGATACACCTAATATTCTGGCCAAAGAGACTGCTCCGGATACCAATAAATCAGCTCCGTAAATGATACCGGCAAGACCGATTGCCGTAATTACCAGCACCAAAAACCAGCTTTTGTCGGCTAGCGGACTGACGGCCTCGGCTCCGACATCTTCGCCCTTAGAGTTGCGGTAATTGAAATATACAAACCAGCCAAGCAACACCAACATAATTATGCCATGCCAGAATACAAACCTGCCGCTTAAGGCAAAAAGTATAAATACTATGGTAGTTAAAAATAAAAACTTGTAATCACGGATAAAGATTTCTCTTTGGCAGGCCAACGGATTGAGAAGAGCGGCAACACCTAATATCAATAAAATATTGGCAATATTAGACCCCACGATATTTCCTACCGAAACTCCGGCCGCACCGTCTAATGCCGCTTTGATACTGACGACAAATTCCGGTGCCGAAGTGCCAAAGGCAACCAAAGTTAACCCTATTATGATAGTGGGAATCTTTAGCTTGTTAGCTACGGCAACCGAACCTCTGACAGTATATTCGGCTCCAAGGGTCAACAAAACAAAGCCGCCTACAATAAAAAGCAGACTTTCAATCATTTTGACCTCCTTTATTTGTGATTATTGAGATATGACTGCAGATAATTCAGAACGCAAATCTTCAAGCTGTTCTCGGATATTTTGCAATATTTCCCGAGAATGAGAATCCAACTCCAAATTTTGCGGGGCTTCGGTGAAGAAATCTTTTTGAATTTCTTCACCCATAATTGCCTTTAGCCCTTTTTCCTTAAAAAGTTTTTGTACACCCTCGATGGTATATCTTTCATCATAAAGGTAGTGCTTAATAATGCCGATTAATTTTACATCATCGGGTCGATAATAGCGACGACCGCCCGATCTTTTCATCGGCTTGATTTGCTCAAATTTAGTTTCCCAAAAGCGCAAGACATGGGTTGCAACGCCCAATTCTTCGGCCAATTCGGCTATAGTACGAAATGCGGCTTTACTTTTGTTTACCGGCATATGACCTCTGTTATTTATTGATTATTTTGCGCATGGTTTGCGAAGGTTTGAATGATATAACCTTGCGGGGAGTGATTACTGCTTCAACGCCGGTTTTAGGATTGCGGCCGGTGCGAGCATTTTTTTGACGCAATGAAAATGTACCGAACGACGAAAGTTTAACATCATTGCCTTGAGCAAGCTCTTTAACAATTTCGTTGATTATCATATCCAAGATATCGTTAGAATCTTTTCTGGACAAACCGATTTCTGAGTAAATTGCCTCGGCAACATCAAGACGGGTAACAGTTTTCATCGCTTATACAATCCTTATTTTGATAGTTATGTTAATTAATACTTCTTTTATAAAAGTTATTGTTTTTTAATACATTAAAAACTTTACAAAAGCAATCCTTTATCCACAATTTTTGCAGACATTGTGTTAGGTGCGAGGGTACAATAAAAGCGGATTTCTTTACAAGAGAAAATCCGCTTTTTTCAATAGTTATTTTCTATCTATTCCATCTCATACAAAATTGTTTGCAACTCTTCCAAATCGACCCGGTCAATTTCTTCTTTTATGGTCGGAACAAAATTTTGACGAACCAATTTGGCTGCGTTATCAACTGCACGAGAGAACGAAAATGCGTCAGCACCTCCGTGACTTTTAACCGATAATCCGTTGAGCCCTACAAACATGGCTCCGTTGTATAATCTCGGATCCATAATCTTTTTGATTTTGCGGAGAGCCGGTATCATAAACAACACACCGATTTTTGCTAAGAGCGAACTCTTTATTGCATCTTTTATCATGCGGGTTATCTGTTTGGCGGTACCTTCGATAGATTTTAAGGCAATGTTACCGGTAAAACCGTCGGCAACGATAACATCAGCAACGCCGTTGGCTATGTCGTGAGGCTCGATAAAGCCTATAAAATCTATACCCATTTTAGAGCTTTTTATCAACTGCGCCGCTTGCTTTATTTCATCTTTGCCCTTCATTTCTTCGGAACCGATATTCAAAAGAGCAACTTTGGGCTTGGTGATGCCTAATGCATGACGCGCCAATATTTCGCCCATGAACGCAAATTCGGCCAAATTGATGGCATCACACTCGGTATTGGCTCCCAAGTCAAGCATTACATATTTACCAAAACGGTGCGGCATTATGCTGACAATTGCCGGACGATGTATTTTAGTAATAGTCTTGAGAGTAAGTTTTGATATTGCCATCAATGCACCGGTATTTCCGGCTGAAACAACGGCTTGCGCTTCGCCGGTACGAACGGCATCTATAGCCATAAACATACTGGTGTTACGATTTCTGATGACACTTGAAGGTTTGTCTTCGTTGTGAACCATCTCGGGGGAGTGGCGCAATTCGCAAACCTTATCCAATTCGGGATATTCTTGCAACAGAGGTCTTACTCTTGCTGCATCTCCGAAAACGATAAACCTTATGTCAGGATGGTCTTTGGCTGCTATGGCCAAACCATCTATAACGACTCGAGGGGAGTTATCTCCCCCCATCGCATCTACAGATATGACTATGTTTTTTTCAGTCACTATTTGCTCCGTCACAGGCCTCTAACGAGGCTGATTATACAAATTATTCTGCTGTTTTTTGTGTTACAACTTCACGACCATCGTATTGACCGCATTTCGGGCAAACATTGTGAGGTCTTTTCAATTCACCGCAGTTGGGGCATTCCATATAAGAATTTGCCTTCAATGCATCGTGAGAACGGCGCATATCTCTGCGAGACTTTGATGTTTTCTTCTTTGGTGTAGCCATCTTTCCATACTCTTTATTTAAAGTTATTCCAATTAGTTATCGGCATTTGTAAACCATTTAGTTTTAAAAAGCAACTAAATAAATGCCAAATATTGCGAAATTCTTTTGCCCTTTTAATAAATATTTTTTGTTTTGGCAAGGCTTTTTTACTATTTTTTTATTTTTTTGAGAATCGAAAACGGATTGGCCTTGATTGTGGTTTCTTCATCAAACTCGGATTTGAAATTAAATACCTCGCCTTCTTGTCTTGGAAAATCATCAAGCTCTAAAGCCAATTGCTCCAAAGCGATTGCTCCTAAATCTATACCGCCGTCTTTTAAGCTATCAATTATCTCGTCATCAATATCAAATTCTTCTTCGACCACCGCGGCCGGTTTGAGAGAGGTATCAAACTTAACCTCAAAGTCTATATCATACGGACGAACAAAATGCTCTAATGACACTACACTTATATGCTCAATTTCGGCATGTATGCTCCCCCACACATTAAGAATACGCTCTTTACCATGCAACTGCACATTGATTTCGCTTACAAAACTTTTAACTGCGGGAACTTTCATCAACTCGGCAATGTATGTCAAATCTTCTTTTGAAGCTTTGAGATTATATTTTTGAACCGATTGTTTAATATCCTCAAGTTTTAGGGGGTAAGAAAAATTTTTTTGCATTAATATTTTCCTTGTGTTATAGATGTTGAGTATTATTTCTTATCATAAAACGGATATAAACGCAAAGGTAATAACATGTCAACAAACAAAATCTTATCTGTAATCTTTTGTTTTTCTTGCTTGACGGCTTGCACTTCGGCTAATCAAGAAAAGTGGTTTGTAACTCATACCGGCAATATGCCCTCAGAGGAAAGAATCGCCAAAGTAGAAAACGGAGATTCAAAAAATGAGGTTTTATCTTTGCTCGGGGCTCCGTCCAATGTGCCGTCTTTTGATGATAATACTTGGCTTTATATGTCTTCAGACATTAAAAGAGTGGCTTTCTTTAAACCAGAAGAAATTGAGCGCAATATTCTGGTAATCAACTTCAATAAAGATGACAAGGTTACTAAAATTACCAGACTAACTAAAGAAGACGGTAAAAATATTACCCCATCGAGAGCCAAAACCGAGGTTAAGGGACAGGAACAAGGCTTCTTTAGAAAATACTTCGGCGGCGTCGGACAATATAACCCGTTTGCCGGACAGAATCGCGGCGGACTTTAGTCTTTTTTCTCACCTAAATAGTTAATTATCCCGTATAAGGTGTTGAGCTCTTGTTCCGTAAGTTCGGAACGGGTGAATATATTGCGTAAGTTAATAACCAATTTTTCTCTTTTTTGCTCATCACTATAGTTGGCAAATTGAGACAGCTTGCTCTCAAGGTGTTTGCAGAACAACAAAACCTTTTCTTTAGGTGCTATTTGGCTATGATTGGTTACCAGCTCTCCCGGTCTTAGATCTATCGTTTGTTTGTAGTACTCGTAGCCAATTAACAATACTGCTTGCGACAGATTGAGCGAACAGTGCTCAGGATTAAGCGGAACATTTATTATTCCGTCAGCCAAACATATATCCTCGTTACGCAACCCCGTACGCTCAGGACCAAACATAATACCACACCTTGCACCTTGGTTGATGTGTTTGAACATCTCGCAGGCACCGGCTGAGGCATCAAGCACCAACTTGGTCTGGTCGCGATGTCTGGCGGTTGAGGCCAAGACATATTGCAAATCACCGATTGCTTCCAAGGTGGAAGAATAAACTTTGGCTTGCTCTAAAATTTCTTCGGAATTTGATGAGGCGGCTCTGGCTTTGGCCGATAGATGATCTTCTCGGGGATTTACCAACCTCAATTCTTTTAAGGCACAATTTTTCATGGCACGGGCAGCCATGCCTACATTTTCACATAGCTGAGGCTCTACCAATATAACGCATGGTGCTTGATTAGTACTATTGTTTGTCACTTTGAGTGCTTTCTCTATCTTTGTCTTTGACTATATTAATTTGGGCTTTTTCAAAAAGAAACTTTTCCATATCACTGTCGCTTGCGGTGTTTATCTTCGGACGGCTAACTTCAGCTTCTGCCTGAGCTGCGGCACTCTCATCTCCACCAGAAACTAAAACTTCCCGCCTTTTTTGAATTCTGGCGGCAGAATCCATAGCCCCTAAAAATAACTTACGATCTTTTACGGTTTGTTTTCTTACCGACATATGGACATCATCTCTGGCATCACTGTCAATTTCGGCTTTTTGCTCTGCAGTCATGACCGTAGGAGGAACTTCTTCGGCTAACATGGCATCTAATTCGGCATTTATTTGTTGCCTTTTTAGGATATCTTGATTTGATTTTGTTACTTTTTCGGCGGCTGAAGATGAAACCGATGATTTAGCAACAGTTTCTTTCGGCATCGCAACATTGTTTGCGCGTCCGAACATCTGCGCCTGAGTTGCAGCGGTAAAAAAAACAATTAGCGTCAACGCAAGAAGTATTTTGGCTTTCATGTCTTTTCCTTAATCTCTGTTGATTAAATCAATACTGTTGAAAAGCACATTTTCCATATCAAGTCCTGACTGATCTTCGACTACATCCAAAAAGCCGGAGAACATGGTATCAAACGGATTGTTTTGATGTCCGAGACCATTATACGCGTCGCGTAATTCATCAGAATAATCACTTAAGAAATTTTGGAACTTATTATCGTAACTTTCGGGAATTTTGTAGCCCAAATTACGTAAGTGCTGAACCATTACATTCATGTTATGATTGTTGACTTCCGGAGCTAACATTTCTTGACCGTAAGCCGTGCCGTAAGTTGTAACCTCGCCGGTGTAATCAAGTTTGCCAAAGCTACCAGAACCTCTCCATGCATCGGCTTGCGGAGCCTTGGATGGACCTCTGTTGGCACGCAGTAAATTGCGTTTGGCATTGGGATTATTATTTATGGTTTTTACCATAACTCCGGTCTTGGCATTACCGGCAGAATCTATGGCCGGCACAAAAACCGGTGCTTCGGCATCAGCATTGATTGCTTTATATTTGATAGAAGGAATATTTACCCGTTGCTCTTGATTGCGCCTTACTCTGGCTACCCCGCCAGATGATGACATGGCAGCATCAAAATCTGCCGTATCCCAAGGACTTGCCGGAAGCTGAGCTAAAGCTTCTCCTGCAGTTAAAATACCTAAGGTTCCGAGACAAGCTATTAACAATTTCCGCATGGCACAATCCTCCGGATAATTATCCTATTAATTTAATATTATCATAAAACTGTGGTCGATTGTATTACAAAATTGTTATATTTTACTTAATTTTTTATTTTTAAGTTCTGCTATCTCTTTTTCCAGTTCTTTTAGCTTTTTCTCTAAGGGATCGATATCCTGCGCCGAGGTTCCGTAAGCAACAAATTGTGCTTTTTGTTTTTTGCTTTTATCAACAACACGACCAGGAACACCAACTACCGTCTGATTTTCGGCAACATCTTTTAATATTACGGCATTGGCCCCGATTTTTACATTGGCTCCTATGGTTATGGGACCCAATATTTTGGCTCCGGCGCCGATAATAACACTGTCTTTTATGGTCGGGTGCCTTTTTTGCAGTCTTTTACCGTTTGCGTCAAAAACGGTAGTACCGCCCAAAGTAACTCCGTGATACATGGTTACATTGTTGCCGATTTCGGAAGTTTCACCAATAACAACACCCATACCGTGGTCAATAAAGAATCCCTTGCCTATCTTTGCTGCCGGATGTATTTCAATTCCGGTAAGAAATCGCATGAATTGGGATAAAGCCCGGGCGGTCAGTCTAAAGCCTTTGCGCCATAACCAATGGTTTAGGCGATATGCGGTTACGGCATGAAAACCCGATGATAACAAAATGACTTGAAACTTGCTCGATGTGGCTGGGTCGCGGGCAATTACCGCCGATATGTCTTGAAGAATTATCTTGAATTTTGAAATCATTTTGTGCTACATTCCTTCAAAAATTAACTTTTTGTAGAGAGTATAGTGTTATATTTGCTACAAAACAACTATCTTTTGGGTTAATAACATTATGACAGAAGTACTTTTTAACGGGCATGCCGGCAGACTTGAGGGACGCTATCACCAAAGCGAAAACCCTGCCGCGCCGATTGCCTTGATTTTGCACCCACACCCGCAATATGGCGGAACTATGAATAATAAAGTAGTTTACACCTTGTTCAGCGTATTTCAAAATTTGGGATTTTCGGTGTTGAGATTTAATTTTCGCAGCGTCGGCCGCTCTCAAGGTGCATTTGAAGACGGTCCGGGAGAACTTTCCGATGCTACCGTAGCATTGGATTGGCTGCAAACAATGAATCCCGAAGCCAGACAATGCTGGGTTGCCGGATATTCGTTCGGAGCTTGGATCGGATTGCAACTTTTGATGCGCCGTCCCGATATTAATAATTTTATCGCCGTTTCTCCGCCGGCAAACGAAAAAGATTTTTCTTTCTTGGCTCCTTGCCCAACATCGGGATTGATTACACAAGGCATAGCCGACGAGATTGTTACCCCGTCAAGCGTTGCTTCAATGGTAAAAAAACTTAACACACAACGTAATGTTTCGGTTGATTTTGCAATGGTTGAAGGAGCCGACCACATGTATAACAACCATTTGGTAGATTTGTATAAAATTGCCGGACATTACATTATTGATGCGATGAAACGCAAAGCTCCGACTCGGAAAAGACGCGGCAGACGCAGAAAATCCGAGATTGATAACGAGGATGAAGTATTATTGTTGGAAACAGAAGTCGAAAATGATAACGACGACTTTGATGAAGCCGACAGCAACGACGATTTCGATGATGAAGAATAGAAAAAAGCCCGCAAATACTGCGGGCTTTTTTATTGGTTTTTAAGCTCTTTCAAAATGTAAATTCTAATAGCACTGGAAAGATTTGAGACTTTTTTGTTACTATCAATCTCGGTGACCAATTCATTAACACTCTTATGTTTTATAAGAGCAATGCGCTTTAGCTCGTGCAAAAACTCGTCTTCGAGGCAAATACTGGTTGAGTGCCGACCGGCAATTACTACCGATATTTTTTTCATTTGTTTTTTCTCAAAGAATCTATTGAAACTACCTCTGCCGAACCACCGGATACTTTTTTGGCCTCGGGCTCGGATAGCTGAGCCTCACCGTCTTTGTCCTCAGATGCTTCTTCCATATGGCCAAAACTTAGAGCAAAACGAGCATACGGGTCGGCAAAATAGGTTATGGCTTCGTAGGGAATTCTTAAGGTTTGCGGAACTCCGCCAAAACTTAAATCAACTTCGAAATACTCCTCCGACAACATCAGATTGGCAAATTGATGCTGCAAAACGATGGTCATATTCTCAGGGTATTGGTTTAGCAAATCTGAGCTCATTCTGACATCGGGGTGATTGGTCTTGAACGATATATAAAAATGGTTTTCGCCGGGGAGCCCCTCTTCCGCGGCTATTTTCAGCGCTTCGATTACCACATGTTTGAGCGATAATTCTACCAGTTTATCGTAATTAATACCATCGTTCATTAAATTTCTCCATAAAAACAGGGCTTTCCTGTTGCTAGGTAAGCCCCCAACCCCACTTAAAGCACTCCATGGCCTTAAGAATTTATTGTGTTGCAACTACCAATTAGGCAGCGATAGCAACAGGAGCTACGTTATTATCGTTAGCATTCATTTTAATTTGAACCGATAACGGTGGTATCTAACCGAACACAGCTTACCCATCTTTACTATACCCTGTCAAACCTGTATCGCCCCCGTAAAAATTGTACTGGTGGAGGCGCCGGGTACTGCCCCCGGGTCCAAAGCATCTATTTCATAGAGCCTCTAGTGTCATAGTCGTTAAAACCGACAGCTAGTAATATAATACCTCTACAGCGAAAAAGCAACAAAAATTCTTGTCTCTTCTTTGTGGAAAAACAACTTTTGTAATATTTATTTTTAACTTTGATATATGATTGTAAAAAAATTAGGAGTCTTTTATCATGACTAAAATTGCAATCTGGTGTCGCCATGAGGGTGACAATATCATCGGAATCGGAGAAAACATTCCTTGGCATGTATCTTCTGATTTTAAGCGGTTTCGCCGTATTACCGAAAATATGAGCATTGTATGCGGGCAAACTACTTATGAAAGCTTTCCTAACCGTACTTTGCCGAATCGCAAGATTTATGTGTTGACTTTTGATGAACATTATGAAGTTTCGGATAAAGAAAATCATTTTGTGGTTAATGATGCAAACGAGCTGAGAGATTTGGAAGAACCATTGTATATTTGCGGCGGAGCCAGCATATATAAGCTATTTATGAAGAAAATGCCGCCGGAAATCGTGGTCGACAGTTGCTATAAGGGAGAGCTTAACCCCGAACTTAAAGGGCAACCGGTTGATATCAGTGAATGTATGGAAAGAATAAAAAAAGATTACTGGCAAATTTCGCCGGATTATGATGAAGACAACATCGTAACAACTATCAAAATTAAAAAAGGCGAATTTATTCCGCAAGAGATATTAAAACATATTACTTTTGCTATTATTAATCGTTAAAAAAGGAGTTGTTATGAAACAGTATTTAGATTTGTTGCAAGACATTTTAGACAACGGACAAGATGCAGACAACCGTACCGGCATTTACGCCAGAAAAGTTTTCGGAAGGCAAATGCGTTTTGATTTGAGCAAAGGATTTCCTTTGGTTACAACCAAAAAAGTTTATTTGCGCGCCATAATCCATGAATTGATATGGTTGTTGTCGGGCAATACCAACATAAAATATTTGCACGACAATAATGTTACAATCTGGGACGAATGGGCAGATGAGAACGGTGATTTGGGACCGGTCTACGGACATCAGTGGAGAAACTTTAATTCGCAAGGAATTGATCAAATAAAAGATGTAATCGAGCGTATAAAGAAAAATCCGCAAGACCGCAGATTGATTGTCACAGCATGGAATCCGGCTCAAATTGACGAAATGGCCTTGCCTCCTTGTCACTGTTTCTTTCAGTTTGATGTAACACCGGACGGTAAGCTTAACTGCCAATTATATCAGAGAAGTTGCGATATGTTCCTGGGTGTGCCTTTTAATATTGCTTCTTATGCTTTATTAACTATGATGATTGCTCAGGTTTGCGGACTTAAAGCCGGAGAATTTGTGCACACCTTAGGTAATGCTCACATTTACTCAAATCACTTTGAGCAAGTAAAATTGCAGCTATCACGCAAGCCTTATCCGCTGCCGGAAATGAAAATTAATCCCAATGTTAAAAACATTGATGATTTTAGGTTTGAAGACTTTGAACTGGTTAACTATCAGTGCCATCCGACCATTAAAGGCGATGTAGCTGTTTAGAAATCAGTGAAACGGAAACTCCTTAACATGTGGCAACTTTTGCGGTTGTCACATGTTTTTTTATAGAAATAAAGCCGGTGCTCTTATCACAAGAGGGCCGGCTTACTTTTTGAGAAAATAGCAAAAGAATTAATGCTCAGCCTTGCTTCACAACAAAAGCAGAGCATTTTTTTTGAAAACAGAGGGAAATCGGGGTCGGTGTACTTCGGTACTTCGACTTTCCTAAGGTAGAATTCCGTGACGCACGCCCGAAATGATTTCCCTCCGTTATATTGTTAAATTAAGAGAAGGTGTCGGGGTCGGTGTACTTCGGTACTTCGACTTTCCTAAGGTAGAATTCCGTGACGCACGCCCGTAATAACACCTTCCCTTAAAAATAATTTCTAAAAAATATTTAATGATGGTTTTGTATTAGCAGTTATTTTTATCGCTGTCAATATTTTTTTGGGTAAATTTGTCTTTTTTTGTGTGAACTATTGCAATGAACAATTTTAAAATAAAAAACGAGAGGTTTGGTATCTCAAAAAAAAGATAATCAACCTCTCGAAACGCAAAAATACGAACAAAAGAGTGAAAGGGGGCTATCACAGCAGCCTTTCACTTTCTCCTTAATCATTAAAACTCGGGATTTTCAACCCTTGCTTTTGTGTTTTTCATGGACGGCAACTTTTCTGGACTGATTGCAAAATAAACAAATCAGGTCGCCGTGTATATTTATATTATTATGGAATATATATAATTCAGCACAAATAATCTTTATTGGATTGCTTGTGTAATCTACTTTTTACAAACTGTCAATCTTTTTTGTAAAATAGATCCTAAACTGCCTCGTCTTCTTTGGCGATGATACCTTTTTTCAAAATGAACTCCGGCGTTTTGCCATTAAAAGAACCAAATTTTTTGCTTAAAGATACTGCTTCCTCGTCAAGTAGTTCATTACCGCAGACATTGGGCTTTTTTTCTTTTCCTTTGACTGCCGATATATCTGCCTCTTGCTCTTTGGTTTTGTCTACTTTTATCTCTTCCGGAGTTTTTAGTATCTTTGACAAGACATCTTGAGTTTCTTTGGAGCGGCGATTTGTGTATACAATATTTTGCTTCTCTGCCGGCAACATGGTCAAAACTTTTTCTAAGTTCTCAAGCTGCTTATTCTTTTTTATCAAGTTGATATCATCAACGACCAAAATATCTACTTTGGATAAATCTACCTTCAAATTTTCGGCAGCATCCAACAACAAATCAGGTGCACCGATGATGACATTGGTCTCATCATCTAAGGTCTCATCTCCGTTGGAAATGGCTGCACCGTTAATCTCATGATATTTGTTAAACACAGCCAAGCAATCGGAGGTTTTTACTGCCATTTGCGAGTTTGCCGTAATTATTAATATATTTTTGGCTCTTTTACCGTTGATTATATCCAACAGGGGTAAAACATACGACATAGTCTTACCGCAACGAGTGGGAGCTATGGTAAATATGTCGCGTCCTTCTAAAATTGCCGGTATCACATCGGCCTGTACGGTTGTGGGTTCGGAAATACCAAACTCATCAATCGCTTTTATGGTTTCTTCGCTTAATCCTAATTCCGAAAACTTCATTTTTTTAACCCTTAAATTCTGCCATACTTATCTTCAAATCTGACAATGTCATTTTCATCCAACTTGTCTCCGGTTTGAATCTCGATAAAGACAACATTTTCTGTGCCGTCATTACGAATGCGGTGCTTGACCTCTACCGGAATATAAACGGCGTCATCAGCCTTTTTAATCAACTCTTCTTCACCTAAAGTTACAACAGCTTCTCCGGCGACTATAATCCAATGCTCGGAACGATGATGGTGCAACTGCAGCGACAATGTGCTGCCAGGAGTGACAGTTATTTTCTTAACACAGTAGTTGTCAGAACTTTCCAACACCTCCCATCGTCCCCAAGGACGCTCGTCGGAATCACCTCTTTTGTATGTCGTAGTCATTATTTATCCTTTAATAAACTTTGTTTTTCTCTTGATGAATACGAATATAGATAATATAAGTAAAAACGCAAGGTAAAAAATAAAAATGGTGGAATTATGGCCGTGGCAAGCAAAAATAAAGCCGTGGAATTAGTTAAGCTATTCAAAAAAAATGTCGGCTTAAAGAAAAGCGTTAAGCAAAGGCTTGACAGCATTGTCGAGATGGTGACCAAAGTTATGGAGGTTGATGCTGTTGCCTGCTATCTGGTGCTTGACGATAACTGCCTTGAATTGTTTGCGGCAGAAGGTTTTGAAAAAAAGAATTTTGAAAATGTTTCTCTACGGGTAGGCGAAGGAATTATCGGCGGAATTGCCATGAGTAAAAGAACCACCGCCGTTGAAAACATTTGGCTCAATCCAGATTTTTTGTATCGCGCCGAAGCTAAAGAAGATAATTTTAAAAGCTTTTTAGGAGCTCCGTTAATCCGCTGGGGACGCGGAATCGGTGTTTTGTGCCTGTATAAAAAAGACCTTTATGAATTTAGAAAAGATGATGTCGAGGCTTTGGAAACATTGGCTATGGCTTTTGCCGATTGGGCGGCATCTGATGAAATGCGTAAATATAAAAACTCGTTTATGCAAAAAAGAGGTCAAACCACCAAAGACAGTTATAAAGGTATTTCTTTGAGCCGAGGCTTCGGAATCGGTCCTGCTGTAGTACACCGTCGCAGACAAACCGTTACAAAAATTTTGGCAGAAGACAAAAATGCCGAACTCGAAAGACTAAAAACCGCCCACACCCAAATGAATAACGATTTGGATGAAAAATTTAATTCCAGCAAATTGGGCTTGGGTGAGCATGCCGACATCTTGGATGCATATCGTATGTTTGCCAAAGATAAGGGCTGGTATAATAAAATTGCCGGATATATCGACGGCGGTTTGACTGCAGAAGCAGCCGTTGAACGCGCCTATGAAGATATGTGGAATCGCCTCTCGGCAACTCAAGACACTTATCTTAAAGAAAGACTGCACGACCTGAGAGATATTGCCGATAGATTATTGGCTTACTTATGCGGTGACAACACCAGTATATCAATCAGCGAGCTAAACGAAATAGTCGTGGTTGCCCAAACAATGGGGCCTGCCGACTTAATGGACTATGATTATCACAAAATTAAGGCTCTAATTCTGGAAGACGGCTCTCCGACAATGCATGTTGCCATTGTCGCAAAGGCTTTAGGAATTCCTGTAGTTTCCAAAATCAAGGGCATCTACAAAGAAATAAGAAGCGGCGAGATTTTGGCTGTTAACGGCGATGATGGAGTCGTATATGTTGCTCCGTCAGACAAAATACTCTCTTCCATCAAAGCCAAAATCGAAGAGCGAAAGAACCTTGTTGCTCAAATGGAAAAACTCCGCGACATTCCACCTGTAACCAAAAACAAAAAACGGGTGAATATGTACATAAATGTCGGGCTGGATTTTGATCTTGACTACATAGAATCTACAAATTGCGACGGCATAGGTCTATACAGAACGGAAATTCCGTTTATGGCGGCCGAAAAAATGCCTGATGTCGAGCACCAAATTGCCTATTATAAAAAATTAATGGATAAGGCCGGCGATAAAAAAGTTGTTTTCAGAAGCCTTGATGTCGGCTCTGATAAACTGTTGCCTTACTGGACTTATTCAGGAGAAGAAAACCCTGCCATCGGTTGGCGTTCTATCAGAATCACTCTTGATAGAAGAGCTATCTTGAGACAACAGATGAGAGCCTTTATAAGAGCAGCCGCAGGAAAAGAACTAAATGTCATGTTTCCGATGATTTCAAACTTAACCGAGTTTTGTGACGCCAAAGAGACTCTTATGTTGGAATTGGAAAAAGAAAAAAAACGCTCTGACAAAATACCGACAAAAGTTAATGTCGGACTAATGATTGAAGTGCCGTCCGTGGTATTCCAACTTGATGCAATCTTGCCAGAGGCTGATTTCATTTCGGTAGGAACCAACGATTTGGCTCAATTTGTGTTTGCATGCGACAGAACCAATAACCGTCTGTTTGAAAGATATGATGTTTTGTCGGTGCCTTTTTTGCGGATTATGCAAAAAATAATTCAACAAGCAAATGCGGCAAATGTCTTTTGCTCGGTATGCGGAGAAATGGCCTCAAACCCTATTGAAGCCATGGTTCTTTTAGGACTTGGATATCGAAATCTTTCTGTTTCGGGATCATCTTTCGGCAAGGTTAAAAGCATGATACTTTCGTCCAATACCGAAGAGCTTGCCGACTATGTACAAACACTACTTGATTTCAACCAAAGAACCTTAAGACCGCAATTAATTGCTTATGCAAATGATCACGGTATTGAAATTTTGTAAAAAACATATAGAATGCTCTTTATAAAGCGAGTCTATTTGCCAAAAAGGAAGATAAACAGTGAAAAAAGAAAAAACAGTTGAAGAGAAAAATTTGAAAAATCCGACTAAACCTGCACCTGAAAAGGAAACACAGACCAAAGAGAAAAGTCCTAAAAAGACTAAAGTCGGTGCCATGCTTAAAGAAATGCGCTTGCAGAAGGATTTAAAACTAGTAGATATCGCAAAAAGACTTTGTATACGCAGAATCTATCTTGAAGCGATTGAAGAAAGCAACTACAAAGAATTGCCGCCCATTCCTTACGGAATTGGTTTCATTCGCTCTTATGCTAACTTTCTCGGACTGAACGGTGAGAACATTGTTGAGCTCTATAAGGAAGAGACGCATGTGTCAGAGCCTAAAGAAAACATGAAGGTACTTGAGCCTCAACCAGAGGCCAGCATGCCTGGTTTTCAGTATTTGCTCATAAGCTTATTGGCCATTATTCTTATATATCTTGGCTGGTCAACCATGGCTCAGAAAAATGCTCAACAAATCCAAGAAGACACTTCCGCTCAAAATAGTGTTTCTTCAACTCAAGAAGAAGATATCGTTGATAATATGGTAGTCGTTGAGAGTATTAACTTTAGTGATGAAGCAGGTCAAAATGAAGACTCTATGGCTTCTGAAGAAAATAACGCTCCCAAGCAAGATAATATCGTAACCATGTCTGAGCAAAGCTATGAAGCTCCGGTGGAAGAAGAAAAGACCGAAGATACAACTCCTGAGGTAAAAAAAGAAGAGACCAAAGAAGAACAGCCACAAGAAGATAAAGCTAAAATTTCTGATGATGGAGTTTATATTGAGGTGTTGGAGGAAACTTGGGTCGAAGTTAAAGATGCCGATAAACTATACATCAGCAAGGTTTTAAATAAAGGGGATGTTTATAAAGTACCAGAAGGAAAAGGCATGATATTGTCTTTTGGCAAATATAATGGTGCCAATGTTTACATTAATGGTAAACTCACAAAAATGGCAAGACCCGGAAAGAAAACCAATATTGCTTTAGATCCTTTTTTGGAAGAAAACCATTAGCCAAACCTACTCCTTTTATAAAATAGCAGTTGCAGTATACCTGCCTGCTATTTTATTTGTAATATGATATATGAATTTAATATTTGGGATGATGAAAATGGATTTTACGGAAAAATTAGCAAATGTAGTAAACCGCTATAATGAATTGGAAGCATTGATTGCCGAACCGAATGTTACTCCTGATAATTTGGTTAAAATGAACAAAGAAATATCCAATCTTGCTCCGATTGTTGAGGCCATAAAAGAGTATAACACGCTAAAACAAAATATGACTGACGCCAAAGAAATGCTCGATGATTCTTCTTTGGATAAAGAATTGCGGGATATGGCTGAGGCCGAATTCTACGAAATAAAAGAAAAATTACCGGCAAAAGAAAAAGAAATAAAAATCTTATTATTACCCAAAGATAGTGATGATACAAAAAATGCCATTTTGGAAGTCAGGGCCGGAACCGGTGGCGACGAGGCGGCATTGTTTGCGGCAGTACTTTTTGAAATGTATCAGCATTATGCCGCTATCCAAGGCTGGAAGTTTGAGGTTATGGATGTAAGCGAAAACGAGCTCGGAGGATACAAAGAAGCAACCGCATCAATCAGCGGAAAAGATGTTTTCTCAAAACTAAAATTTGAATCAGGAGCTCACAGAGTTCAACGCGTGCCGGTTACCGAAAGCCAGGGCAGAATTCACACATCCGCGGCAACGGTTGCCGTTCTTCCCGAAGCCGAAGAGGTTGATATCTACATCAATCCGGCAGATGTAAAAATGGAAGCTTTTCGTTCATCTGGCGCCGGCGGTCAAAAGGTTAATAAAACCAGCTCGGCCGTGCGTTTAATCCATATCCCGACCGGAATTGTGGTCGAATCGCAAGAAGAACGTTCTCAGTTTAAGAACCGCGATAACGCTATGCGAAAATTGCGTGCAAAACTTTATAACTCACAAAAGGAAGCTGCCGATGCAGCATATTCCGAACAAAGAAAACTACAAGTCGGAAGCGGAGACCGCAGTGAGAGAATCCGCACCTATAACTATCCGCAAGGCCGTGTTACCGACCACAGAATAAATCTTACCCTCTACAAACTGGAAGAAGTAGTTTCCGGTGACGCTTTGGGCGAGATTATTGACGCCCTAATAGCCGAAGATCAGGCACAAAAACTGGCCGAGCTTGATTAAATTGCTAATTAATTGAGTTTTTGGGTTGTTTATATTGCGGTTTTTGTTATGATGTTTTCGACTTATTAATAAGCTTGGAAACAAATAGTGGAACCAAAGTTTATACATCTGAGAGTACATACTGCTTATTCATTGTCGGAAGGGGCAATGAAAGTGCCTGCTTTGGTTCAAAAATTTACCGAAATGAATGTGCCTGCCTTTGCCATGACCGATACGGCAAATATGTTTGGTGGCAAGGCTGTATCTAAATTTGCGTCAGACGCCGGTATAAAACCAATTTTGGGCTGCCAGTTCTACTTAAGAAACCCAGATGCCGATGACATAATGAAATCAAAAGGGCAAGCAATAGAGCCCGACAAGATAGTGCTTTTGGTAATGAATGATGAAGGTTACCAAAATATTATGCACTTAATGAAATTATCATATCTTGATAATCCGACATCGGTTGAAAAACCTTATCTCAGAATGAGCGATTTAGAAGTATCAAATGCAGGATTAATCGCCCTAAGCGCTGGCGTGGAAGGACAAATCGGTCGTTTACTGCTGGAAAACCGCAATGATGAGGCTGAGCAAACAACCATTAAATTAAAAAATATTTTCGGCAATCGTTTTTATATGGAAATAGCCAGAATCGGCTTGGAAGCAGAACACAAAACCGAAGATAAGTTTATCGAACTTGCGTATAAACACGATATTCCTTTGGTGGCCACCAACGAGGCTTTCTTCTTTGATGCCGATATGTATGAAGCACACGACGCTTTGGTTTGTATTGCGGCGGGTGAATATGTAACCAATGAAAACCGTAAAAAATATTCTCCGAATAACCGCCTAAAATCCGAAGCAGAAATGCTTGAGGTGTTTGCAGACCTTCCGGAAGCAACACAAAACACCGTGCAAATTGCTAAAAGATGTAATTTTCTTTCGACTAAAGTGCAGCCGTTGTTGCCTATTTTTATTTGCCCTGACGGTCTGACCCAAGATGAATTTATTGATCAAGAAGCACGCAAAGGCTTAAACGAAAGGCTAAAAAGGCATGTATATTTTGAAGGCATGACCGATGATGAGAAAAAAGAAATTGATGAAAAATATTTTGCACGTCTTGATTATGAGCTGAGCGTCATCAAAAAAATGGGGTTCCCCGGATACTTTCTAATCGTGTCAGACTTCATTAAATGGTCAAAATCTCATGGCGTGCCGGTTGGTCCGGGCCGTGGTTCCGGTGCCGGCTCAATCGTAGCGTGGTCGTTGCGTATTACCGATCTTGACCCAATAAAACTTGATTTGCTGTTTGAAAGATTCTTGAACCCCGAACGCGTTAACATGCCGGATTTCGATGTCGACTTCTGTCAGGAAAATCGTTATAAAACCATTGAGTATGTGCAACAAAAATATGGTAAAGATAAAGTTGCTCAGATTATTACTTATGGTAAGTTGCAGTCAAAAGCCGTTATTCGCGATGTGGCTCGCGTGTTGCAAATGCCCTATTCGCAAGCCGACAGAATTTCTAAAATGATTCCACCCGGTGTTCAAGGAAAAAATCCGACGCTTCAAGAATCTCTTGATCAAGTTCCGGAATTGGAAGAAATGCGGCAAAATGATCCGCAAATAAATAAGCTGTTTGATATTGCCATGAAATTGGAAGGGCTGTATCGAAACTCCGGTATGCATGCAGCCGGCGTGGTTATCGGTGATAGGCCCTTGGAAAAACTGGTTCCGCTTTATAAAGATCCCAGAGCAGATATGCCGGTTACACAATATGATATGAAATTCGTCGAAGAAACCGGTCTGATTAAGTTTGACTTCTTGGGATTAAAAACACTTACCGTTATTAAAAAAGCTGTCGATTGGATAAAACAAAGTAAGGGAATTGATATCATTCCAGATGAAATCCCCCTTGATGACAAAGCAACCTATGAAATGTTGCAAAGAGGAGACACCTCGGCGGTATTCCAATTTGAATCGCCCGGAATGCGCGATGTTCACAAACAAATCAAACCGGATAGATTTGAAGATCTGATTGCTATTGTGTCGCTATATCGTCCGGGGCCTATGGATAATATTCCGACATATATTAAACGCAAACACGGCGAAGAAGAAATTACCTATTTGCACCCAGATTTGGCTCCTATCCTTGATGAAACCTACGGCATTATGGTTTACCAAGAGCAAGTTATGAAAATTGCTCAGGTGTTGGGCGGATACACATTGGGTGGCGCCGATAAACTGCGTAAAGTTATGGGTAAAAAAATGCGCGATGAAATTCCTAAACAACGCGCAATGTTTACCGAAGGTGCTATCAAAAACGGTATTTCGGAAGAAATTGCCGGTAAGATATTTGACCAAATGGAAAAGTTTGCATCTTATGGTTTTAATAAGTCCCACGCTGCCGCTTATTCGCTGATTTCGTATCAGACAGCTTACCTTAAAGCACACTACCCAACCGAGTTTATGTGTGCGGTTATGTCTTTGGATATGACCAATGTCGACAAACTTTTACTGTATAAAGAAGAATGCAAAAAAATGGGAATTGCGGTTTTACCGCCGGATATCAACCACTCATTGAGCGAATTTGCAGTTGAGGGCAATAATATTCGTTATGCCTTAGCAGCCATTAAATCGGTCGGTGCGGCCAATATGCAGGCTATTGTCGAGGAAAGAGAAAAAAGAGGAAAATTTAAAGATATTTCCGACTTTATCCATCGGGTTGATATAAGACAAATAAACAGACGCCAGCTTGAGCAGCTTGTAAAAGCCGGTGCTTTTGATTGCCTTGATAAATCTCGAGGCAAGTTATTTGCTAATATCGACACCATAATTTCGCATATCGCCTCTGCTACGGAACTCAAAACAAGTTCGCAAAAATCTTTATTCGGAGTTGAAGAACTGCAGTCTAAAGTTTCGTTAAACGATAAGCCTGATTGGCCGGAATTGGAAAAACTGCAAATAGAGGCTGAAGCTGTAGGCTTTTATTTGTCGGCTCACCCACTTGACAGCTACAAAAAAGGAATGGAACGCTTGGGGGTTAAAAAATATGTCGAGGTTATGCAAGGATTGAGAACCGGTGATAGTTTACGAAGCAAATTAGCGGGATGCGTAAATTCTTTCCAAAAGAGAATTTCTAAAAGCGGAAACAAATATGCATTTTTGGAAATGTCTGACGGAACATCTAACTTTGAAGGTTTACTTTTTTCTGATGCACTAACTCGCTACGAAGATGTGATAAATTCCGGAAATCCGCTACTTATAAGCGTAACCATTGATAAAAAAGAAGAAGATGCCAACCCAAGAATGATGATTAATTCGGTAGAAACTCTGGATCAGGCGATAGCCGAAATTGCCGATGGGTTGGAAATTTCTATTGATGATGTGAGTGCCGTTAAACCACTTAAAGATATTTTGAATAAAGATCGCCGCGGCAGAAACAAAATATACATAAAACCAATAAATAGTCAGTGGGATGTCACAATCTCTCTACCGGACGGCTTTGCATTATTTGGTGACACCCTAACCCAAATCCGCTCTCTGCCGGGAATTTCAGTAAAGGAAATATAGATGATACAGCCAAATGACAATACTAAAACTTCTCTGCCCATTATAGCGTCAATCCTCGGACCATACGGATTGCTGTTAGATAATTTTAAAAACTTTGTAGTTTACGGCGGAATATTTGCACTATTTTTATCTGTAATATATATGTTTAGCGGTACTGAAATGATGTGCGGAAGCGCTCTGTACAGAAATGAACACTATTGCAATGCTAATATATGGATTTTTGTATTGATAAAAATAGTAAGTCTTGCTGTTTTATGTTTATTTATGCGTTTGTGGAATGATTTGTTAAGTAACAAACCGGTAAACATTGTTAAGATGTGGAAACCTCAAATCAAAGATCTTAAGATAGGAGCACTAATCTTATCGTTTGTTGCTACAATTGCCATCGCCGGATACTCACTGTATTTGCTTTATATAAGAGTACCTAACCCTGACTGGCGAATTGAGATGATGTATTTTACGGTAGTTTCACTGGGTTTCTTGCCGCCTGTGCTAAGTTTAAGATTTTTTGTGTATTTTGCTTTTGCGGCCAATGGTGAAAAATTACCGAACATAAGCGAAATTTGGCAGAAAACAGCAGGCAATAATTTTATTATAATTTTGGCATTGTTGCTGCAGCTTATTGTAGTTACTGCATTGTCGGTATCGTTTTTACACGGCTACCTAATAACAGAAAATGCAGATAAATTATATATTGCTATTGCCGGTGAATTTATGTCAAATATTATATCTTTATTCGCTGTTGCTTGTTTTATGAATTATTGTTTTATGCAGAAAAAGTTTTTATACGAAAGGAAATAAATATGATAACATCCGAAACCAAAAAGCTTCCATTTTGGGAAACAGTAGCTAGGAGCTTTAAATATGTATTGAAAAATAAGGCTCTGCTGATGGGAATTCTGCCTTTGATTGCAGCACTTGTGGTGTTGCAGATGCTTATAGGAATGCCCTTTATGTGTTCAATTGATTCCAGTAAATGTGTAGAAGGTTCGTGGCAACAGAATTTAACTCTGCTAACTGTAATTCTGGCCTCGGTAGGTGTTATTATAAACTACTGCCGCGCTATTGTCCTTAAGGCAAATGTAGACTTTGTTTCTTTAGATTTTTGGAAAAAAATGGGACTATATCTGATTGCCTCAATGGTGCTTTCAGTAATAATCGTTTTTCCGATTTTTATTGGAATTTATTTAATGTCTTTTTTCTTTGATCCTAATTTGTTAATTGGACTTACAGCCTCTCTTACCTTGCTGATTTCAATTGCTGTATCTATATTGGTTGCCCCGCTGTTTTTGGTTTTCCCAGCAATTGCAGCAGGCGACTATGAGATTATTAAATGGAAGACTTTGTTTTCAATGGCAAAAGGAAATCATAACGCAATCTTTTGGGCTCAATTTATTATAATGATGCCTTATTGGTTAATAGCAAAAATGTGGTATAGTCTTTATGTCGTAATAAATGCAGATAATTATATCATTAATTTAATATTCATAGCAGGTGCTATTGCCTTAGGAATGATAGATGCCGGATTTAAGGGGGCATTCTTTGCTCACATCTATCAATTCTTTAAGGCGAAAGAAAAAAATTAATTTCTTTTTAAGAAAATTTAGCTATTATGAATCCCGTATGGAGTAATTAACCATACGGGATTTTCTTAAGGAAATAAGATTTAAGGACGCAACAGAATTGTTGACACAAGGATTGAAATATAGCCTCTTTAGTGAGGAATTGCGGGCTTTCTGCTATGGTGTGGCGGGAAGTTTTGTTGCGCCTAAAAGCATTAAACTCAAACATCTAAAAAAATGTAGACTCGTTCTACCCCCCCCCTACAGTTTCTAGGCTTTGCGCCG
>CASFRM010000009.1 GCA_949297185.1 uncultured Pseudomonadota bacterium
ATACAACGCTACATTGAACACCAAGGGCGCGAAGATATGGGGCAAGCTTGGCTTGAACTAAAATGATACCACCGGCATTAGCCGGTGGAGTTTCATAAACCGATATAATCTTATTATCTTGAGTAGAACTCGATAACCAAATTCGGTTCCATAAGAGAAGCATAAGGAATATCTTCAAACTTAGGAACGAAAGCATACTTAGCAGTAGCTTTTTTAGCATCCAACTCAACATAAGCCGGAACATCACGAGAAGATGATTCCAAAGCAGCAACAACTATCGGCAACTGCTTAGATTTTTCTCTAACTTCAACAACATCACCGGCTTTAAGCATATAAGACGGGATATTAACTTTTTTGCCGTTAACGGTAACATGACCGTGGTTAACGAACTGACGAGCGGCAAAAATAGTCGGAACGAATTTAGCTTTGTAAACGATATTATCCAAGCGAGACTCCAAAATACCGATCAAGTTTTCTGCAGCATCGCCCGAACGACGAATAGCCTCAACATAGTACTTATGGAACTGTTTTTCAGAAACATTACCATAATATGTTTTTAATTTTTGCTTAGCAGAAAGTTGCTCACCGTAATCTGTCGTTTTTTTTCTTCTTTGACCGTGTTGACCCGGAGCATATTCTCTCTTAGCAACGGAACTGTTGGGAGCACCCCAAATCACACCGTATTGTCTTTCTTTTTTCTTTTTAGCAGGAACTATACTTTTCATTATTATACACCTTACATTTATTAATTACGATTATTGTCCCGATAGTCCGCACTCATATTTCAAGCCGAACGAGACTGCATTTATGCAATCTACCTTCTCGGAAGTGATGGCAATGTATACCAATCTTTTATTAAAATCAAGCATTTTTTACAATTTTTCTGGATTTTTCGGATTAATCTGATATAAGGCTAAATATAGATGACAACACAGAGGAAAATATGTCATATAACGATTTATTTGTTGAGGCTTTAAGAAAATTTGATAACGGCGACTTCAGTGCGGCCGAAAACGATCTTAGACAAATACTGGAAGCTTCACCTGATAATCCCGATGTGCTTAATATGCTTGGGTTGATAGCTCAAAACAAAGGCTATCACGCCGAAGCATGTTCTTATTTTTCGGCAGCCATTCGCAATGGAAAAGAAAATGCCGGCTATTATTACAATTTGGCTTTTTCGCAAAAATTACTGCAAAAATATACCGAAGCACTACAAAATTATACAAAGGTACTGAAATTAGCTCCGGAAGTTAAAGAAACCTACGACGAAATAGCTCAGATACACGAAACCTTAGGTGACTTAAAATCGGCTCGCGATTACTGGGATCGAGCCCTCGCCTTAGCACCGGACTATATTGAGGCCGCAATCAACAAAGCCAATAGCTATCGTATTGATAATCCGGAAGAAGCTATAAATCAATTAAATGTTTTAGCAACTCAACACCAAGACATTGCGCTGATTTGGTATGATTTGGCATGGCTTGCATACCTAAAGCATGAATACGATCAAGCTCTTCAATATATTGAAAAAGCTTATAATATATCTTCTGATTATGACAGTATCCTCACCTTAAAAGGGCTTATTTTTGAAGCTTTGCAACAGACAGAACAAGCCAAATCTGCATTTATTAAAGCCGAGGCCCTCAACGATAGCAATATCCAAGCCAAATTTCACTTGGCCAACATACTAAGTCAAGAAGACAGTTTTAACGAAGCTGAAATTCGCTATAAAAAATTATCCGCGATAATACCGAATGAATTTGCTCTGCATAACAACTATGCCGAGATGATGTACAGGCAAAAAAGGCTGCCTGAAGCTCTTGAAGAATACCGTAAAGCCGTTATAATAAACCCCAAATCAGCCGAAGTATGTAATAACATTGGCCTGATATTAAAAGACATGGACGAATACGAAGAAGCATTAGGTCTTTTTTTTAATGCCCTACAACTTGACGACACCCAAACGGCAATTTCCCTAAATATTTCTGAGTGTATCATTTTACTTTCGCGTCAAGATGAAGATAAAGCTCTGGAAATAGCAAATAATTGGGTAAAATCATATCCTGACAGTATTTATGCTCGACATTTGCAAGCTATTATGAAAGGAGACAACTTTGTCGATAATAAAGTTTATACTGAAAAGCTTTTTGACAATTTTGCTGATAATTACGAACTGGTTATGCAAAATTTGGAGTATTCAACTCCGCTGGCTGTTAGAAGAATTATCGGAGATTTTCAAGGTCGTATTGTGGATTTGGGGTGTGGTTCGGGGCTTGTTGGTAAAGCTGCTAAAACTCCTTCGAATTATATCATAGGTGTTGATATTTCTTCACAAATGTTAAAACAAGCAGCAACAAAAAATGTTTACAATGAACTGATAAAGTCAGATATTTGTGATTTTTTGAAAACACGAAATGATTTTGATTTAATAATAGCAGCCGATGTTCTTGTTTATTTTGGCAATTTAGAAGAGTTTATCAAGCTTTGTAACGGCAAGAGAGTTATTTTTAGTATCGAATCAGATACTGATATTCCGCAATATCAGGTGCAAAAAAATGGACGATTTAAGCATAATCCCGATTATGTAAAAAAGCTGTTGCAATCAAATAATTACAACACGATAAATCAACATAAACAAATACTGCGTAATGAAAACAATATTCCGGTAAACGGCATCATATTTGAAGCTTTTTAAAAAAGCAAATTCCCGCTCAAAAGGAGAAAAAAAAGCGGGAATTTGTCTTTTTTAAGCATTAGCATACAAATCTTGTCTTGCAGCCAAATGCTGATATAAAAACCAGAATTTTTCTTTATAGGTTTGCAAATCTTTATCAAAATCACGCATATCAAAGCCTGCTTTAATATATGTATTAAGAGCAACATCTACATAGTGACTTTCGGTTTCATACGGCAAATGATTAGCAATCACGGCAACAGCTTTCGAAGCATTAAATTTTATAATAACTTCTTGAAAAAACACATGCTTGGTATTTACATCATCCCCTATACCGCAGGCCTCAAACAAAGCTTCAAATATCTGCTCTTTAGAAGTAATAGGCTTTTGCATCTCATCAAGAAACTTAAGCCCCTGCGACTTAATATTTTTCATCATAATACCCTCCCATAATGAAGGTTTTTCCTAATAACTGTATTATAACACATCACTTGGCACAACACAAGGATTTTGTAACAAAAGTGTAACAAATTCATCAACAAATATAACTATTATAGATATTTATACTTTATTTTTGCAAAAAAAGCTGTTATTAAAGAAGCGACATTAACAACTAATAAGGATAATATGTTTATTTTATTAACTTTTGCCATTGGGGCAATTGCGGTTTCGTTCTTGTGTTCGGTATTTGAAGCCGCCCTTCTCTCCATTGTTCCGAGTTATATTGCTCAGATGGAAGATAAAAATCCTACTTTATTCAAAAAAGTTTCTCACTTAAAAGAAAATATTGATGAGCCTTTAGCCGCCATTTTGTCATTAAACACCATCGCTCATACCGTCGGTGCTACTGGGGTTGGTGCACAGGTAGCTGCCCTTTATGGACAAGCCTATGTCGGTTGGGCCAGCGGTATCATGACTTTTTTAATTCTTACCACCTCAGAAATTTTACCAAAGTCAATCGGAGCAAAGTATTGGAAGAATTTAGTTCCGATTATGGTGCCGACACTTATTGGAATGATTTGGAGCATGAAGCCGTTCATCTGGCTTTCGACATTAATCACTCGTTGGTTTACCTCCAATGATGATTGCTCCAATATCAAAGAAGAAATAAAAGCCCTCGCCAAGATGGGACAAGCCTCTAAAATTGTTGATGATATTGAATACAAAGTTATCATTAACACCCTAAATCTCAAACAGGTCGACTTAAGAGATGTTATGACACCACGCACTGTTGTACATACCGTCACCCCCGGAACCAAAATTAAGGATTTTGATAAGTTTTTATCAACCACTCCTTTCTCAAGATTTCCGCTTGTTGACGAAAAGAAACAATTGTTCAAGGGATATATCCATAAATCAAGTTCATACAAAGCCAAAGATGATGACAAGGTTGATAAATATGCCAGAGAGATGCGTTCATTTCTTCCTGAGGCTCGTCTTCAGGATGTACTTTCGGCCATGATAGAAGACCATAATCATATGGCAATGGTTGTTGACCAGCTTGGCAACTGGATTGGTATTATAACCCTTGAGGATATCATCGAGACCATCCTTGGCAAAGAAATTGTCGATGAAACTGATACCATCACCGATATGCAATTATATGCCAAACTAAAATGGAACAATCGATGCAAACAAAAGGGTATCCACCTACAATAATTAAAAAGCCGTCTTAAATGACGGCTTTTTAATTATGTTTTAATCTCTGTGTTTTTTCTTTAGCTAACGCAATCACTCTATCGAAATTATCCTCAGGCGATATTTTATTTTTACGTTCAAATCCGCATTTCACACAGCGATGCAGCAATACATACTTTCCATCTTTAAGTTCTATGTCCACAGGTTCCATCAAGCCCCCGCACTCACACGCTCTATCACCCGGATTAACATCTACATGCTTTGAATATAAGCATTCAGGACAATGATTGGTATATCCGTTACCTTTAACTATTGCCCCGCAATTTTCACAGACAAAATCCTCTTTTTTTCTTTGAAAGACTTTCACTAACTACCCCTCTTATACAAAAATAAGAGTCTTACCAATACAGCAAAACTCTTCTTAAAACTTTGGTCGGGACTATTGGATTACTAAAGTTGCCTCTGCGGAATTTTTGTTTTTTTTTATAAAAAAAACAAAATCGGCGATACCCGCGTCTCGCCTATTCCTTGTAGTTGAACCAACGCCCGTTGGTTCTCATCCAATAGTACAAACAATTATTTCTTTACTTAAAACTTTGGTCGGGACTATTGGATTCGAACCAACGACATCTTGCTCCCAAAGCAAGCGCTCTACCAGACTGAGCTAAGTCCCGTAAAAACATCTAACTTTCTAAACCATAATTTTTCTTAAAGCAAGCATTTTTATTCGTTGTTAGCAAATTTACCCTCAATTTTTGCCATAATCGCCGGTTCGGCCGCAATTTTTATAAACCAAGTTTCTCCTTTTAGCGTTTTTTCCAAAACTTCGGCATTATCATACAACCAAGCAGCTGTTTTTCCATCAGCTGCCGCAACTTTAATTGTTGCAGTCACAAAACCGGAAGTTAATTTCTTATCAATAGCAGACACCAAACTGTTAACTCCATCACCGGTAACTGCAGAAATCATAATTTGGCTTTCTTTTATCTTCTTTGCAATTTCTGTTTTTTTATCATCTGTCAACAAATCAGCTTTATTTAGTACTTCAATGTATTTATGTGAGTTTTTTACATCCTCAAACCCCAAATTTTCCAATACTTTCAAGACATCACCACACTGTTCTTTGGTGTTTTCTGCAGCAATATCTCGCACATGGACAATTAAAT
This sequence comes from uncultured Pseudomonadota bacterium, assembly GCA_949297185.1. GTDB lineage: Bacteria > Pseudomonadota > Alphaproteobacteria > RF32 > CAG-239 > CAZU01. The sequence continues at coordinate 5,482 of CASFRM010000009.1, forward strand.
CGGCAGCCACCACCTCTTCTAATGTTGCTCTAAAAGCCATTATTAATTCGTGTGGCAAATCAGATATAAAACCAACCGTATCAGACAAAATCACTTCTCGCCCCGAAGGTAAATCAACTTTTCTCATCGTCGGATCTAAGGTTGCAAAAAGCAAATCTTTAGCAAATACATCACTATCAGATAATCTGTTAAAGAGCGTTGATTTTCCGGCATTTGTATATCCCACTAAAGCCACTACCGGATAAGGCACTCTTTTTCTGGCATTACGATGCAATAGTCTGGTTTTCTTAACTTTTTCCAGATCTTGCTTAATTCTAAGTATCTTATCATCAATAATTCGGCGATCCAACTCAATCTGCGTTTCCCCCGGACCTCCCAAAAATCCTGCTCCTCCGCGCTGCCTTTCCAAGTGTGTCCAGCTTCTGACCAAACGACTGCGCTGATAGGTCAAATGAGCAAGCTCTACTTGCAGTTTTCCCTCTTTTGTTTGAGCGCGTTCACCGAAAATCTCAAGAATAAGGGCCGTTCTGTCAATAACCTTTATTTGTAATTTTTTTTCTAAATTTCGTTGTTGTATGGGCGAAAGCGCTGTATCAACAATCAACAGCCCTATTTCACAATCTTTCACAAGGCCCAAGATTCGGTCTATCACGCCCTGCCCGATAAAAGTTGCCGGCTTTATCATTTTAAGCCTAACAATTTCCTGATATATGACATCGAGCCCAACTGCAGCCGCCAACCCCACTGCTTCTTGCAATCTGCTTTCAGGCGATAAAGACACTTTTACGCCGTCCACATCAGGGAAAACAACCGCAGCTTTTACATTTTCTTTACGAGGCAAATTTCAAGACCTAGAGATCTACCGGATCGCCCGGCATTATGGTCGAAACAGCATGCTTATACACCAACTGTGTATGTCCGTCACGACGTAACAATAATGAAGTGTCGTCAAACCAAGTAATTATACCTTGTAATTTAACACCATTTACCAAAAATACGGTTACAGATACTTCTTCTGATTTAAGCTTATTGAGAAATTTTGTTTCGATTTCTTGATTTGTACCCATAGAATTAATCCTTTTTTATTTATTATTTATTTCAAATTTTCTTTATTTAATATTATTTTTCTCTCTCTGTCAAAGTTTTTTACGAAAAAATTTGCTCAGACTGCTTTACGGCTGTTGAATCGACATACACCAATATCAAATCATCAACCTCCAATTTTGTGGTTTGATCAGGATGAATCAAATCTTCACCGCGCAATATTGCAAAAATACGACAATTTTTAGCCATATTAAGTTCACCGATTTTTTTATTACAGCAGATCATACTGTCATTCAGTTTTATTTCCCAAATTTCTCCTTGTTCTCTGGATACTGAATATGCCGTTTTAAGTTTAGCCGTTCTTATTTCTTTTAATATCTTTGATATTGTAACTGCACTTCTGTCAACTAATATATTGTCCGTAATACTAAACATCAGATTATTATAAGAAGGAGTATTAATTACCGAAATTGTTGTCATAACTCCGTTTTTTGACGCCAGCAGTGATGCCAAGAGGTTATCTTTGTCATTATCTGTTAAAGCAATAGCCGCATCTGCTCGATTAATTTCGGCTTCTTTTAAGATTACATCGCTCATCATTTCGCCATGTATAACCACTACATGATTTAATTTTTTAGCTAATCTTTGTGCGTTATCAATGTTTTCTTCAATCAATCGACAAGATGTAACTGTATCATCTTTCTCTATTTTATCACCTATATACTCAGCTATTTCGTTACCGCCAAAAATTACCACTCTCTCATTTGTTGGTTTTTCCAAACCAAAAGCACTTATAACGCCGTAAATATCCGCAGTTCTCAGCAATATATTAACTTCATCATTAAGTTGCAAAGTCTCATACATATCCGGCAAAAAGCTTTGGTTGTTTCTCACAATATTAACAAATCCGATATCAATACCATCATGACGAGAAACCTGCATAAGTTCAGCATTCAAGAACGGACAATTTTCTTTTACATTGAGTGTCAAAATGCAGTAACTGTCATTAAGCACAGAAATAATTCCCGAGCACCCTGGATATTTCAAAATTTTTAATATATTATCAGCTATATCAATATCCGGAGATATTAACAAATCAACCGGCAAATGATGATCATTATAAAGCATTCCCCACAATGGGTCTAAGAAGGTTTTACTATTTATTGCCGCAATTTTTTTAGGTATTGCGAACAAAGTATACGCCAATTGGCAAACAATCATATTTACTTCATCGACATCGCTAACGGCCAAAATCATATCACAATCTTTAGCTCCGGCTCTTTCTAAAACATCCGGATGAGACGGTTTTCCGACTACTGGCAACACATCAAATTCTTTTGCTGTTTCATCTAAATTGCGCTGATTATCATCAATCACGACAATATCATTGTTTCCTTTTACCAAGTAACTAACCACACTTTTGCCAAGATTTCCGGCCCCGCAAACAATTATTTTCATCTGTCGGTCTCCTCACCGTTACCAAAATTATCAGCCACAAAAAACTTATCAATTTCATGTAATGCATCTTCAAAATTAGCTAGTTTCATATATATTTCTCTAAATTTTTTAGCATCACGCATGGTTTTAGAATACCAGCACACATATTTTCTAGATAACGCCAAAGCTAGTTTTTCGCCATAATAACTTGCCAATTCATTGATATGAGTAAGCAAAGTAGTTTTTATTAAATTGACATCAACAGTAAAATTATTCCCTTGATTATTCAAATAATTATGCACTTGAGCGATAAGCCATGGGCGCCCCAGTGCTGCTCTTCCGATCATAACCCCGTCAGCTTTTGTATATTCTAGCATTTCTTTTGCTTTTTCAGGAGTATCAACATCACCATTACCTATCACCGGAATTTTCACTGACTGTTTTACTTTAGCAATAATATCCCAGTCAGCCGTACCGGAATAGAAATCTGAACGCGTCCGCCCATGAACCGTAATATAATCTGCTCCGCAATTTTCGCACATTTTAGCAAACTCTACGGCATTAACGCTGTTGTGGTCCCACCCTTTTCTAAATTTAACACTAACCGGCAATTTTGTAGTTTTTCTTACTGTTTCGATTATTTTTGCAGCTAAATCCATATCCTTCATCAAATATGAACCCGATTTATTAGCTACAATTTTCTTTACCGGACATCCCATATTTATATCGATGGAATAAGCTCCCAATTCTTCAATCAATTCCACTGCCGGAACAAAAATTTTAGGATCATTTCCAACCAACTGCACGATTACCGGATAATTTTCATCTCTGACATCTGCAATTCGGTATGTTTTAGGATTTTTTCTAGATAAAGCATTAACGGCCACCATTTCCGAAACAATGTTTCCTTTTCCGAACGAGCTGACCAATTTCCGCATTGGTTTATCGGTAATACCTGCCATCGGAGCTAAAAAAACATTACTGTCCAAGCCATTAATCATACTATCACACTCTAAAATCAAATTTTCTGTTATTATTAAAAACCAAACCCTCGACTACCGGCGATTTATCTTTTGTTGCCGCCACTGTTTGGTATGATTCGGCCGCATACCCGCAATCAGCATTATCCATTTGTCCCAAAGTACCGGAAAACACCTCTGCTTTCACCGGACTGTAGGCTCTATTTTCTACCCCCAAAAAATAATTATATTCTTCAGCCGGCTCAAAATTTGCCGAATTTTGCATTTTTTTGACTTTTCCTGCAATATCAGCAACTTGCCGTTGTAAAGAAGCAACATAATTATCTATTTTTGAATAAGCCAATTTTCAACAACTTTCTTTTTAGTTTAGTTTATTAAGAGCTTTAGCCAATACATAGTACAATCTACCAAGGTCTGCACCGGATATAACAGCCATTAAAGCCGCCGAATATTCATGGTTCTTTGATTTCTCGACCAATCCTTCAAACTCACTCAAGTACAGTCCTACCAAACGACGTAATTCGGCATTCTTTTCCAACTCCTTACGCAAAGACGCTATTTGTGCATTAGTCATATTTTTAGCGATTGTTCTGACAAATATCTGAGTATCGCCGCTATAAAACTTCTTCCACAAATCTTCTTCATCTTTAGGATTAAGCAAACGATTAATATCAACCGATACGCTTTCCAAAGAAGATATTATTTTTCCGGCATCTTTTAAGAAAGTATCAACATCGATGTCTTTGTACGCATTTGTTAATGCTCTCATAGCTTTTTCAGCCTTTCCGGAACATTCAGTTAAGATTTGGGTTTGAGTATTGACTGTATCATTAAAGCGGATACTTCCCTTTACAATTTCATCTCCTTGCTTTTCAAAGAGTTTACCGGCATTTACCATATTTTCAATACTATCATTAACCTTAGCCGCCGTTTCATCAGCAATTGCGGTCAAAGCTCCGGATTGTTTAACAAACACCTCGCCAGAAGACAATATTGTATTCGAAATTCTTTCAGCATTAGCAGCTATTTCATTGATTGCTGCCCGCATTTTATCACCAGATTTTTCCAAGTGAGTAGCACTCAATTTAGCAGCATCATCCATTTCCATACTAAGTTTCTTAAGATCTTGTCCCAGTCCGCTAACTTTATCATAAGCATCATTAGCCTTATTAGACAATTGATTTGCAATATCGCTCAAAACATTTCCAAAACAATCAACCAGTTTTTTGGCATCATTTGATATTTTGAGCATCTTATCGCTTTGAGCCGAAATCAAATTATTGACTTCTACCACCCCTGTAGATGTTTCGGCAGTAATTGTATTAAATCCGGCAACATATTTCTCATATTCGTTAAACACGCTACCGATATTTTCTACCGAATGATATATTGTTGTATCCAGCTCTTCGCTGCATTGGTTTAATCTTAAGCTTATCTGATCAACATTCTTAACCGAATCTTTCGAAGCTTTATTAATAGCATCACAAGCCTTTAGCAACCTATCGCCCAATACTTCAAACTCATACGAGAGTTTATTTGTAGTTTCAAAAATCTCACCGGTATTACCATTAAATACGACATTGATTTCTTGCAATTTTGCAGTGGCTTCAACCGTTGCATCGGTAAGATATTTGTACTGCTGAGCCAAAGATGCCTCGCCCAATCTTGCTTGAGTAGCCAAAGTATTTACTACTTCTGTAATGCTGTTTTTCTGCATTTCCAACATATCAGCGATGCTTTTATTTTGTGAAGACAATTTAATTCCGGCATTTTCTGCATACTTAATCTGGCTTTCCAAATTATGTTGCAAGACCTCGCCTTCTTTAAGAACCGTTTCATGAATATCTTTAAGTTGAGAAGAATTTTCCCGAAGATCTTTAAGTGTATTGGTCGTAGTTTCTTTGATGCCATCGACCATATCTCCGAATTGTCCCAATCCGTTTCCAATGAGCTCATTTGCATTTTTCATTTTATCCAAAGCAAAATCAACCGTTTTTTCAATTAACTCATGTTTGTCGGTTATTGATTTTTCGATTTCAGACAGTCTATCAAAAGACTTTTGAGAATTTTCGGCTATTGCCTCAGCCCTTTTGCCGGTATCATCTTCTAAGATTACCAACTTAGCAAACAACTTATCTGCTCCATCTTCAACACTGGATATCTGTTTGAGTAAAATATCTGCCATCTTATCGGTATTTTCTTGTACTTTGGCACAATATTCATAAAAATCACCCTCTTGTTGTTTCAAAAGCATGGTAAGAGAGGCGACTTTATTATCCAACCCCGATATGGTATTTTGAATTAATGATGCCGCACCTTGCGAGACAGTGTTAATATTATCACTCTTGGTCTCAAAATCGGCTATTGAAGCAGACAACATAGATGCCGTTTCGTTTGATGCGTCAGATAGCTTTGCCGTATGACTATCTAATGTCTTTCCAATTTCTTCAGATTTTTCGGCAATAGTTTTAGCCAAAGTTTCCATATTTTGAGATTGTTTAAGCAAAGTAGTTTCAAATTGTGTAACTTTTGCCATGGTTCTGTTTGCCGAAGTATCAAACATATTTGCCTGTTCCGACAAATTATCGTTTATGGCCCTGCTCTTATTTATAGCATCATTACACTGCAAAAGCATTTTTGCGATATTAGATTTTACATTTTCGAGCAACTTAGCGGCATCTTTTTCCAACTCACCTGAAGCCGAAGACAACTCATTAATTTGCCGTTTAAGCTCGTTTTTAATACCTTCGACGCGAGCAGCAGTATCGGTAATAAGCTTTTGTTGCTGGGACAACGATGCTTCGCTGACCTGACTTTGCATAACGACTACAGATGATGCTTCGTTAAGATTATTTGTGTTTTTCTGCATAATTTCCGATACTTTGTTAATATTCTCAACCGATTGAGCAGTTTGTACAATTAGATTTTCGGTTGCCGAATTAATTTCTTTATCGGCATTTTGTAACTGCTTTAAGCCATCAGCCGTAACTTTTTGCAAGTACTCATACCGTTTATTCAATACCTCGGTCAAATCCAAAACTTTATCAGCACTATCCGCCGAAATTCTTTCAAAATCAGAGGTCTTTTCTTGCAAAGTAGCAGTATATGACAAAATATCGTTATTTGCTGCCAAAACTTTCTCATCCAAATTAGCTACATTAGCAATTAAGGCGTCATCAACTTGTTTGATTGAAGTTATTGCCTTTTCGGAAATTCCACTCAAATTAGCCACTCTCATCGCAATAGCTTCTTCCAAGTTAGCACTTCTTACCATAAGTTTATCAAGTTCTTGAGCTACCAATTCACCATGAGCGGCAAATTTCTTATTGATATTTTCGGCTTTATCATCCAAAGACTTAATAAAAGCCGCGATATCACGGTTATTTTTGACCAAGGCTTCATCCATTCTGCCGATCTGAACACCGACGGCATCACCGATACCATCCATTCCGTTTTTAATAGAATTATTGATAATTCCAATATTAGCCAAAGCGGCTTTTGCAAGATCATCTGTTTTTTCTTTAGCGGTTTTCTCAGCTTCAATAAGTATTTGATTAAGCTTTTGCCCGTGTTTTTGAATAATTTCATCAAATTCACTAAGTTCTCCGGCCAAAACAGATTTCATTTCATCACTGTTAGATTTTGTTTTATCAGCCACTTGTTTCAAAGAACCGATTTGAGCCTCAAGCAAATTACGCATAGCTGCCATCGAAGCATTTGTTTTTTCAATAAACACCTGCAAATTTTCATTAGCTTTTACAATATCTTCGGCCGAAGTATCCGTAACATTTTTCAAAGATTCGGAAGTTTCTTTAATTTCATTAAGGCAAGGAACAATCTTGGCAAACATCCGTCCCAAAACCTCTTCTATATCATTTCCGCCGTTAATGAATTCACGATTTATCTGGGCCAAATTTTGCGTTGATGTTTGAGCTCTACTCAATATATTTTCAAAGTTTGCGGTTAAGAACTTAACGCCATCACTAAGTTCTACGATTGTTTTTGAAGAATAATTATCTAATTTTGCAACCAATTTGGCAAAATCATCAACATTTTCCTTAATAGCATCCTTAATCTGGGAGGTCTGCTCATGAGCCAATTTTGAAACCTGTTGCAATTCAACGATTTGCGAGCGAATTGCATCAGCCATAGCCTTGGCGGTTTGGGGAGCACCGTCTTCAGGATAAACTAATTGGTTCATATAAGCACGCAAGAACTTAGCTTCTTTATTAAAGGCCGAACCTCGATCAATATAAGCCATCACCACCCATATTATGGCCAAAGGCAGTGTTACACCGGCTAAAAAGCCTCCGAATTCATCCGGCATCATCAAAAACAGATTTGACCACCCAAAAAACTGGGTAACATAAATTAATACAACTGCGAACCAAATTGCGCTGATTGCAATCATTAACTTATGCAAATTGTGATTAAGCCAAGATTCTTTTTCTTCGATTTCAAAAGAAGTTGTATTTTCTTTCATAAACTGCGGCAAAGCTGCAGCCTTGTCAGTAGTCTTGTCCGACATTAGTTTTTCCCCATAAAAAATTCCCCGAGAAACAAGTTCTCGGGGGCATTATAAAAAAAAATTTTAAAATTGGAAATACAATCCTTATGTTATGGTTTGTTATCCACAGAGATTTCACTCATCTGTTACTTTCTTGTTCAAAATATAGAGAAGTTTTTGCAAAGCTCTGGCCTGCATTTGCGCCTCAGGAATATCTGCCGGAACAATAACCACAGCCTCGATTTTGGTTTGCGGCTCAATTGCCGTAACCTTCACCGAAGTACCGTATCTCACATATTCAAATAAAACACCTTCCATAGCTATTTCAAAAACTTATTATCCTTAGAAAATCCAAACGGAGCCAGTTTTCCGACCTGAGCTCTGTGACCAAGCCATGTGAGCAAATCTTTTTCAACACTTACACCTCCGGCACGATTATAGCTAAAGCCATCTTCTTGATTAAAGATTTGGATATCGCTTAGGCCTCCGTCTTTATATTTTTGTAAGCAAACGCCGCGTCCGCGAGCTATAGTCGGAATTTCTTCCATTTTAAATACCAATATTTTCCGATTATCGCCAATCATAGCCACCATATCGCCGACAACTTTTTTGCAGAACAATGTCTTTTCACCTTCGGCAACATTCATGATTTTTCGCCCTTGACGAGTTTGTGCAACAAGATGGTTTTCATCAACAATAAAACCATACCCTTTATCAGATGCAATAAGATACGAAGCTTTTGGTTCAAATACAAACATCTCGGTAATGTTGTCATTGTTACCCAAATCTACCATTAATCTCAAAGGCTGGCCAAAGCCGCGTCCCGAAGGAACATCACAAGCATTGATATTAAAGAACTTACCCACTGTATCAAACAAAATTATTTTATCGGTCGTCTGCGCATGGATAGCTTTGAGCAAGCAATCATCATCTTTGAACTTAAATTCTTCATTCAAGGGGATATGACCCTTCATGGCTCTGATCCACCCCTTTTCCGACAATATTATTGTGATGGGCTCTTTTTCAACCAAAGCTTCTATTGAAATATCAATATTCTCGACATCAACTTCGGCAAATTCGGTTCTGCGACGCCCAAGAGCCGTCTTCTTACCAAATTTTTCTCTGATTGCCTTTATTTCCTCGGCAACCTTCTGCCAACGCAAATTTTCATCAGCCAACAAAGCATCAAGTTCTTGTTTTTCTGCCGTTAAGTCGTCAAACTCTTTTCTGATGTCGGCTTCTTCAAGCTTGCGCAAGTTTCTCAATTTCATATTAAGTATTGATTCAGCCTGCACATCGGAAAGCTTAAATTTTTCCATAAGTTTGGGCTTAGGCTCATCTTCGTTACGAATGATATGAATAACCTCATCCAAATTAAGATAAGCAATCAAATATCCCGAAAGAATTTCCAATCGGTTGATAATCTTTTGCAAACGATGTTTGGTGCGTCTTTCCAAAACTATCAAGCGATGATTTAAGAATTCTCTTAATACTTCGGCAATACTCATTACTCTTGGAACACCATCGGAATCAAGCACATTCATATTCATATTGAACTTAGCTTCCAATTCGGTCTGCTTAAACAATAGTTCCATCAACATATTGGCATCGACATTGCGATTTTTAGGTTCCAATACAATTCTGACATCTTGTGCCGATTCATCTCTGACATCATTAAGCAGCGGAAGTTTCTTTTCTTGCAACAAAATGGCTATTTTTTCAATAAGCTTTGATTTTATAACCTGATACGGAATTTCGGTAACCACGATTTGGTACTGTCCCATTCCCAAATCTTCTTTTTGCCACTTTGCTCTGATTCTAAAGTTTCCTTTTCCGGTGGTATAAGCATCAAGAATGGTTGCAAATTTATCAACGATGATTCCTCCGGTCGGAAAATCAGGTCCTTTTATTTTACGAACCAAACTTTCGATTGAGCAATCAGGCTTTTCAATCATCAGCAACAAAGCATCACAAACTTCTGCCAGATTATGCGGTGGTATATTTGTAGCCATACCGACAGCAATACCACTAGAACCGTTACAAAGCAAATTAGGAACAGCACCGGGCATAACGACAGGTTCTTGCTCTTCGCCGTCATAAGTATCCATAAAATCAACGGCATCTTCATTAAGACCTTCCATCAAGGCAATGGCAAATTCCGTAAGTCTTGCTTCGGTATAACGCATCGCCGCCGGACTGTCCCCGTCGATATTACCAAAGTTACCCTGCCCGTCCACCAAAGGATATCTGACTGAAAAATCTTGAGCCAAACGACACATGGCTCCATATACGGCACTATCACCGTGCGGGTGATATTTACCGATAACATCACCGACCACTCTGGCGCACTTTTTAAAGCCTGATTTTGGATCAAGGTGCAACTGACGCATAGCATACAAAAGACGACGATGCACCGGCTTCAAGCCGTCACGAACATCAGGCAGCGAACGTGCCACAATGGTAGACATCGCATAAGAAAGGTAGCGATTGCTAAGTTCTTCGGCCAAGGATACGGTTTTTATTTTTTCTTCAATTTCAGGCATTGCTAATCCTATAATTTCTCTACAATTTCTGCCAAATTATCACGGCATTCCGGAAATTTCAAGTTATGAATTGCAAAAAAGTTTTTATTGAGGAAAAACTCTGTCAACTTTAGCAAATCAGCCATTTCCGACGGTACCGGACTAAAATTTTGTTCCACGATAAAATGCGGATATTTAAACAATCTATCTCTATAAGGAAGGCCTGCTTCATAACATACGGCTTTTCCGGTTTTCGGCGAAACAAACTCAAGATTTTCTGTTGTTCCTGTAGCGGCACATTCCGATAAATCGAGCCCCACCCCCAAAAACTCCAAAAGTCCATATTCAAAGAAACAATAATGAGTTATCCAGTTTTCTTCAAGTATTAGATTAACAAAGCTCTCAACCCAATAATAAAACCTGTCCAGAGGTTGCAATTCGGGCAAACATATATCCGACAACGCACAAAAACAAGATAAGGCCTTGAGTTTATCGGCACTGGTTATAAAATTGACTGCACAAGGTTTAATTAGCTCAACCTTAAGCAACAACATATTGTCATCAACTCTGGACCAAGCATCGATTTTTACCAGATTCCCCGGTTGAAACACCGCCATATTTTTTTTAGTCATGGCGTTTTTAACATAACCGCACACTTTACCGTAATTCTTACACAAAACGGTAATTATTAAAGATTTTTCACCGTGCTTGCGACACTTTATAATATATCCTTCGTCGACAAACTGCATTTTTTAGTAAAAATCGCTTACCTTTGTTTTAGTCAAGGCATCATATTCTTTAAGATATGCCAGCATTGGTTTCATATCTTTCAATGCAATGGTGTTAGGACCGTCGGACAATGCTTTATCCGGATTTTCGTGAGTTTCGATAAACAATCCGCCTACTCCGACAGCAATTGCAGCTCTGGCCAGCACCGGAGCAAATTCTCTTTGTCCGCCGGTAGAAGATCCTTTACCTCCCGGTTGTTGTACCGAGTGTGTAGCATCAAATATAATCGGAAATCCGGTATCTTTTGACATTTGCGGAAAACCTCTCATATCCACGACTAAAGTATTGTATCCGAATGATGTTCCGCGTTCGGTAATGCATACTCTGTTATTTCCGGAATCGGTAACTTTTTGTACCAAATTTTTTACATCCCACGGAGCTAAAAACTGACCTTTTTTGATATTAACTACTTTTTGTGTTTTTGCTGCGGCCACCACCAAATCGGTTTGGCGACACAAGAAAGCCGGTATCTGAAGCATATCTACATGTTCCGCCACTTTCTCACACTGCCAGGTTTCATGCACATCGGTAACAATCGGAATATTGTTATAGATTTTTTTGATTTCATCAAAAGTTTCCATTCCTTTGTCCAAGCCTACTCCCCTTGCTCCGTTGATGGAGGTTCGGTTTGCTTTATCAAAAGAAGCCTTAAAAATGTAGTTTATACCTAATTCTTTAGTGATTTCGCACATAGCACCGCATATATCAATGGCGTGTTGCTTGCTTTCGATTTGGCATGGTCCGCACAACAAAGAAAACGGTAACCGATTTCCGATTTCAAATTTGCCGATTTTAACAGTTTTTTGCTCCATTTTTACCTCTTTATAAAAAATATGTCCATGAGACGGATTTTACCTCACGGACATATTTTTGCAAGTATATTATTCAATTTATCAAAGGTTGATAAACTCTTTTACTCTTTGAGCAAATTGGCTCAAGACATCAGATTTCGGAGTATATTTTTCTTCGAATACATCTGCGGTTTTCCAGCCTAAATCGTCCATGACTTGTTTAATTTCTTTAACAACCCCCGGACGCCATCCGTAAGAACCAAAAGCCAAACCTTTCTTACCTTTCGGAGCCAATCCTTTCATATAAGTAACAAAGGCGGCAACTCTCGGGAACAACTGGTTATTAAGAGTAGGATTACCGATTAATACATATTCTGCATCCAACACATCGGTAATGACATCTGAAATATGGCTGATACCCAAATTATGTTTTACCACATTGATACCGGCATCTTGGAATTCTGCCATAGCGGTTTCTGCCAATTTAGCGGTAGCGCCCCACATAGTATCATAAACAATAACAGCCTTATGAGTTGCCTCACCCTTAGCCCAAGAAGCATACGCCCCAAGTATCTGATTAACTTCTTCTTTTCCGGACCAAATCAAACCGTGAGACGGTGCAATCATATCAATATCGAGGTTCATCTCACCGGCAGCCGATAAAGCTTTTTCGGCTTGCTGTCCGTAAGGAAGCAAGATATTTGCATAATAGCTTTTTGCCGCTTTCATAACCAAATCATTCGGATAATCTTTGACCAATAAGGCTTCACAGCACAAGTGTTGACCAAATCCGTCGTTAGGCAACAACAATTTATCTTCTGCCACATAAGTCATCATTGAATCCGGCCAGTGCAACATCGGAGTTGTCAAAAAGCTCAAATTGCGTTTTCCGATATTTAAGCTGTCGCCGGTTTTAACAATGTGATATTGCCAACCCGTTGTATCAAAATGAGCCTCCAAGGCCATTTTACCGGCCGAGTTGGTAACAATAACGGCTTGCGGAGCAAGTTTCATAATCTCAGGAATACTGCCTGAGTGATCTTGTTCAACGTGGTTTACCACTACATAAGATATTTTTGAAAAATCGACCATAGACTTTACTCTGGCAATTTGCTCATGAGTTAAATAAGCCTTAACTCCGTCAACCAAAGTAATCTTTTCATCCATGATTAAATAGCTGTTATATGTTGAACCGTCCGGAGTGTTATAACCATGAAATTCTCTCAAATTCCAGTCTTTAACACCGACCCAATATACATCTTTTTTTATTTCGACAGCATTCATCTGTGTTCTCCTCAAAAATTAAGTCATTGCTGATAAGATAATCTTTTTATTTTGATTGACAAGATAAAATATTTTTTCTAAAACTAATAATCATTATCATTTTTATACACAGGAAATGAATATGAAATTTTCCAAACAACGTTCTTTAATACTGGAGGTCTTGCAAAACAATCCCTGCCATCCAACGGCAGAGCAAGTTTTTGCCATGGTAAAAGAGCAGCTGCCCGACATAAGCCTTGCGACCGTATATCGCAATCTTAATCAGCTGGCGGAAAATGGAATAATAAAAAAACTTGATTATATAGACAATGTGTCTCATTTTGATTATTGCACCGAGAAGCATTATCATTTTGTATGCTCAAAATGCTCCAAAATTTTCGATATAAAAGCCAATATCATACCGGAAATAAAGCAAAGCATTCTAAAGCAACAAGGTTTGACGGTTGAGGATATGGAAATCTCATTTTCCGGACTTTGCCCCGACTGTCTAAAAAACTCAAACAACTAACATTAAAGGAGAAAACTTATGGAACTCAAAGGTTCAAAGACCGAAAAAAACTTGATGGAAGCATTTGCCGGCGAATCGCAAGCTCGCAACAAATACACCTACTACGCTTCTAAAGCCAAAAAAGAAGGCTACAACATTATTGCCGACAAATTTGAGCAAACAGCCAACAACGAAAAAGAACATGCCAAAATTTGGTTCAAATTGTTGCACGGCGGTGAAGTTCCCTCAACCTTGACCAACTTAAAAGATGCTGCTGCCGGTGAAAACTACGAATGGACAGACATGTACGCTCGCATGGCCAAAGAAGCTAAAGAAGAAGGTTTTGACAAAATCGCTGCCTTGTTCGAATTGGTAGGTAAAATCGAAAAAGGTCACGAAGAAAGATATCAAGCTTTGTTAACATCTCTTGAAGAAGGCAAAATTTTTGAACGTCCGACCAGAGTTATTTGGGAATGCGCTAACTGCGGTCACCGTGTAGAATCTCCGTCTGCACCGGCCAAATGCCCTGTTTGCGATCACCCGCAAGCTTACTTCTTTGAATTACAAGAACAATTCTAATTGTTTGAAATCAAAGCTTAAAACAAACCCCCGTTCTTAATTTAGAACGGGGGTTTTAATAAAGCATCAAAGCTGTTATTCGGCAGCCTCAAGCAATTTCAAATCGCCGGCAACAGTTTTTTCTCTTTCTGTTTTCAGCTCATAACTTACTTTTGCACCTTCATGCAAAGTAAACATTCCCGCGGCCTTAACAGCGGTAATATGAACAAACACATCATTTCCGCCTTCATCGGGAGTAATAAAACCATAGCCTTTTTTCTTATTAAACCATTTAACAGTTCCTGTTGCCATATCAAAAATCCTTCATAAAACAGGTTAAAAACCGAGGCAAAAAGCCTCATGACTTATCCGTCATAGATAAGACTCTAATACAGTATTTTGGGCTTGGCAAGACAATTTTATAAAAACATTCTTCTAAATTCACATATATTTTTTTATAAGGTTTTACAATGAATAAAAAGACTTCACAAAATAAAAACTTATGTTATACTTCGCCGGCAAACTCGCGCCAATGGGGGCGTGAGTATTTCATTACGTTATGAAAAGGAATAAACGCTATGAGTTTAAAAAAATTAAGAAAAGACAACTATCCCGAATGGTATCAATGCGTAGTTTCCGAAGCCGACATGGCCGAAAACTCATCTTCTCCGGGGTGTATGGTAATCAAACCATGGGGATATGGCATTTGGGAAAGAATTCGCGATGTATTTGATGAAAAAATAAAATCTACCGACCACGAAAACTGCTATTTTCCGATGTTTATTCCGCTTTCATTTTTCCAAAAAGAAGCCGAACATGTCGACGGTTTTGCCAAAGAAATGGCTGTTGTAACGCACTCGCGTCTGGCCATGGAAGACGGTAAATTGGTTCCCTCTTCCAAATTAGAAGAACCTTTGATTGTTCGTCCTACTTCCGAAGCCATTATCGCCGATTCTTTTTCCAAATGGGTAAAATCCTATCGCGATTTGCCGGTTTTAATTAATCAGTGGGCCAATGTTGTGCGTTGGGAAATGAGACCTCGCCTATTTTTAAGAACCAGAGAATTTTTGTGGCAAGAAGGACATACCGCTCACTCTACAGCTAAAGAAGCCGAAGAAGAAACTTTAACCATGCTTGATGCTTACAAAGAGTTGTGCGAACAAACTTTGGCCATGCCCGTATTAACCGGCCGCAAACCCGAGCATGAAAAATTCCCCGGAGCCGTTGACACCTATTGTGTAGAAGCCATGATGCAAGACGGTAAAGCCCTGCAAGCCGGAACCTCACATTTCTTAGGTCAAAACTTTGCTAAATCTGCCAATATTTCTTTTGTAAATAAAGAAAACAAGCAAGAATATGCCTACACAACATCTTGGGGTGTTTCTACTCGCTTAATCGGCGGTGTCATTATGACCCATGCCGATGATGAAGGTATGGTAACTCCTCCCAAAATAGCACCTTACCAGATTGTAATTGTTCCGGTAATCAAAAACCCCGATGACAGCGAATTGGTAATGAGCTACATCAAGGAATTGCAAGCTGATTTAGCCAAACAAACACCTTTTGGTGAAAAAATCAGAGTAAAATTAGACAAGAGAGATAAAACTTCAATTGACAAATTCTGGGAATGGACCCGTAAAGGCGCTCCGATTATCTTGGAAATTGGCAAACGCGATGTTGAAGGCAATAATTTGATGTTGCGTCAAAGAATCTACATCAACACCCCTGAAGGCAAACAAGTCGTATCTAAAGACGAATTTGTTGCCAAAGCTGCTCAATACTTAGAAAACATTCAACACGAAATGTTCACCAGAGCACAAAAAAGGTTGATGAGCAATATCCGCGAAGACATCACCACTAAAGAAGCCTTTGCCGAGTACTTTGCCAATGCCAACGAATGGATTGAAGACAACTCTCAAGGTAAGGTTGCTTTTGTTCGTGGTAAATGGTGCGGAGATCCCGAAACGGAAGAAATCTTAAAACAAATGAAGATTACCATCCGTTGTATTCCTTTTAACCAATCCGGCTCTACCGGCACCTGTCTTTTGACCGGCAAACCGGCTACCATGGATGTTATCTACGCCAGAAGTTATTAATTTTAATAACGATTAAAAAAACTCCTCGTTTTCACGAGGAGTTTTTTTTTGGCTTTTAAGGATTATTTCATATCCTTTTGATTGGTACCTTGAGCAACATAGGTCTCAACCTGACGAGCCGCTTTCTTAGCCAAAGCGATGCAACCTGGGCCTGCAATACATCCGCCCTCGCAGCACATTACTTCAATCATGTTGTTTTCCGAACCTTTAGTTGCATACTTTTTGAGCAATTTAATATTTTCTTTGCTCAAACCGTCAATCCTCTCCGGACGGAATTCAACTTCACCTTCGACCAAATTTCCGACAGCACCGGCTACACCGCCTGACAGCGGATAATTACGACCTTGAGCCGAAGAAACTTTAGCGAACTGAGCCGGTTCACAATCACCGATTTCAACACCGGCACCAACAAACATTGCACCGATTTCTTCAAAAGTAAGAACATAATCCACATTCGGATCATATTCGGCCTCAGTTCTTTTTGCCAAGCAAGGACCGACAAATACCGATACACAATCCGGTTGTTCTTTTTTGAGCATCTCGGCAGTATAATACATCGGAGTCTTGGTATTAGAAACAAAAGGTTTCAATTCCGGAATATGAACTTCTGCAGCTCTAAAATAAGCCGGACAACAAGAAGTTGTCATGAAGTTAGCTCCCTCTTTCATTCTCTCAATAAACTCAGCAGCTTCGTTCTTAGATGTAATATCAGCTCCGGCGGCTACTTCAACCACATCATCAAAACCGATTTTTTTCAAAGCACCTACCACTTGATTAATCTCAAACGGAAACTGTCCTACAACGGCCGGAGCCAACATAGCGACAACCTTTTTATCGGTGTTATGAATTAAATTCAAAACATCTACCAATTGTGAACGCTCAACAATTGCCCCAAACGGACAAGATTGCAAACATTTACCGCAAGAAATACAAATTTCTTCGTTAATATGCTCAACACCATGTTCATCTTTGCGAATAGCCCCTACCGGACAAGCTTCTTCACAAGGTACCGGCAATTTAACCACTGCATGATACGGACAAACTTCCAAACATTTACCGCAAGATACGCACAGATCCGGATTTATGTGCGAACGACCGTTAACAATTGAAATAGCTTGTTTGGGGCAGTTCATGACACACGGACGGGCAAAACAACCGCGACAAGCATCGGTAACCATATACTGAGATTTTACGCAAGCCGAACAAGCGATATCAATCACTGCCAAACAACTTTTGGCATGGTTTTGTCTTTTAAGAGCATCTTTACCATAATCTTTCAACTGTTTGGCTTCGTTGGTTTCCTCTTGCGGAGTATAGCCCATTGCCGCCATCATACGATATTTCAAAATTGCTCTGTCTTTATAGATACAGCAACGGCTAGAATCATAATCCTTAGGGCGCATTTCGATTGGAATCTCGTCGGCGCTTTCAAATCTGTCTTTATAAAAGCTTTCAACAACTTTAACCAAAATGCGGCTACGCATCTGGTTGGCATAATTCTTAGGTATTAACACTTTTCTTCTTCCTCTTTAGCAATCAAATCTCTAATTTTTGCCACCACTTTTTCCATGGTTGCTTCTTCAATAACTTCTCCGTTAACTTCAACAAACGGACCTTTATTATACCCCTTACCCTGAGAGCAGTGATTCATACATCTTACTTCGGTAACTTCAATTTTATCGGCCAAATCCTCGGGAGCCGAAAACTCCAAAGCTTGTATTTGCGGAGCCCCCATTACGAAGCAAGCAGTTCCGGCACAGATTTTTACCTGTATTTTTTCCATGGGACAAATCCTTCTGTTAAGGGTTAAACATATTTTACCGTAATTTCTTTTAAGAACTTACTCTGCAAAATTCTAAAAATCTTTTTAACAATATTTCGGCGAATGTCAAGCTCCATCGGTAAATTCGGATCCTGATGCGCCTCATTTATTTTAGTTCCGATAACAAAATCGATTTTATCGGAATCAAGCAACAACTTTGCCAATCTGGTTGCCGCATTATCTTTGTCTTCGTCGATTCCTTCTTTTAGCATACGATAAACTTCGGTCAAAGTAAGAATCCCCTCGGTAACCAAGTCAATTCCCGGCATTATTGAAGCCATCGGTATATTAGGATCAAAAGTCGTCTTGTCCATTTCGCATTTAAGACAAAGCTCTCTTTCGATTATATTGGCGGTTGTACCGCCGCAAATAGCGGTTTTTCCGTCATAATAGTCAATCATTTCGGCAATTTCGTGGTCTTTTTCTTCATCAAACGGAGGACCGCTCAAAAGAAGCAATTTACGGGGTCTTCTGTAATAAACCACCACACAACTTATATCATCCCCTGCCTTACCGTCTTTTTCTTTGGTAAGGGCTTCTTTTACTATCGCTTCGGCCAAATCTTTTGCTGATATGTGCGGGTGACGACGCACTTGATTTTCAATAAGCTTCCATACACCGTCTCTTTGCCAACCGAGAGGATATTTAGGATTACCGAGTCCGGCTTGCGTAACTCCGTCCGACATAATAATGATTCTATCTTCTTCTTTGGCCACAAATTGATAAACATTAATAACTCTGTCTTTCCAATTTTCCGAAGAAATTTCATGATGAGCCGGATGATATTGTTGAAAATCACGCACCACAAAGCACTGTGGGTTATCCATTTCATAGACGCGCGTTTTACCTTCCAATGTTGCATCTATAATCGAAAATGTAGCATAGCTTATTTTCCTTATCTGGCATACAGGTAATGCTTGCATCATAACCTCGGCCGAGCGAACCAAATCCAAATCACTCTCAACAAACTTCATTGCCATTCGTGTGGTCATGGATGAAAGAATATTAGCCTTAACACCGCTGCCCAATCCATCAGATAATACGGATATAATTCTTTGTTCTTCAGGTAATTTTTTTGAAAGAATTGCATCACCGAAACAACTTTCGGAGGCTTTATGTTCCTGACAAGAGCCTATTTCAATAAAAAGTGAATCACTCAATTTTTAATCATCCCTTTTATTGCGAATGGTTACATTTGGTTTATCATAATCATCTGCGGCATAATCTTTGGCAATCGAACGCAACAACACTTCGGTTTCGGCCATATGTTCACCCAAAGTACAGGCGATTTGTTGCACGGTAGCCAAATTCTTTTCAATAACTTCCTTGGCTTTCTCGGCAATTTTTTCGCGTTTTATCTCAACTTTGGTAACATCTTCAATAACTCCGCCTACCACTTGTTTTTGTTCAATGTTAAACACCATAACGTCATAGAGTTTATTTTTGTTGCGAGCATTTTCTCTTTTAACATCTTCACCCAAATCAAGCGAAGCCGAGAATAAATTGGTAAAACTTACAAAATCGCGTAAATTAGCACCGATTAGATTATTCCTGTCATATATATCACCATGCTCTTCATCATCCCAAAACTCATTAACAAAGTAATCATTATATTCGATAATCGAGAGTTTGGAATTTACAATAACAATCGGCGAAGGAATACATTTCAACAAGGCATTTGCCTTACGCTGAGCCTGTTGTTTAATATGAGAAACACACATATCAATCTCTGCCTTGCCATCTAAAATAGCCTTGGCAAAATTTCTACAATTATCATAACCGCAGGCATTACAGTTAATTTCGTCTTCAACCGTATATTTTCCGAGCATTGCCAAGACTCTTTTAATCTGATCTTCGCTATAATTATTATTTTCAACCGGCTTTTCTTGATAAATTTTTGTTATGTCTTCTTCCGGTTTACGCTTTCCGGCCATATCTGTTTTAACGGCATCTTTAAGCACTCTGGCTCTTTTTTCAAAGCCGGATTTATGATTTCTGGTGCAAGGTCCGTTAACACATCCTCCTTCACAGGCCAAACATTCAATAAAAATCGGATAATCAGGTCTCGAACCTTTAATATCTGCCAATTCACGTTGAATATTTTCCAATCCGGTTAACTGCATCATATAAACATGATTGGTCTTACCATAAGGCTTAATTGTCTCTATCATACCGCCTTCAATCGGATAATACCTACCCTCTTCGGCTTTTTTATAAACAAAGTCGATTCCTTTTTCCGGCTCAATGGTATGATAATTTATTCCGGTTTCTCTAAACCAACGCCGCAGATCTCTAAACGAAATACTGGAATTTAA
Source organism: uncultured Pseudomonadota bacterium (assembly GCA_949297185.1). Taxonomy (GTDB): domain Bacteria; phylum Pseudomonadota; class Alphaproteobacteria; order RF32; family CAG-239; genus CAZU01. The sequence goes on from CASFRM010000009.1 coordinate 26,114, forward strand.
TAAATCTTTATTGCGATCGGCCTCAAACTTTTTGGCAATACAAGGTCCGACGAAAACAATTTTTATGTCTTGTCCCAATTTATCGCGCATCAACATACAATGAGCAAGCACCGGCGAAAGCACCGGAGTTAAATCCTCGGTTAAATCAGGCATATATTTATTTATATATTCAACAAAAGCCGGACAAGCTGTTGAGAAAAAAACACCTTCTTTCTTATCAGCCAAGAAGTCAGCCACATGAGCAGAAACTTCTTCGGCTCCCAAAGCAGTCTCGCTCACCCCGGCAAATCCAAGTTTTTTTATTGCAGTAAGGAGTTGTTCTTTGGTGGTATTATCAAATTCTGCAATCCATGACGGCGCCAAAGAAATATAAACCTTTTCTCCGGCCGCAATCATATTTTTTACTCTCGGCACATCGTCACGATCTTGCTTAGCCCTTACCGGACAAACTTTATAACACTTTCCGCAAGCCACACAAAGTTCCGGTACAATCTGCGCTGAGTTATCTTCGATTTTAATTGCCTTAACCGGACATTCTCTCACACACTTATAACAGTCCTGACAATCGTTTTTAATTGTAAAAAGAGGATGTTCGCGGCTCGACATATGATATTACTCCTTAAAAGTTTTATCTAAAATATCGACCAAAGTACCGGCATCAACATTATGATACTCAACCCCGTCAATCGTCATATTAGGACCTTTTGCACACTGATTACAGCATCTCAAACCAGACAATTCGATTTTTACATCAAGGTTGTGATCTTTCAAATATTGCATAATCACCTGAAGGTTTTTGCTATTGCCTCTGGCAAAACAAGAACTTCCCATACAAATTTGAATTCTGCTGTTCATTGTCTCATCCTCCTTAAATGAAAATTGACGGGGTTTTATTGTTATAATATCAGCTTATATTTTGCCTTCAAAAGCGTCCATATAAATTTTTCTGATATCTTCCATTAACGGATATACAGGGTTTGCACCCGTGCATTGATCGTCAAAAGCATTCTCCACCAACCAATCAAGTTTGGCTTCAAAATCTTTTTTAGAAATGCCCCAATCTTTAATCGAAGCCGGAATTTCAATTTCCTTCTTCAATTCGACGATAGCATCAATCAATGCTGCAACTTTTTCATCATCGGTTTTGCCTTTGAGTTTCAAGTTGCTGGCGATTTGAGCATATCTCTTTTTAGCCTCTGGCATTTTATATTGCGGGAATATAGCCTGCTTGCGTGGACAATCTGTCGCATTATATTTAATAACCTGACAAATCAACAAAGCATTGGCAACACCGTGCGGAATATTAAATGCCGCACCGAGCTTATGAGCCATCGAGTGACACAATCCCAAGAAAGCATTAGCAAAAGCCATACCGGCAATAGTTGCGGCATGATGCATTTTCTCTCTAGCAATCGGATCATTAACGCCGTTTTTATAAGCTCTCGGCAAGTATCTCATAACCTGTTTGGCGGCTTCCAAAGCTGCAGAATTGGTAAAGTTTGTAGCCATTACCGAAACATAAGCCTCAATAGCATGAACCAAAGCATCAATACCGCCAGCAGAAGTTAAACCTTTGGGCATATTGTCAACAAAGTTAGCATCAACAATTGCCATATTAGGTGTTAAAGCATAGTCAGCGATAGCATATTTTACATGGCTCTCATCATCGGTAATAACCGCAAACGGAGTAACTTCAGAACCGGTACCCGATGTTGTCGGAATTGCAACCATGATTGCTTTTTGTCCCAAATCGCCGATTGTACAAATACGTTTTCTGATATCCATAAAGCGCATTGCAACATCTTCAAATTTGATATCCGGTCTTTCGTACTTAAGCCACATGATTTTAGCAGCATCCATCGGCGAACCGCCACCAAACGAAATAAAGACATCTGGCTTGAATACATTAATCATAACCAAAGCTTCTTCAATGGTAGAAATTGTCGGATCAGGTTTAACATCAAAGAAAATTTGATATTCGATGTTCATTTCTTCCAATACATTGGTAATGGAATTAACCATACCGGAATCAAACAAATAACGGTCGGTAACAATAAATGCTCTCTTTTTACCTTCCAATTCACGCAAAGCTAAATCCGTTGCCCCGCGTTTGAAATAAATTTTTGGCGGTACTCTAAACCACAACATATTCTCTCTCCTTTCGGCAACGGTTTTATAATTCAACAAATGTTTAACTCCGACATTTTCGCTCACGGAGTTTCCGCCCCAAGAGCCGCAACCCAAAGTCAACGAAGGTTCAAGTCTAAAGTTAAACAAATCACCGATTCCGCCTTGAGATGAAGGAGAATTAATCAACAATCTTCCGGTCGGAAGTTTTTTAGCAAAATAGTCTACTCTGTCTTGTTTTCTGGTATCGGTATACAAAACTGAAGTATGTCCCATACCGCCCAATTCAACCAAGTGCAAAGCTTTTTCAACAGCTGTTTCAAAATCATCTGCCTGATACAAAGTCAAAATCGGAGACAATTTTTCGTGAGCATACGGATTTGCAACATCAATAACTGTTTGTTCAGCCAAAAGTATTTTAGTATGTTCTGGGACATTAATTCCGGCCATTTTAGCGATTTTAACTGCCGGCTGCCCAACGATTTCCGGATTAACACCTTTAGGTGTCAAAATTATTTTGGATAATTTTTCGGCCTCTTTTGCATTAAGTAGATAAGCGCCTCTAAATACAAATTCTTTTTTAACTTTTTCATACACCGGTTTTAATGCCACAACCGACTGCTCCGAAGCACAGATCATACCGTTATCAAAAGTTTTAGACATCAATATGTAAGATACGGCCATTTCCACATCAGCTGTCTCGTCAATAATTGCTGGCACATTACCTGCACCAACGCCCAAAGCCGGTTTTCCCGAAGAGTATGCGGCCTTAACCATTCCCGGTCCGCCGGTAGCCAAAATTCCGTTAATATCCGGATGTGTCATCAACAAATCAGTCAATTCAATTGAGGGCTCATCAATCCATGCGATAATATTTTCCGGAGCCCCTGCTTTAACAGCAGCTTCATACACAACCTTTGCAGCCTCGATAGTCGATTTTTTAGCTCTCGGATGCGGAGAAAAGATGATTGCGTTTCTCGTTTTCAAGCAAATCAAAGACTTGAATATTGCAGTAGAAGTCGGGTTAGTTGTAGGAACCACACCGGCAATAACCCCCAAAGGCTCACCGACAATTTTTACGCCGTTTGTTTTATCAGATTTGATAATTCCGCAAGTTTTTTCATTTTTATATTTATTATAGATATATTCTGCGGCAAAATGGTTTTTGATTATTTTATCTTCTACCACGCCCATGCCGGTATCCTCAACAGCCATTTTAGCCAATGGAATACGCGCCATATCGGCAGCGGTTGCAGCAGCCTTAAAGATTTTATTTACGGTTTCTTGATCAAAAGTCGCAAAAACCTTTTGAGCTTCTTTAACTTTTTTAATCAAGGCTTCCAAATCTTTAGCTGTCTTGACTGTTTTATTTGTCATCGTTACAGACCTTTCTTATAAAAATTACCACAATTTTGCATTTTACCGTCCAATTATTAAAATAAGGTTTACCATCATTGGCAAACCTTATTTTAATTACTTCAACTGAGAATGATACAATGAAGCGTAAATTGAATCTTCTTTTTCAATAAGCTCGTCATGTGTACCAATTTCTACCAACTCGCCATAGTTAATAACGGCTATTTTATCAGCGTTTCTAACAGTTGACAACCTGTGAGCTATAATGAATACCGTTCTGTCTTTCATTAAATTATCAACTGCTTGCTGAACCACTGCTTCAGACTTATTATCCAAAGCCGATGTCGCTTCATCCAAAATAACAATCGGAGCATTTTTTAAGAACGCTCTTGCTATAGCGATTCTTTGTTTTTGTCCGCCCGAAAGTAATACGCCTCTTTCACCTATATTGGTGTCAAGTCCTTTATCCAAACCGGCTATAAACTCATCCAAGCAAGCGTTTTTAACCGCTTCCATTACTTGCTTTTCCGAAGCATTTTCATTTCCGAGCATAATATTATCACGAATAGATCCCGAGAATAAGAAATTATCTTGGAACACAATTGCTATATTATTTCTCAAAGAGTCCAACTCTATATCTCTTACATCGACCCCGTCAAACAATATAGCACCAAACGAGACATCATAAAATCTTGGCAACAAGTTCACCATCGTTGTCTTTCCCCCGCCTGAATTACCGACGAAAGCAACGGTTTCACCTTTTTTGATTTTAAGATTTATATGTTTCAATACAGGTTTTCCTTGCTCATATTCAAAGCAAACATCTTTGTACTCGACACCTTTTTTAAGTCCGTTCATAATTACCGGATTTTCTCGATTAACAATATCAGGAGTTCCTTCCAAAAGCTCAAACACTCTATCCATTGCCAACAAAGCCATTTGTACGGCGTTATAGTTATTTCCGATGTTTTTAATCGGAGTATAAAGCATTATCAACGCGGCAATAAACGAAACGAAGTTACCTGCAGTTATTTCGTGAGTAACGATCAAATAGCTTCCCAACCAAATAACGGCGGCCACGCCTAAAGACACAATAAAATGCATCATTGGTGACATGATACCGGTGCGTTGTATTATTTTAATACCGAGTTTGAAACAAGCTTGTAGAGCATCCTTAAATCTTCTGGCTTGATAATCATACAAATTATATGATGCGATTGTGCGATTGCCAATAAATGTCTCATTATAATGCGTAACCACATCAGCACCTGAGAATACTGATTTATCAACGATTGGCTTGATTTTTTTCTTTACCAACATCAAGGGATACAAAGCGGCACCCAACACGATTACAGCCACTATTGCCAACTGCCAAGAGTTATAAAACAGTACTGTTATTAAAGCCAATGACGAGAACAATCTTGTGGTAAACAATTTAAGATTAGCCAACAAACCACTACAACTTGTATCCACATCACTGTTAAATCTAAAAATGATTTCTCCCGAATTTCTTTTATCAAAAAAAGCGGCGTTATAGTGCAAAAGTTTTCTAAACAAATCCAACTTTAGCCCCATCGAAACTTTCTGCCCCACCCAAGTATTTAGATAAGTGGACACATAGTTAAAAATACTTTGAATCAAAGTAAATAAAATAATCACCAAAGGAATAAGAGCCGTATATTGCGTTCCTTTTTCCACCATGACCACATCCATATACGGTTTCAAGGCCCAAGCAATAACAGCATCCATAGCACCTATTGGAATTGTTATTACCAAAGTCAAAAGTGCCCTACCCCAATATGGCTTCACATATTTCCACATTTTTGAATAATCGCGAACTATCTGCGATGTTTTTAGTTTATTTTTTATTTTTTTTATCATAAGTCACCACAAAATATTTAACCTATTATCGCCATTGATATTATTTTAATTTATTATGAATTGCAATTTTTTTTAACGAGATATTCTTTTATTCCAATCTAAAATCCCGCAATACATGAGCCTGACTGGGTGCTATCTCAAACATCCAACCTTCATAAAGAAAGCTGTTTCCAGCCACATACTCTTTTACCTGTGTCATTGGCAGAGATGTTGTTGTTAAATTTATGCTTGCCCAAAGCTTATCATTTATTTCATACAATTTTATAACATACTCCAAACCATAAAATGTTATAACATCAACAACACGCAAAGGCTCACCGTCAGGCTCTTGTTTAACCGCATCAACAATATTTAACGCATATAAAACTTTAAGCAACGGTTCTGCATATACTCTTTTTCCTTTTTCATTAAAAAAGTAAGAATTCTTATTATCTCTTTGTATGTAGTTTTTAGCAATTGTAATACTTTCTATTGCATCCATCGGCACTGATAAAACCGGAGTAAGCAACCATGACTGAGGCTTAGTTGGTAAATTAAATTCTCCGTCCACTAGCCAAATTGTTTTATCGTTGTTTTTTCTAAGATAAAAATACCCTTTATTTTCGGCCTCTTTTCCGACAATTACTTCATCTAATTTGCTATCATTGGCATAAGTTGCAATTAACATCCCTCCGTTTTCATTTTGTTTATTAGGTGTTTGCAAATCAAAATCATTAAAACTATTTTTATCATACGGGATTTTCATCATATACATGCTATTGTTTACTGTTGATAAAAATGAATGTATCAATCTAAAATCAGCAAAATAATTTCCGCCGTTTTCTACCAACCAATAGCTATTTTTCTGCCTTAAGATAACATTTCCTTCCTTTGCAGAAATAATAATTTTATCAACTTTGCTCCCTTCATTATATGTTGCAGCAAAAACCAGCTTGCCTTGCACATCATTATTATTACTTTTTTGCCTAAACCAAATTGCAAATACGGCAATCACAAAAAATGCAAAAATAATTCCAAACAACACTAACCAATTTTTCTTATTCACTGTAACTCTCCATGGCATTTCTTACTGTTCTATTATTATAAAATCCATATATTGCGGCCAAAATTAAAGTAATTAATGCAGGGATCACTGCAATAAACAAAACAGAAAATAATACAAACAATTTATTATATTCTTTTTTGATATTGTAATTTATTTCTTCCAAATTGTTTTTATAGCGTTCAATCTCTCTCTGCAGCTGTTCCGCTTCTTTGATTGTTTTCACAGAGCTCAATTCCGCAATATCTATTTGTGAGTTCAATTCGATCAACTTTTTTTGTGCATCGACTAATTTCTTCCGTTCATTATTTTTCGCTTTTTCAAATTTTTGCTCAGCCTTTTCTTGTAAAATCCTTTGCCAAGACATTTGTTTTATAGTTCTTTTTCTGAGCGGAACTGACACATAATTAGCCTTGGTCATATAATCAAGAGCATTTAGTAAAAATTGTAAATTATCAGAAATAAACATCTCGCCAAAAACATCACTGTTTTTTGCAAAATTTGCATTCCATAAATTTTCTCCCATCATATCGCTATCTGCCACCACCAATAGCTTTCCGTCTTTCAATGGCACGCTCAAAAAAGGTAAACTTTTAGCAATTGCCTCGGGAGTATCAATAATCGGAGCATTAAATATAGATGCAAATTTACCTTCTGCCAAAACGGCTAAAGGATATTTTTGCTCAGTCAATTTATAACTATCGACCATTACCTCATAATTAAGATTATTCAATTTATCAACTGACATAACTCCGCTGTTTTCAGAAGTCGTAAACAAAGTAACTACATCAAGATTAGGCTTTTGCTCTGTCTTAAAAAATCCGCTATGATTAAGCTGTAATGATTTAATATTTTCATTTATCTTGTGATTAATAAAATTTTCTTCTGTTACAACTAGTCGCAATGGATATTTAATTTTTTCACCATTCAACACTAAATCACGATTATTTTCATTATCACCCACCAATAAATTAGCAGAATACTTAATACCTGCACTTTCCAAAAGCTTATCCATTCCGCTCACATAATTTGTGTATTTATCGGCACTTGCAAATCTGTTTTCTGAAAAAGCATCAAGAAAAGCAATAACTTTTCCACCCCTCATCAGATATTGATCAATAGCATAAATAGTCAAATTATATAATGACATCGGATAAAACACAATTACGGCATCATAATTGGGATTTATTCCTCTTGAAACATCATCAAGCGCAATCGGATTATAGCCATTCTTTCTAAGCGCTTCCACAAACGGCCATTCTCCTGATTTTCCAAAATATGTTTGTTTAACTGCAACATCAAATACCGGTGAAATTATACCAATATTTTTGCTTTCTTTCGCTGTTAGATATGACAAATTTCGAGTAATTAAATTTTCAATATACGCAAAATCTTCAAATCTAAACTTAGGTATTGTGATAAATTTACCTTTTTCGTTCGCCAGCACCATTCCGAAATAAGCATATTTTTCTCCGTTTGGGTACATAAACTCTTTAATTCCGGCCTTTTCTGCTTCGGCTTGAGTATTGGTAAATGGCTTTATTTTTTCAAAAGTAAATTTAATTTTACCATTACTTTCATTTTCATAATTTTCTGCCAATTTTATAATTTGAGCCAAATAAATTTTCCATCTTGGATCTTTGGTTGTTAGATTTTCTGCAGCATATAATTTTATAAACAAATGCTCATCATTTTTATCTAGAAAATTTTTTGATTGTTGAGACAATGAATAAACTTTCTCTTTTGTCACATCAATACTTCTATTATCAAACAACAGATTCCCAACCACTCCGGACGCCACTGAGACTAAGACTATGCCGATAATAAACACGGCCATAACTATTTTTATTGACCATTTCGGCATTATTTTTCGCTCCTTTTATAATCTATAGCAACCACATTAGCCCACAATGCCGTCGCAATAATAGCAAAAGCATAAAAGATAAAAGCCAATTTTATTTCTCCGCTGACAAGACTTGCCGTTATTTCCGCAAAATCAGAAAAAACTCTAGCGTTAAAATTATCGATAAACAACGCCATTATTTTATTTATTGTATTATCAAAATTAACCGCAAACAATATTGCCAAAAAAGCCCAAGAGATCAAAAAAGCTCCTATATAGTTAAAACATAAAGCTCCGGCCCAAGCACTTACGGCGCACATAATACCTACAACCAAAAATGTCATCAAATAATTAGCCAAGACAAACATATTATCACAACCGATAAACCAAGCCGTAACTCCCCACAACACTGTAGATGACAGTAACATAATTCCGGTTACAGCCCATACGGCTAAAAACTTTCCGATTACCGCTGCTGCAATTGATATCGGCTGAGACAACAAAATCTCCCATGTATTATTTTTATATTCTTCCACCCAGAGTCTCATGGTCAAGGCAGGTATAAATATGACAAAGATCCTAGGCTGCAAAAGAAAAAATTGTTGCATTGACAAATTAGCAACACTCATAAAATCAGAAAAATAGATAACCGTTGCAAAACTTATGATTAAATATATCGGCAACAGCACATAAATCATTTTATTCTGAAAAAACGATTTAAACTCCTTAAAGAAAAATGTCTTTATAATATCTGTTTCACCTACCACTTACGATCTCCGTCAAGACTAGAAAACAATGACTCAAAATTTCCATCAGGAACTACTTTTCGTATTTCACTTTCCGGTGCATCACAAATGATTTGCCCCTTATTTATCAATATGATATGAGATGCCAAAGCCGACACCTCCTCCATTATATGAGTTGAAATCAAAATTGTATTATTTTCGGCATATTTTTTAAGCAATTTGCGCAAAGCAATTTTTTGTTTAGGATCCAACCCTTCCGTAGGTTCATCCAAGATCAAAAGTTTTGGTTGTTTAAGCAGTGCCGCAGCCAAAGCTGTTCTTTTTTTATATCCTTTTGAAAGTGCCGCACATTTTTTAGCAATAACCGATTCCAATTCTAAATTCTTAATGGTTTGAACAAACATTTTTTTATCGCAACCGCCATTGAGCATGGCAATAAATGTTAAATATTCAAACACCGTCATATCAAGGTATAATCCGCCTAATTCCGGCACATAGGCAATATTTTGCAAATATTCTTTTCTATTATCTTTAACCGAAAAATTATCAAAGCGCACGCTTCCCTTATCTGGTTCGTAAACACCGGCCAAACAACGCATAAGAGTTGTTTTTCCGGCACCGTTTACCCCCAACAATGCAGTTATTTGCTTATCTTTTAGCTCAAAGTTAATATTATCCAATATTTTGTTATTTTCCAGTGACTTGGATAATTTTTTTACTATCAACATCTTGTCAATCCCTTGCAAACCACGCCATATAATAACAGATAATTTTAAAATTTTAACAATTATTTTTATTTTTCAAAATCTTTGATGACAAAGTAAATAAAATACTGTATAAGATGTGGCGAGAATTATGTTAAATACGGAATATTAACAAAATGAGAATTCTAGAGACATACAATAAAGAAGAAACCAAAAACTTAAAAGTCGGTTTATCCGTACTTTTAATTGTTTTGATTGCATTTTTTGCCGTCTTATTTTCGCGTGATGAAATTACACACAAAGGTGGCGGCAACTATTATCAAGTATATGCCAGATTTAATCGCACTGACGGTCTCATGGTCGGAGATGCGGTAAGACTGGCCGGAATGGACATCGGAAGAGTCGTCGGAGCCAAACTTGATAACGACTTCAAGGCAATCATGACACTCGAAATTAATGAAAAAATACAACTTCCCGATGACAGCTCGGCAGCTATTGTAAGCTCTGCCGTTATGGGGGCCAAATATATCGAAATCGAACCTGGTGGTTCCGAAGACATGATTGCTCCCGGAGGGGAATTCTCATACACCCAAGATGCTATGGTAATAGAAGAACTTATTGAAAGAATAATAGGCATAGGTAAAGCCAAAAGACAAAATAAAAAGGAGAGCTCAGAAAATGGCAAAAACTGATTTTTTTATGTATAAAAGACCTGTTGAAACAATTATGGGAATATTGGTCTTAACCGTAGCCGCCCTATTTTGTTATTTTGCATATAATGTGTCAGACTTACAAGTCGTCAAAGGTTACAATATTACGGCAAAATTTTTAAAAGTCGGAGGTTTGAATGTTGGTTCCGATGTTCGCATTAACGGTATCAAAATCGGTACTGTCGTAAGCCAAAATCTTGATGAAACCGATTACACTGCCAATGTTGTTATGAGTATTTCTCCGGAAATCAAACTTCCATCAGACAGTGTTGCTTCCATTGTTGCTGACGGCTTAATTGGTAACAAATTCATCAAAATAGACCCCGGCCACGAAACCACCATATTAAAAGATGGCGATTCTATGGCCAACACCAAAGATTTCAAAACAATTGAGGATTTGGTCGGAGAAGTAATTTTTATGGTTACAGGCGATGAACAATAAGTTAAAGAGATTTCTTTATTCCTCACTCATACTATCTTCGGTTAGCAACATCTCATATGCCGAAGACATATCGGCTAACACGGCTCGCATGCAAGCCATGGACAAGATAACGGGCCGTGTAAGCGAAATAGATGTTCCTGTCAATGGCATTGCTAATTTTGGCAGTTTTTCCATTTTGGTTAGGAAATGTGTTACCAAGTCTCCGGAAGAAACTCCCGAAAACACTGCCTTTGTAGATGTTGTTGACAACTATAAAACCGATGAACCGGTAAATATATTCAAAGGTTGGATGTTTTCATCAACTCCGGCTCTCAATGCAGTAGAACACCCAATTTACGATGTATGGTTGCTCAAATGCTACAACACAACGCAAAATCTTGGGCAAACTCTATCAGAAGAACAACTTGCTTTGCGAGACACCATACCTATGAAACCTCGCAAAGAAGCTATTAAAGTAGAATCTCTTGAGGTAGAAGAAAACACAACAGCTCCAACTGAATATACACCTCAGCCAATAGCAGAACCTGCAGAATTTGAAGAAGAGGATTTTATCGCCGAAGATGAACTATTATCAGTTCCCGCAGAAGCTATTCAAGCTCCGGCTATATCTGATGCTTCTGCCAATACAGACGTCTCAATTCAATCAGAATAAATAAAAAAACTACCGCCAAAAGCTTTTTGTAAACAATACCCATATTGTCAACACTTCCAGCCTACCCAGTATCATTGTAAAAGCGAGCAATACTTTAACAAAATCGCTTAGTCCGGCATAACTCCCGGCTGGTCCGATATTTTCGGTAATTCCGGGACCTGAGTTAGTAATACAAGCAATTGTCGCACCGAAAGCCGTTGCAAAATCAACACCTGTTATAGCCACCAATGAACATATAATAGCTACCGAAAAAACATATGCTGCAAAAAACACAAATACCGAACTAGCAACATCTGAACTTATAACCGCATTACCTATTTTCAACGGCATCAGTCTATTAGGTTCGGTTGTTGTAACAAATACCTTTTTAAGTTGAGCAGCCACTACCTGCCAACGAAACATCTTTATGCCACCTGATGTTGAACCGGTACAACCTCCGGTCAAAGCAAATATTACAAACGCCGTTGCTGCAAAGGCTCCCCAATTTAGCCAATCCGTAGAACTAAATCCAGTAGAAGTAACGATTGATACAACATTAAATGCAGCATATCTTACGGCATCACCAAAAACATATACATCATTCCATACCAACCAAACAGTCATTACTGTTATATAAAAAGCCAAAATTTTAACAAACACCACCACCTGAGATGACCGCAACGAATGAATACTTTTGGTAAACATCAAGCTGTGATACCAAGTCAAAGGCAAAGCTCCCAAAAACATAAATAGTGTTATAATCCATTCAATATCAGCACTTTTAAAAAATCCGATAGAGGTGTTTTTAGTTGACAATCCACCGGTCGATATGGTTGACAAAGAATGGCAAACAGCATCAAACCAGCCCATTCCTGCCAATCTAAGAGAAAGAATACAAGCAAGCACCAATATCAAATAAACAGAGATAATTCTTTTGGCTATATAACTTATTTTGGGCAAAAATTTTTCATTTACATCAGAGTTCTCGCGTTGAAATATCTGCATTCCGCCGATTCCCAAGAACGGCAACATGGCAATTGCAAAAATAACAATTCCCACACCGCCCAAACCATTAAGCAATGCACGCCACAACAAAATTGATTTTGGTAAACTTTCAACATCCGGATAAATGGATGCACCTGTTGTAGAAATTCCCGATGCTGCTTCAAACAATGCTTCTGTCCAATGAGTACCATAAAACATAAAAGGTACCGAAGCCAATATTGTAACTGTAATCCAACTTATTGCCGTTATCAAATAGGCTTGCTGAATTGATATATCTTTAATTTTTCCACGATTTGCCAAAAATAAAGAAACACCGATAAACAAGGAAACAATAGCCGAACTGACAAAGATTGACCATTTAGTATGATTATAATAAATATCAACGGCAGCCGGAAACAACATTGCGATTCCAAACAAACTGACAAAGTACCCGCAAATCATCCAAATTGGCTGCCACATTGGTTTTCTCCTTTAGAACAGACTTACATTTTGCGAAAGTCCCACATCGACCAATTTTCTGTTAATATTTACACCGTCAATAATACAAATAGCCGTACCCTCACCTGACTTTGCATACGCACCCACATAACAATCAACACTTTTACCGGCATAATTTTTTCTTAAAAATATCTCGGCATTAAGCCCTTTATCAGATGACGGTTGTACATATATTCCATACAAGAAAAATTTTCTTGCTCCAAGCTTAATCTCATTAGCATTCACAATTTCCAAGACGCCGCTTATTTTTCTTGGCTTTTCCAAATAGCTCAAATCCAAAGTGCTATTTTTCTTAAAATAAGGTTCGTCGCTTAAAGAAGTATTTTGTTTATTCTCTACAACGACCTCTTCATTATTTTGTTTATCATCAGTAGTTTGAAAAGCTTTTCGATTTAACTTATTTGGCACTTGATAATCTGACAAATTGTTTTTTGTAACCTTAAATATCTGCCGATTATCAGTTACCGTTTCGTAATTTGAAGTATTTTTATTAGGAAGTATTTTTTCCAAATAACTACCGACGATATAAGATTTTGCCATCTCATAATATTGAGTGTATTTTTCACCATACCAACTTTTTAAAGCTTCTGGCTTTACACCTTGAGACATTGGCCACGCAAATATGGCAACCAAAATCAACACCAACAATATGATGAAAGTCTTCGGATGGATAAACGGATATAAAATGAATCTAAAAAATCTATTAATCCATTTCATCCATCCGGTACTAGGTCCAATAATATCGTTTTCTTTTTTTCTTTTACGAGAAAACATTATTTTGCCCCTGCATATTTAGCCTTTAACTCTTCAATTCTTTCCGGAGTGATTCTTTCAAAGAGCATATCTCCCACTTCAAAGCTCTCTCCGCCCTTAAAGAAGTTCATTTCTTTTCTGACATCAAAATCTTTTATAAGGATAGAACTTGCATGAAGTTTATCCAATATTTTTTGCGAAGTTTCAGGCATAATCGGAGCAGAAAGCAAAGCATATATACGAATTAAGTTTATACAATTTCTCAATATAACTTTTGCTCTTTGTTCATCTGTTTTAATAACTGCCCAAGGCTCTTCGGCAGAAATATAGTTATTTCCTTCAACCCAAATAGCTCTCAGCTCAGCCAAAGCTTTGCGAAATTCCATTTCTTCCATATATTTGATATAGTCATTCACTCTTTTCTGCAAAACATCAATCAAATCATTTTCGGCTTTTGCATTTTCTCCGCCTTCGGGCACCTTATCGCCTAACTTAGAAGCAGTCATTTTTAGCACTCTGGATACAAAGTTACCCAACACACCGTTTAGGTCTTTGTTAACGGCACCGGCAAACAAATCCCAAGAAAACGAAGCATCGGATGATTCCGGAATATTAGACATCAACCAATATCTCCAGTAATCTGCCGGAAATTCCTTAACGGCGTCTTCGGCAAATATTCCGCGATTTTCCGACTTTGAGAACTTTCCGCCTTCATAAGTCAAATAGCTCATACCTTTCAAGAAATCGACCTGTGTCCAATTTTCACCGGTACCGAGCAAAGTAGCCGGAAAAGTAATTGAGTGATAAGGCACATTATCTTTGCCCATAAATTCAACATGTCTTACATTTTGCGGATTAAGCCACCAATCCTTCCAGTTTCTTTCTTCCGGCTTTTCTTCTTCCCACTGTTTGGTAATTCCGATATAGCCGATTGGTGCATCAAACCAAACATAAAATACTTTATCCTCATAACCTTTTTTATTAACCGGAAATCCCCACTTCAAATCGCGGGTAATGCATCTTTCCTGCAAACCTTCTTTTACCCATTTTTTAGCAATTGTATAAGCAACATCCGGCCAGAACGGTTCTTTAGTTTTTAACCAAGCTTCCAGTTTATCTTCAATTTTCGGCAAATTAAGGAACAAATGTTTAGTTTCCCTAACCTCCAAATTTTTAGATCCTGAAATAGCACTTCTGGCATCAATCAACTCGGTCGGCTCCAAAACTTTGGTACAATTTTCGCATTGATCACCGCGAGCCTTGTCATAACCGCAGTAAGGACAAGTACCAACTATATATCTGTCGGCCAAAAACATTTTATCATCAACCGAATACACCTGTTTAACTGTTTTTTCGACAATAAAGCCATTTTTATCCAATTGTTCAAAAATATGATAAGTCATCTCTTTGTTTTCTTCGGTTGAAGTACGACCAAAGAAGTCAAAAGACAAATTAAAATCTTTATAAGTCTGAGCATGGCGATTATGATTCATATCACAGTATTCCTGAACATCCATACCGGCTTTCAAAGCCCCCACTTCGGATGTCGTACCATGTTCATCGGTACCGCAAATGTACAAAACCTCGTTTCCCATCATTCGCATAAAACGAGCATAAGTATCGGAAGGCAAAAGGCAGCCGACCATGTGACCCAAATGAGGAACGCCGTTTATATACGGTAAAGCTGATGTAACCAAGATTTTAGACATTTTAATACTCCTGTTTTTATTGTTGTTTTTAACCTTTGTAATTTACAACATCTAATATAATTCTCAAGCAAAAAAAACACTGTCGTCACTAATTTTTTAACTTACACTTGACAAAATTGACACAATAAGTTAACACCAAACTACCTATTGTATAACTTAAAAATTATTTTATCATGGCAAAAAAAACAAAAACGACAAGTGCCGAAACCTGTTTTACAGGAGTTGAGTTTTATGACAAGTCAAAAACCTGCATCGGCAACAACACCCAAATTGGTAAAGGGAGTGTAGTTTTTCCTAATGTAACCATCGGCAACAATGTTTCCATTGGTAAAAATTGTAAAATCTGCTCAGGCGTAATTATCGGACATAACACTAAAATCGGAGACAATACCGTAATTAGTGCTGAAACCATCATTGGTAATGATTGTTCCATTGAAGCACTGTCCCATATCGGGCGCAACAACACCATCCGCTCGGGAAGTATTTTCAATACCCCAATCATCTTCAATGACATGGATGATGAGTAGTTAAAAATGCAAAAATAAAGCGTCATTTAAGATGACGCTTTATTTTTTAATCCTTATGCGGAGTTCCGTTAAGCAAAAAGTCCGGTAATTTTTTCAGCCCCGAAGCCCCTGCCGCTTTTTTATGACCGCCGCCACCAAAAGTTTCGGCAATTTTTGAAACATCTACATCATCTTTTGCCGTATAAAAAGACAAATTCCAACTATTTTTGCCATTCATAAAAAAGTTACACATAAAATCATAATTTTTGATATTTTTAACACCGTCATAAAACTCGGAATATCCTTGCGGCATATTGGCACAAATTCCTTTATACCCCATATATTCCGAATCAAAAGACATTGCTTTGCACAAACGATGATTACGATTTTTGATATAAGACAAAATTGCCTCACCTTTTCTAACCATCTCATCAACATCAAGTTTTCCGGCAAACAAATCTTTCCAAGTATTATCTTTAGGTTTATTAACCCCCAAAGACTGAAAAGCATACTCAAACGGACGCACTCTTTTATCTCGCAAATCAAATATATCATTTAATGCCAAAAGCTTCACCCCTTCGGGGATTTCCTCATCAGGATAAAAATATTCCCAAGTCAGCATGATTGCTGCAGTCCCGTTGCGCCTTATACCTTTAATTTCTTTTTTATCACCGGATTTAATAGCTTCTTCGTATTTCTCAATCACCGAAACATGATGATCAATCCAAGTTAAATCTTTTTCTTCATTAAGCTTAAACATTATTTCAAGCGGCAAAGAAATATCACATATAACAATCTTGTCATGTTTTAATATATCATCAAGCGGAACTTCCATATCATGATTAAGTCCCAAAAATTCCACATTCTTAAATTTTCTGCCGACAATTGCAGCCGAACCTTTGCCGTCATGATCGGCCAAATGATATATACACAACATCTTACCACTCTACTTTCAAATTATCATACGCCGGATACACATTTTTCGGCGTGTTTTCATTAACAAAATCATAATCGCATTCACTGGCCATATGGTTTAACACCACCATTTTAGGATTAATTTCTTTTATATAATCCAAAGCCTCTTTCAACCCAATATGATAGCGGTGGGTATCCACAATTGTCAACGGCAAAACCAACAATTTAGGTTTTATTGCCGCAATTTGCTTTATTGCCGAATTTGAGAATGTTTTAAAATCCGCAATATGCACCGCTTCATCATTCAAAATATAGCCAAAAGACGGCATATTATGCCCCAACAATTTCAGCGGCATAATTTTTACATCTTTGATATAAAACGCATGATTAGGCTTAATTATATGCGGCAACAACCCCGGCTTCGACAAATAAAAATCATCGCTTTTCTTATCAAGCAGTAAATACTCAAATCTTCTCTTTATCTCTCTCATCACCACTTCGGGAGCAAATATATCCAACGGCTTACAGGTTATTCGGTTAATTTCTCTTAATTCATCAATTCCATACAAATGATCGGAATGCGCATGAGTATAGCAAATACCGTCCAAATAAGTTATATGATTATCAATAAGCTGAATTCGCAAATCCGGCGAAGTATCAATTAATATTTTCACTCCGTTTATTTCATAAAGTGTAGAAGTCCTTCTTCGCAAATTTTTTGGATTGTTAGGATTGCAAGCACCCCATCCGCAACTAAGCGAAGGCACCCCCGGAGAAGCTCCTGCACCTAAAAACAATACGCTACCACTCATAGTTCAAACAACCTCTTAAAATTTTCTGTTGTAATTTTTGCAATTTCATCAAAGCTCACATTTTTAATTTCCGCTAATTTTTGAGCCGTAAACTTAACATTTGCCGGCTCATTTGTCTGTCCTCTTTTAGGCACCGGAGCCAAATAAGGAGAATCAGTTTCCACCAGCAATCTATCAAGCGGAATTTTTGCAAAGTTTTCTCTTATTTCCGCCGCCGAATTAAAAGTAATAATGCCGGAAGCCGAAATATAAAAACCCATATCAAGAGCCGCTTCGGCCAACCTCCAAGATGATGAATAACAATGAATTATAGCCTTAAATTTATGTTGCTCATACATTTTTTGCAATATTTCTATCATATCATCATCGGAATCTCGATTATGAATAATCAGCGGCAAACCGCTTATTTGTGCCGCCTTAATATTTTGTTCCAATACCTTTTTTTGCAAATCTTTTGGAGCAAAATCATAAAAATAATCCAACCCAGCCTCACCTATGGCAATTACTTTTGGATTTTTGGTATAATTTAAAATATCATCAGCCGTAACTTGAGCAAATTCTTTAGCATTGTGAGGATGCACTCCGGCTGCGGTATAAACATTTTCATATTTTTGAGTTATATCCAAATGCTCGTTAATATGGTCAATATTACTGCCGGCATCAAGAATTAATCCCACTCCGTTATCTGCGGCTCTTTGTATAATTTCCGGAAGTTTTTCGTTGTTTTCCAAATGACAATGACTATCTGCCAACATTTATCTTCTCTCTAATATATCTTACAAATGTTAGTCATTATGTTCATCACCGCCACCCTTTTATCAAGGTTAAGACTTTCGGTTTCAACAAATATTTTTGTGGTTTTATCGAACATTTCTGCGGTTTCTTCAACCTTGTTCAAAGCCTTGGCTTGTTCGCTCAAAAACTTTAAAATAAGCTCTTTGAACAAATCATAATTTTCGTCCGATTTACTAACCTCATCACAAAACTCCAACATTTCGGAAACTTTAAAATTTCTTCCCTTTGTAGCCAAGGCATAAATTCCGTCATAAAATTGGGTTGCTTCGCCATCGGCATAAGATATTGCCTTTCCGATACTTCCTCCGGCCATGGAGACTGTTTTTTTAATAACGGCTTCACTCAAATTCGGCCTATATCGTCGCAATAAACTTGCTACCTGATTATCTTGCAACGGCTTTAGCTCTACTTTTATGCAACGTGATTTTATCGTCGGCAACAACCTTGCCGGATTATGCGAAATCAAAAGCATCAATGTCTTTGCCGGCGGCTCTTCCAAAATTTTCAAAATAGCATTTGCCGAAGCTGTGTTCATCTCATCAACACTGTCAATAATCACTACTCGCCATTTGCCGTTAGCCGATTTTTTAGACAAGAAATCATTAACCGTACGCACATCATCAACTGCAATAACCGAAGATTTTTTCAAATCTTTAAGCTCATCATCAGAAAGATAATTACCATCTTTTATAGCTTTCAGAATTTTTTGTTTTTCGGTTTTAATATAACTTCTTTCCAATAACTTAAAATCAGGACAAGCCCCTTGAGAAATTTGTCTGAATATTTCGTTATCACAAGGTACATCGATTGAATTATAACTTTGACGGTTATTTTCATCGGCATTAATGACAAATCGGGCAATTTTATATGCAAAAGTAGCCTTTCCAACACCTTTTAACCCCGATATCAAACAAGCCTGATGCAAAGAATTGTTTTTCCATGCTTCCAAAAACACCTTTTCTGCCGTCTCATGTCCCAACAAGAAAGCATTATCTTTCGGCGCAAAAGATGTATTTTCTTCCATCGGCAAAACTATAATCCCAACCTTTCTTTTACGATGTTAATCACATCTTGGTGCAATTCCTCAATTGTTTTATCAGCATTTAGCACCACGCATCTCTCCGGATTTTCCTTAGCAATTTCTAAGAAGCCATGTCTCAGGTTTTCATGAAATTCCAATTCTCTTCCCTCAAACCTGAGTTCTTTTACTTCCATGGTCTTGGCCTTAGCATAAGAACGAGCCAAACCTTTTTTGACATCGATATCCAAAATTATTGTCAAATCGGGTTTAAAATCACCGGCTACGATTTTATACATATCATTGAGTCTGCTTTTTTGGATTTTTTTGTTATATCCATAATACTGATAAGCTACTGTTGAATCGGCATATCTATCACTCAATACGATACCGCCCTTTTCCATAGCCGGCCAAATTTTTTTGGTTAAGTGAATTCTTCTGTCGGCAAAATAGAGCAGCATTTCAGCCACATCATCAAACTTATCTTTATCACCACACACCAAAAGCTTCCTGATTTCTTGTCCCACTTCGGTACCACCGGGTTCTTTTGTAGCTATAGCATCATAACCTTTTTGTTTAAGATATTCAGACAACAGTTTGATTTGGGTTGATTTTCCACACCCCTCACCGCCTTCAAAAGTAATAAATTTACCCTTCATTACTACATATCTCCGGTCAAAAGATATTTTAAATTAGCCACCATTTTGCCCCAAAGTCCGACTTTATTAATGGTCTGTCCGGCCACCAAGGGAACTTCGGTTGTTTGCATATCTGGAGCTTCAATTTTTAACACACCTAACTGTTGTCCCATTTGTATCGGAGCTTTTACCGGCTTATCATAAGATGCTATCATTTTCACCTGATTTCTGGCACTTTTCTTGATAGTTTTAACCACATCTTGAGAAATCACCAACGGTACCGTTTCAGATGTACCATACCACACCGGAATATCGGCAACTTTTTTACCTTTTTCGGCCAAATTATAGTTATCATATTCCCTAAAGCCCCAAGACATCATTTTTTCAGCTTCTTCAGAACGTTCTTTATTGGAGCTTAATCCGGTCATTACACCGATGATTCTTCTGTTTCCTTTTTTAGCCGAAGCCGTTAAGCAAAAACCGGCTTCTTCGGTATGTCCGGTTTTAAGCCCATCGGCATAAGGCATAGAATACAACAACGGATTGCGGTTTCCTTGACGAATGTTATTATAAACAAATTCCTTTTGCGAGAACAGATGATAGAATTGCGGAAATTCTTTGATTATAAGTCTGGCTAATTTTGCCAAATCTTCGACCGACATTCTGTGATCAGGATGCGGCAATCCGGTAACATTAGCAAAATGCGAATTATTAAGGCCTATTTCTTTTGCTTTTGCATTCATGGCGTCGACAAAACTATCTTCATCACCGGCAATATTTTCGGCAGCCACGATACAAGCGTCATTACCGGATTGAATGATTATACCTTTAAGCAATTCATCGACCTTAACCTCGTCACCTATAGCTAAAAACATTGTTGAACCGCCGCTCGGAGCACCTCCTTTACGCCAAGCATTTTCACTAACCTTAAATGTATCATCTAAAGAAAGGCTACCGTTTCTTAATTTATCAAAAATCATATAAATGGTCATAAGTTTACTCATAGATGCCGGAGGGATGGGCTCGCTGATATTTTTTTCATACATATATTCGCCGGTATCATAATCAACCAACACCATATTTCTTGCTTTTGTATCAATAGCCCATGCATTAGCCGCTGCCAACATAATAGCAGCGCTTACACAACCTAAATAAAATCTATGCATTTTCATTTTATACCTCTCTTAATCAGATACAACTTTTGCATCAAAAATCCCGACATATTTTACCTTAGCCAAAGCGACTTCGGCCTCTTTTTGATTAGTAAAAGGCCCTACTCTGACTCTGTAATAGTTCTGTCCGTTTACATTAACATAATAGATATTGGTACTCCCGACATCTTGTAATCTTGCGGCCACATCCTGAGCACCGGATTCATAGCTGTACGACCCAGCCTGCACAAAATAACTTCCTTTAGGATACACCTGCTTTTGCTGTGTATTAGGCAGTGGTGTCTGTTCAATTTCTTTCACATCAGGAGAATATTTCTCACCGAGCAACGCAGCCTTCAAAGCTTTACTTTCCTCCGGCATTATCTCTACTCTAACCTTTGTTGTTCCTTGAGTATGGAACCCCAAAAGCTGAGATGCCCTTTTCGAAACATCGATAATACGTCCTTTGGCATACGGCCCTCTGTCATTAACTCTCAACACCAACGAACGACCGTTTTCCAAATTTGTAACTTTAACGATTGAAGGCAGTGGCAAAGTACGATGTGCAGCGGTTAAAGAATACATATCATATTTTTCACCGTTTGCCGTAGTCTTGGCATGAAAATCAGAGCCATACCACGAAGCCATTCCCACTTCGGAATAATGATAATCTTCTTTGGGATAATACCATTTTCCCATAATTTTATATGGTTTCCCTACTTTATAAGTACCACCTTGCGCAGCAATAGCCGAAGCTTGAGTATATTTCCCGTCACCCAAATCGGTTCTGCCGTAAGTACAAGCTCCCAACAACAAAAACAGGAGCAAAGACGCATATTTAGTTCTATTCATTAATCTGCTCAACAACTACCGTTTCAAAAAAATCGCCTATAATCTACAATTCTTTTTATCTCAGGTAAAGCACTTATTTCATCTTGTGTAATTTTCTTTCCGGCACCGGCACGCTAAATCCTATATCGGAATTATAATTATTTATTTTGTGCAAAAGCAAATAATCAGGATAACCGTCTTGCTGCATCAACGCTTTTTTCTGAACTTTTTTGATAGCCTCGCGTGTTTTTGCCCCCAACATGCCGTCTTCTTTAAGTTTTGACAAGCCCAGTTTATTAATAAACGATTGAATTTTCATCACATCTTCCGTTTTCACCTTAGGAGATGAACTAGCATCTATTTTCTGCCATTTTTTGCCTGTTTTGATATAATCGGCCAAAATTCCCACAGCCAGAGCATAATTTTCCGAACGATTCCATTGCATAATTCTATAAAAATTATCACAAATCATATAAGCCTTGCCCTTTTTACCTTCCGGTATAATTACCGAAGCCTGACAGCTATCCGGCATCTTCAATTTACTGCCATCTACTGACCTAACACCGATTTTTTGCCATTTTTTAGGTGATTGAGGTTTATTTCTGCCGGTTAGTGAATAATCAAAATTCCAAGGCAATGCAACTTCTTGCCCCCAAGGCATATTTTTCTTCCAACCGATTTCCGTTAAATAATTTGCTGCCGAAGCTGCAGCGTCTTCATATGTAGACCAAATATCTATCTCTCCGTCATCATTAAAATCGACGGCATAAGCATTAAATGTCGAAGGCATAAATTGAAAGTGTCCCATTGCACCTGCCCAAGAACCTTGCATTTTATTAAAATCGACATTCCACTTATCAATAATTTTTAAGGCTTGATATAATTCTTTCTTAAAAAAATGCGGTCGTCTTTTATCATAGCTCATCTCGGTTAGGGCATCAATGACATTATGTCCGCCAAAATTAGTCCCGAAATTGGTTTCTATTCCCCAAAAAGCGATAATATACTCGCCTTGCACATTATATTCACTTTCCAATTTTTTCAAAAATGGCTGTAGTTTGATATAATATTCCTGCCCTTTTTCTACTCTGGTTTTATTAACAACTCTGTTAAGATAATCAGCCGAAGTTAACACAAACTCTAATTGTTTACGATCACTTTTAACTGCATCGGGAGTAGCATGATAAAAAGTATTACTTCCATAAACTTTCTCAATTGTTTCTTCAGAAATGCCTTTTTCAATCATTTCCTCTTTTAGATTATCCAACCAATCCAAGTATTCTTTTGGCGGGTTAACATCGGCCATAGCCAAATTTGAAAAGCCACATATACCTAGGCCACAGGCCGCTGCGAGGATACTTTTTTTCACGACATTCTCCATTAAAATTTAATTATTGTGATTATAAAGTTCCATAATTAAAAAAAGATTTAATCGATAAAAATATTTTTTCACATAATAATAAAAATAAATCTTGACCTTTATAAAAGTTTCATATAAAAAGCAAAGCGAACTTATTTTGTAACACCTAATGAAGAGGTGGCAGAGTGGTTTAATGCAGCGGTCTTGGAATCGCAGATGGCCAAAGGCCCAAACCGTCGGATAAGAAACGAAGTTTCTTGACGGTTTTCAAAAAAATATTATTTGTATTTCACGCCTAATGGAGAGGTGGCAGAGTGGTTTAATGCAGCGGTCTTGAAAACCGTCGTGGGCGCGAGCCCACCCAGAGTTCGAATCTCTGCCTCTCCGCCAATGAAACTCCACCGGCTAATGCCGGTGGTATCATTTTAGTTCAAGCCAAGCTTGCCCCATATCTTCGCGCCCTTGGTGTTCAATGTAGCGTTGTATCA
>CASFRM010000010.1 GCA_949297185.1 uncultured Pseudomonadota bacterium
ATATTACCTGTTCCATATCTTCTTTATAGCGCGAAGATATGGGTATGTCTACATCTACCTGCTTACGCAGGTAGTGTTACGTTCGAATCATAAAAAAAGCACCGCTTTTATCTGTAAAATCAGGTAAAGAGCGGTGCTTTTTTGTTTTTTTTGAAATATTGGTTAAATATCCAAGTTAACCACATTCAAGGCATTGGCTTGGATGAACTCTTTACGCGGTTCAACCACATCGCCCATCAAAGTGGCAAAGGTTTCATCTGCCTCTTCCATGTGGTCAATTTTAACTTGCAGCAAAGAACGAGCCTCGGGATCGAGAGTGGTTTCCCATAATTGTTCGGGGTTCATTTCTCCCAATCCTTTATAGCGTTGAATGCTGATACCTTTCTTGCCGGCAGCGATTACCGCATCAACAAAGCTTACCGGGCCGCTGATTTTCTTCTCCAGACCTTGTTTGGAAACCAAGGTAGAAGTGTGAGCAAAGTTAGCATGCAATACTTCTTGCAGCGATGCCAAAAGCGGAACTTCCTGCATATCCAAAATATTGGCCCCGACAACATATTTTTCGGTAACACCACGCAAGGTACGACTAAACAAAATGCTGCCGTCTGCTTGCATCTCTGCTTGCCAGCCGCGATCATATTCGGCCTCAAGCTCGTCTAGTCTTTGAGCCAATTCGTTAAGTTTAACCTGCGGATTGTCAGAATTTAAGAACTCTTTATCAAACAAACCGAAAATGGCCATTTGTTCGATTATCTTTTCGGGAACATTTTTGCTCAAGCTGGCAATCAAACTGCGAGCTTTGCGGTTTTTCTCAACCAAATCTATCAAATCTTGACCGGCGATTTGTTCGCCGTTTGACAAAATCAACGATGCGTCATCACAACCGCCTCTGATTAGGTAATCGTCCATTTCACGCTCGTTTTTAATATACAAAATCGAGTTGCCTTTTTTGACCTTATACAACGGCGGTTGAGCAATATAAACATAGCCGCGCTCTATCAATTCGGGCATTTGACGATAAAAGAATGTCAAAAGTAATGTTCTAATGTGGCTACCATCGACATCGGCATCGGCCATGATGATGATTTTGTGGTAACGGCACTTATCGGCATTGAAGTCATCGCGACCGATACCGGTACCCAAAGCGGTGATAATCGTGCCGATTTCGGCAGAGTTCAACATCTTGTCGAAACGGGCTCTCTCGACATTCAAAATTTTTCCTCTCAGAGGCATAATGGCTTGATTGCGACGGTGACGACCTTGTTTGGCTGAACCACCGGCGGAATCTCCCTCAACGATAAACACTTCGGACAATGCCGGATCTTTTTCTTGGCAGTCGGCCAATTTTCCGGGGAGAGAAGCAACATCCAAAACACCTTTGCGGCGAGTTAATTCTCTGGCCTTGCGGGCTGCTTCGCGAGCCGTGGCGGCTTCAACAATTTTGCCTACGATTATTTTTGCCTCGTTGGGGTGCTCGTCTAACCATTCTTTGAGCTTATCGTTAACAATATTCTCAACAACCGGTCTAACCTCTGATGAAACCAACTTATCTTTGGTTTGCGAAGAAAATTTCGGGTCAGGAACTTTTACCGACAATACACAGCTCAAGCCTTCGCGCATATCATCGCCGGAAAGTACGATTTTTTCTTTTTTGAGTAAGCCGTTTTCTTGTACATAGTTATTGATACTGCGGGTCAGTGCACCACGAAAGCCGGCTAAGTGTGTGCCACCGTCTTTTTGCGGAATATTGTTGGTAAAGCACAACATGCTTTCGTTATAGGCGTTGGTCCATTGCAAAGCCACCTCTACCGTAATATCATCTTTTTCTCCGGCAATTGAGATAACCTCTTCATGCAAAGGAGCTTTAGATTTGTTCAAGTGATTAACAAAGGCTTTTAAGCCACCCTCATAGTGGAAATCCACCTCTCTGGGTTCGGCTCCGCGGTTGTCTATCAGTTTCAAGTAAACACCGGAGTTTAAGAAAGCTTTTTCTCTAATAGCTCTTTCCAAAGTTTCGAAATTAAATTCGGTCATGGTAAAGGTTTCGGGCGAAGGAAGAAATGTTACTTCGGTACCATGTCTGCCTTGAGCATCTCCTACTACTTCCAAGTGACGAGTTACATTGCCGTGTGCAAATTCGGCTATATGTTCATGTCCCTCGCGCCAAATACGCAACTTGAGCCAGGTAGACAAAGCATTAACCACCGACACACCAACGCCGTGCAAACCGCCGGAAACTTTATATGAGTTATTATCAAACTTACCGCCGGAGTGCAATTCGGTCATGATAACTTCGGCTGCAGAGATACCCTCTTCTTTGTGCATACCAACCGGAATACCGCGGCCGTTGTCTCTGATAGTGGCAGAACCGTCAGGGTTTAAGATAACCTCGGTTTTATCGCAATAGCCGGCTAAAGCCTCGTCAATAGCATTATCCAAGACCTCATAAATCATGTGATGCAAACCGGAACCGTCATCGGTGTCGCCGATGTACATGCCGGGGCGCTTGCGCACTGCATCCAAGCCTTTTAAAACCTTAATCGAATCTGCACCGTATTCTTGTTCTACGGCATTTGTTACTTCAGAAACCATATTTCTTTATTCCTCATTTCTTTTTCATAAAAAATCTGTATGAAATATAGAACATTTAACCCCAAAAGCATAGCAAAATTTAATGTTTTTCCTAAAATTTGTGCATAATTTAAAATGAAAAATCAGCTCTTTTGTACTTTTTAGACAAAATTCAAATAGACAATAACCATCCTTTGTGCTAGCATATGAATATGTTTAATAAACCGCGGATTGCAGTATGAAAAATTTCTTTTTTAACTTTGAAGACGGTCTTGATGAGAAATATATCGAATGGACAAAAGAAGCCGTACAAGATTTTATAAATCTGTTTCCGGAATATAAAGACAATTTCGGAATGCAAGACAGAAATCTAACTTATAATAATTTAGATTTTTTGAAAGGTCTTTTTGCGCAAAACAAGAAAATTTACGAAGACAGAAAAAGAAAACAAAACGACACAGCAGTTTTTGATGAAAAAAGTTTTTGGCGGATGTTTGAAAAGCTCCCCAATGGTTCTTACAGAGTATCTTTGCAGAAACAAATTGATTTAGCCACCCGCAACGGCATGCTTGATATTTTAAAACTATCCCAATTACAAGCCGACAGTGCCGGAAACATGTATAGTGCAAACACTCCGATTTTGGTAAATGTATCTAAGCGAAAAGCTGAAGGCAATATCCGAGGTGTTTCCAGTGAAATTGCTATTAACATTTCTGCCGGAACTTGTGCCGCGCTCGGTTATAGGGGCGAAGATTTGAAATCTTATTTCAAAGACATCATCATTCACGAACTCGGGCACACTTTTAATGCCACTCACGAAGGAAGAAAAAATGCAGTTGAAAACCTTGGCATGCACTGCAAAGATAAAAACTGTCTGATGTATGAGTATGCTTATACCGATGAAAGTTTTAATCGCCGTAAAAAACTTAAAGAACCATTCTGCCAAGATTGTATGGTATCTATGCGTGATTATATGAAAAATACCCTGCATTTTGTTAAAACATCTTTGAGAGTTAACAATAATACTGTTGATAAAGAAGCCCAAGAAAACACCAATTCTGTTTCTGTCACAAACAATTTGGATTTTAAGAAAGCTTGGCGAAAAATCTTTCAAAAATCGGCAGAAAAACAAAACGCAGAGTACAAGGAAAATATTAAGTCTCCCGAATACAAAGCCGAAATTAAGCATGCCAACGGCAGTGTTGATAAAATTGTGGCAAAAAACGCAAGTAATATTAATCTTTCGGCCAAAGATAAAGACGGCAACACCAAGTTACCTAATATGCAAAGATTCCGAGATATTGTGGCATATGCACAAGAACAAGGCACACAAATAGAGTTTGGTAATATTAAATCACCGGAATTTAAGGCTTGTTTGATGCTGGCGTGCATGGAAGCAAAACCTGCTATGGAAATGATTGGTGCGCCGGATATTAATGATGAGTTTTTGCAAACAATCAAGGATGCAAAAATTAAATCAGCCCTACAAATAATGAAAAATAAGCTGCTCGTACAACAAACCGTAAATTCTCTGCAAAAAGCACCGAGCGTTGCTACTGCTCCGGCACCGCAAACCGAATATGAAAAAAGCCGTGAAATACGCCGCAGAACCTTGGAAGCTAAAGAAAAATCCGGCAAAATTTCTAAAATGGAAAAAGCCGAGTTGGAGTATATTCGGGCAGCCATCCAAAAAGGTACAGAGCTTAAAAAAGCAATAATAAAGTACAACTCCGAAGACCCTCGTTTTACAGAACATCAACAAAAAAGCGGCTTAAAAACAAAAGATTTTTACTATTCATCTAAGACCAGAACATCTTGTGCTGATTGGAAACTTCATCTGGATGTGGTCCCCAATCGTAACCATCCAACCACCAAAGCAATTTCGGAAATGTTGGAAAAACTGGATGTTGAACATAAAATAGCCAAAGGCGGAGAAAATGGCAAAGGTGTGACTATCTATGTGGGAAATTATAATGATACCCTGCGTCTATCTAAAGAAATTAACTCTCGGTTTGGTAAAGAAATTGAGACTTCGCCTTGTTATGTTGACCAAAATCTGAGCGAACATTACTTTAACCCCAAAGTCAGCGGGCGTTTTTGGATGCAGAATACTTTTAAAACTCAGTATCCCAGAAGTTCTGCATTCGGTATTTGTCCGGCTACCGGAACAAAAAACAATGAAATGGAAGCTTTTGAGGCTGAATATAGAATTTTTGATTTAGGTCAAAAAAACGGTATCATTCCGGCAGAAGATAAATTTTCTGACGGTAGTTACGATTTAAGATTTTTCCATCATGGAGATTTTCATAAATCTTATGTTTTCCATAATCTTGAGGCTTATTGTTCTCACAAGCTTTATCAAAAAGAGTTAGGCGAATTTTACTGCGGTAAAAATACCGACAAGTTTGAAAAAGACTTTTTTGGCGATAAAATCCCTGAAAAAGGAACAACGGAAAGAGCAAACTGGGACAAAGCCGCTCAAGAATATGTATCTTTCATTGAAAATATGCATCCAAACCTAATGCAAAAAATGAGACAAGAAGCTCAAAAATATCATTCCGTTGATTTTTCAAAACTGCCACCGATACCGCAAAATACACAAGTTCGCGGTGGTGGGCGCTCGGCCTAGGATGAAAAGAAAAACAACAAAAAACGCAGAAACAAAATTCTGCGTTTTTTGTTTTAGTGGGCTTCGGTCCAGTTGTCTCCAATACCGGCTTCGGCTTTGAAAGCAACGGTACTTTCGATTATGCTTTCCATGCAATCTTTGACCACCGCTAATGCCTGCTCAACCTCCGTTTCCGGTGCTTCCAGAACCAATTCGTCATGAACTTGTAAGAGCATTTTGGTTTGCATTTGTTTTTCTTGCAACACTCTCTC
Organism: uncultured Pseudomonadota bacterium; assembly: GCA_949297185.1. GTDB lineage: Bacteria > Pseudomonadota > Alphaproteobacteria > RF32 > CAG-239 > CAZU01. Next base: position 5,452 of record CASFRM010000010.1, read on the forward strand.
AACCTTATTCATGGCTAACTTAATGATGTCGGCGGCTCCGCCTTGAATCGGAGCATTGATAGCTGCTCTTTCGGCATTGGCAACAAGTCGTTTGTTGGAATCGTTAATGCCGAATACCGAACATCTGCGTCCGAAAGGTGTTTCAACATAGCCGTGGGAATGAGCAAATTCGATGGTTCTTTCCATATAGGCCTTTATCTCGGGCATTTGGGCAAAATAGGCATCGATATACGCCTTGGCCTCTGCCGGCTCTACACCGATGTTTTTTGCCAAGCCATAAGCAGAAATTCCGTAAACAATACCAAAGTTAATGGCTTTAGCTTGCCTGCGCAAATTTGCATCAACCTTATCTGCCGGAATGCCGAAAACATGTGATGCCGTTGCGGTATGAATGTCTATACCATGAGCAAAAGCTTCTTTTAGTTTTTTGACATCGGCAACTTCGGCCAAAAGCCGCAATTCTACCTGAGAATAATCGCAAGATATCAGCTTACACCCTTTTTCGGCAATGAAACAAGAACGGATTTTGCGTCCTTCTTCGGAACGAATGGGAATATTTTGCAAGTTGGGATTTGAAGAGGCTAATCTTCCGGTATTGGCCACCACCTGCGAATAAGTAGTATGCAGGCGAGAGTTTTTATCCAAAAGTTCTGATAAAGAATCGGTATAGGTCGATTTTAGTTTACTGAGCTCCCGCCAGTCCAATATTTTGGTTGCCAACTCCTCACCGGAGGCCGCCAAATCTTCTAATACATCGGCTCCGGTTGCCCACGAACCACTTGCCGTTTTTTTGCCTTTAAGCCCTTTTTTATCGAACAAAATTTCGCCAATTTGCTTAGGTGAGCCAATGTTAAACTCTTCTCCGGCCAAAGCGTAAATTTCTTGCTCTAACTTCTGCATTCCGGTGGCAAAATAATCACTGATATCCTTTAGTCCTTGGGCGTTTACCTTTACTCCGCGTACCTCCATATTATACAAAGTTTGCACCAAAGGACGATCAAAAGCTTCGTAAATATGCGTGCGGCGCTCGCTCATCATGCGGGATTTCAAAAAATCATAGGTTCTTAAAATAAAGTCTGCCTGCTCGCACAAATACTCTTTTTGCTTCTCTTCTTCTACTTGCGAAAAAGATAATTTATTTTTACCGCTACCAAAAACCTCTTCCGCGTTTTGCAGCTTTTCATCTAAAAATACTTCACTTAGGGTTTTGGTGTCGTGATAATGTTCGGAACTGTCCAAACAATAGGACATTACCGCCGTATCATCATAGGGAAAAAACGGCAAATTACCGAATTTGGCTCGCAATAAATGCATGCTGTTTTTGATACCGTTGCCGATTTTTAAAACCGACTTTGCAGAAAACAACGGACGTAACACTCTATCAAAAGCCTCTTTAGTTATTCCGGAATCGTTACCTGAGGAGGCAAACAAGTCCATATTCACATTTTGAGTATTGGCAAATTTGATAAGGTAGGCTTCTCCCGCATAACAAGAAACCGCTAAGCCTTCGGCATTATCAAAATGCGGATTTTCGCCTTTAGAAGCTACCGCAAAGGCAAAACGAGCATTTTTTTCAATCCGGCGGGCAATTTCTTTCAGCCCTTGCTCGTCCTTTATGACTTGGTAGTTTTTTACTATAGGTTGCGGCGGGCGGTGGCTTAAATCGGAACATCTTTCCGCAAGCCATTTATCAATGCGGTTTTTAAGAGAAGAAAATTCATAGCGATTGATAAAGTCATGCACTTTATCGGCTTCGGGACATTTGCAGACAAAGCTTTCTATATCTTCGGTTACCGGAACATCGTCTTTTAGGCGCACCAGTTGCTTGGAAATAAGTGCATTATCGGCATTATCAATAATTGTTTGGCGGCGTTTGTCTTGTTTTATCTCGTGAGCATGAGCCAGTAAATTTTCAACGGTTCCGTACTCGTTTATCAACTGAGCCGCGGTTTTGGGACCAATTCCGGGGATTCCGGGGACATTATCAATACTGTCTCCGGATAAGGCTTGCACTTCAACCACTTTGTCGGGATAGACGCCGAATTTTTCTTTAACATCCTCCGGCGTAAAAAATTTGTCTTTCATCGGGTCGTAAAACTCAACGCCTTGACGAATCAGCTGCATCAAATCTTTATCACCGGATACAACCACGACCTCCATTCCCTTTTCCAATGCTTTGGCGGTATAGGTGGCAATCAAGTCATCGGCTTCATAGCCTTCCATTTCCAAAAAATTGAGGTTTAGGACATTTACAGCCTCGCGAATCAGCGGAAATTGCGGAATTAACTCTTCCGGTGTTTCTTTGCGGGTGCCTTTATAGTCGGCAAAAATATCATTACGGAAATTTTGCCTTTTGGCATCAAACAACACCAAGCAATAATCACAAGGTATTTTGGCGGTAAGCTTTAGAAACATATTGGTAAAGCCATAAACCGCATTAACCGGCGTACCGTCGGGTGCAGTTAAAGGCGGAAGTCCGTAAAAAGCTCTGAAAATATAGCCCGAGCCATCAATAAGGCAAATTTTTTGCGTCATGTTTGTTCCTTTGCATAAATTTGCCTAATTATAAAAGATTATTATTGCCTGCGCTACCAATAAAAATTTTTATCACATTAAAAATTTGTTTAACCTCTTATTGCTATAATATTGCAGAGAATCGAAAGAATAAGGAATCTAAAAAGTGGTGAAAAAAAACGAAAAAAACAAACGCAAAAAAACAACCTCCAGACGCAAAAAGAAATTTAGCAAACTCAAACTATTGTTCAAGTTAGCCTTGGTCGGCGGCGGAGCATTGTTTTTGTATTTGTTGTTTTGCCTGATAACCCTTCCGGATATGAGCGAGGCAATCAATCGTACGCGCTTGCCTTCTACCACCATTATTGCCGAAAACGGTAATGAGGTTATGAGCTTTGGCACGGTCTATTCCGAAGTTGTGCCGGCCGATGAACTGCCGCAATATGTTACCGACGCCATCGTCTATACCGAAGACCGCCGTTTCTATGACCATTTTGGCTTTGATATAATTTCTTTTACCCGTGCCATGATTGCCAATATCTTTGCCGGCAGGTTTGCTCAAGGCGGAAGCACCATAACCCAGCAGGTAGCAAAAAACCTGTTCCTTACCAATAAAAAAACCATAAATCGTAAGGCGCAAGAACTTATGTTGGCATTTTGGTTGGAATACAAATTTTCCAAAGAGCAGATTTTAACTCTTTATCTAAACAGGGTTTATTTTGGCAACGGAGCTTACGGAATCGAGGCGGCAAGTAACAAATATTTTCAAAAAACATCTCGTGACCTAAATGTTCTGGAAGGAGCAATTTTGGCCGGTATGCTCAAGGCACCGTCTCGCTACAACCCGATTGCATCAAAAGAAAGAGCCTTAGATCGCGCCAAAGTGGTTCTTAACATTATGGTTGAAAACGGTCTGCTATCTGAGAAAGATTATGAGCGAGTTCTTAAAATGCCGCTTGGCAAAGAAAAACCGGCAAAAGTCAAAAACGGAGCTTATTTTGCCGATTATGCTTATAGTGAAATAATATCCCGCGTCGGCGAGCAAGAAACCGATATCTATGCCTTGACGACCCTTGACCAAGATTTGCAAGAAAAAGCTTCGGCCGTTTTGCAAGAAGCTTTAGCCGGCGCAAAAAATCAAAATGTTACCCAAGGTGCCGTAGTTATATTGGATAAAACCGGCGCCATAAAGGCTTTGGTCGGTGGTGCAAACTATTTTCAAAGCCAATTTAACCGAGCAACGCAAGCCATAAGACAACCTGGGTCTGCGTTTAAGCTGTTTGTTTATATGACGGCAATTAATCAGGGAATGACACCCGATGATATAATTGAAGACAAACCGATTAATATTCGCGGATGGCAGCCACAGAATGATGACGGCAAAACCTATGGCATGGTAAATTTGCGTTATGCCTTTGCCAAATCCTTAAATCTGGCAACAGTAAATTTGGCTCAACAGGTCGGGACCGGAGCTATAATCAGAAATGCCGAAAAAATGGGAATTACCACCCCGATGGAAAATGATTTGTCATTGGCGTTAGGCTCTTCGGGCGTAAAGCCGATTGATTTGGCTGCAGCCTATGCTTCAATCGCTAACGGCGGATATGCCGTATGGCCGTATGCCGTGCAAGAAGTATACAGCAACGACGGATACCAGTTGTATCAACGCATGGATAGCGAGCCGGTGCGGATTTTTGACGAAGAAAAAACCGTACTGATGAAAAAGCTCTTGCGTGAAGTAATGAAATCTGGAACCGGCCGTAAAGCCAATATCGGCCGTGAGGCTTTCGGTAAAACCGGAACCAGCCAAAACCACCGCGACGCTTGGTTTGTTGGTTTTGACGATAATCTTATCTGCGTGGTTTGGGTCGGAAATGATGATAACTCGCCGATGAGTTATGTCTATGGTTCGGGACTGCCGGCACAAATCTGGAAAAAAATTATGCAATAATTGTAAAAAATAGTGCTTTCCGTTTGAAAAATGTTATATATAATGCAAGAAGTTTTGTAAATTTAAGGAAAATGACATGACACAAAAACCAGTAATGCTACTTATCCTTGACGGTTGGGGATACAGAGAAAAAACAACCGCCGATAACGCTATTGAAAACGGCAATACTCCTAACTGGCATCGTTTGCTTAACGAGTGTCCGCACGGATTTGTCGAGACTTCGGGATTGGCTGTTGGATTGCCCGAAGGTCAGATGGGAAACTCTGAGGTGGGACACACCAATTTGGGTGCAGGCCGCGTGGTAATGCAAGACTTGCCTAAAATTGATTTGGCAATTAAAGACGGAAGCTTGGCTAAGAATCCTATCTTGGTTAATATGATAAACACCCTTAAAGCAAACGGAAAAACCTGCCACCTTATGGGCTTGATGTCTCCGGGGGGCGTTCACTCCTCGCAGAGCCATATTGAAGTATTGGCCAAAATAATATCGGAAAACAACATTCCGGTTAGGGTTCATGCCTTTTTGGACGGACGCGATACTCCTCCGGCATCGGCTGCGGAATATCTGCAACAATTTGAAAAAGATGTGGCCGGTCTTAACAATGTTAAAATTGCCACCATCGAAGGTCGTTTCTACGCCATGGACCGTGATAAGAGATGGGACAGAATCGAAAAAGCATATAACAATATGGTCTTAGCCGACGGAAAACGCTTTGCTTCTGCCGATGAAGCTATTAAAGCCTCTTATGTTGACAAGGTTAATGATGAGTTTGTAATCCCCGTTGTTATAGGTGATTATAACGGAATGCAAGATGGCGATGCTATCTTGATGGCTAACTTCAGAGCCGACAGAGCAAGAGAAATTCTTTATGCCTTGGCTGATAAAGAGTTTAACGGTTTTGAACGCAAGAAAGTTGTTAACTTCTCAGACCATGTCGGAATGACAGAATATTCGGTTGACCACAATCGCTTTATGCACACCATATTCCCGCCGGAACAATTAACCAATATTTTGGGTGAAGTTGTGGCCAAACACGGCTTAAAACAATTGAGAATCGCCGAAACCGAAAAATATGCTCATGTTACTTTCTTCTTTAACGGCGGTGAGGAAAAAGAGTTTGAAGGCGAAGAAAGAATTCTTATTGCCAGTCCTAAAGTGGCAACTTATGACCTTAAACCGGAAATGAGCGTTTATGAAGTTACCGAGCAGTTGGTTAATGCCATCGAAAATAAAAAGTTTGATGTTATCATTTGCAACTTTGCTAACGGTGATATGGTTGGTCATACCGGAATTATGGAAGCCGCTTTGAAGGCTGTTGCTGCCGTTGATGAATGTTTGGGTAAGGTTGAAACCGCCATTAAAAATGTCGGCGGTGTATTAATCGTTACCGCAGACCACGGAAACTGCGAAAAAATGGTTGATGAAATTACAGGACAACCATACACCGCTCATACGGTAGGTAAGGTTCAAGCCATATTGGTTAATGACCAAAGCGGGGTTAAATCGCTTGAAAACGGTCGCTTGGCTGATATTGCTCCGACCATGCTCGAACTTTTGGGAATTGAACAACCAAAAGAAATGACCGGAAAATCTTTGCTTAAGAGATAAATATGAACTTTGTTGCCGCCCTTAAATATCTATTTCTTGCGGCTGCCGTAGTAGTTTATTCTACGGCAACCGCAACGGCAGCAAATGTATCTAAAGAAGACCTTAAAGAGGTCGAAAAAAAGGTTTTACAACAAAGCATTGAACATAAAAAACTGCAAGCTCAGGCAACGCAGATTAATCTTGAACTATCATCAATCAGTAAAGAAATGGTCGATGCGGCCAAAAAAATCCAAAATACCGAAGACAGACTTTCTTTGATGGAAAGACAGCTCAAAACCTTGGAAAGCGATTTGGAAGATGCCGAAAAGGGTTTTATTAAAGAAGACGAAAATTTAATTAAGACCTTAGCCGCTTTGCAAAATCTCGCCCTAAAGCCAACGGAATCGCTTTTGGTACAACCATTATCTCCGGTTGATATCATTAGAAGTGCAATGATCCTGCGTGGAACGGTTCCTTATCTGGAGGAAAATGCAGAGCAGATACGGCAACAACTGCATGACATTGCAAATAAAAAGAATAAAATAGAAAAACAAATTGGTGAAATATCCAAACAAAAAGTTGTTTTGCAAGCCGAGCATCAACAGATGAAAAAGTTGCAGCAGAGGAAAGTCGCTTTGCGAAAATCTGTTGAGATAAAAAGCGAAAAAACTAAAAAGAATATGGATAAATTAGCCTCTAAGGCTAAGGACTTGCGCGACTTGTTGGCTCAAATTGAAAAGCAACGAAGAGAAAAGGAAGCTAGAGAAGCTGAAAGACGCCGGAAAGAAGAAGAAAGAAGAAAATTAGAGGAAAAACAATCTGCTGACTTGATTAAATCTGCTCAACCAAGTATAACAAATATTGCATCGGGTTTTGCAAAAGCAAAAGGAAAATTACCGCTGCCGGCCAGAGGAAAAATTGTTACCCGCTACGGTGAAGAAAAAATGAAAGGCATTTCGGCAAAAGGTATTACCTTAGCCACCAGAGAAAATGCTCAGGTTATTTCTCCTTTTGATGGCGCAGTTGTGTTTGCCGGCCCGTTTAGAGGTTATGGCAATATGATTATCGTTGAGCATGGCGATGACTACTTGTCATTGATGTCGGGATTGGGAAATGTTGATGTAGAACTCGGTCAAATGCTCTTGGCCGGTGAGCCTATCGGCAATATGCCGGAAGAGGAAAATGCCGAACTATATGTCGAGATTAGAAAAAATAATCAGCCGATTAATCCGGCTGCATGGTTCAAAATTTGAATGGGGTGCTTAAATCATGAAGAAAATATTGTTAATAGCAGTTGCCGCAATGTTTATTACAACTCAGGCCTCTTGGGCTAAAAAAGCCGAAGAAAATAAAGACGAGCAAACCAATACTTATGAATTGTTAAATATGTTCGGCGAGGCTATGGAAAGAGCTAAGGCTAACTATGTAGAAGAAGTCACCGATAAGCAATTAATCGAATCGGCAATTAACGGCATGCTGTCTTCTCTTGACCCGCATTCAAGCTATTTGGATGAAAAAGATTTCAAATATATGACTGAGCAAACCAGCGGAAAATTCGGTGGTTTGGGAATCGAAATCACAATGGAACAAGGCGTGGTTAAAATTATCTCTCCGATTGATGATACTCCGGCATTTAAGGCTGGATTAAAACCCGGTGACTATATTACCAATATTGATGGTGAAACAATAATCGGTATGACACTTAATGAAGCCGTTGACAAGATGAGAGGAAAACCGGGAACCAAGGTTAAACTTACAATCCGCCGTCTAAACGAAAAACCTTTTGAGGTTACCTTAAAAAGAGAAGAAATTAAAACTCAATCAGTTAAAAGCGATGTTAAAGACGAGGATGTGCTTTATATAAGAATCGGTTCTTTTTCGGAAGATGTTGATAAGGACATAAAAAAACTTTTTGAAAAAGAAACTAAAAAACGCAAAACTCCGTTCAAAGGAATTGTTCTTGATGTAAGAAACAATCCGGGCGGTCTGTTGGATCAAGCCGTTGCGGTTTCTGGGCTGTTCTTGGGCAAAAAAGAAGTTGTTTCAACAAAAGCTCGTAATGATGAGGACACCTTACGCTATTCCTCTAAAGGAGAAGATATTACCAACGGTCTTCCTATCGTGGTGCTGATTAACAGCGGTTCGGCTTCGGCCTCAGAAATTGTTGCCGGTGCTTTGCAAGACCACAAACGCGCCGTAATTATGGGCGAAAAATCTTTTGGAAAGGGAAGCGTACAGACGGTTGTTCCTTTGGGTGAAAAAAGCGCTATGCGTCTTACCACCGCAAAATACTATACTCCTTCGGGTCGCTCAATACAAGCAACCGGTATAGAGCCCGATATCGTTGTTCATCCGGCAAAGTTAGAGGAGTATACCGATGAATATGAATTCAGCGAAGCCGAATATACGAATGCTCTTAAAAATGAAACAATTGACAAGGATAAAAAAGATAAAGACAAGAAGGAAGAGGATAAAGATTGGCGAAAAGACTATCAACTGCTTAGAGCTGTAGATACAGTCAAGGCTCTTAATGTTTACACTTCGGCAGATAAATAAATACAGGAGATTAGGTCTTTGCAAAGTACTTTAGAAAAATATGATAAGCTTATAGTTGCAATACTTGTTATTGTTGCTTCTGTTATCGGTGTGGGATATTGGTTCGCCGAGGAAAAAAGCGAGCCGGTATACAAGTCTAAAATCGATAAGCTTATGTTTGACAAAGACAACAAGGCGCCAAAATTTATTTTGACTTTACCGGATAAAATAACTCCGGAAAAAACAAAGGCCGATGCTTTTGTTGATGACGTGAGAAAAGCTCAGATAAAAAAGAAAACAGAAGAAAATCCTGATTTTTCTTTAGAAGATTTGTTGGCTTCGGTACCAAATATATTTAATCTACCGGCACAAAATCCGACACAGCAGCTAAAATATATTAGCCTTGACGAAAGCTTGTATGAAACCAATGACAAAGGGCAGATATTACCCAAATTATCTTCTGACGGAAGAAAGCCCTGGAGCGAATACGGAAATTCGGTTGACACTCAGCCGAACTTTAAGAAGGTTGCAGTCGTTATTGCCGGAATGGGTTTTAACCAATTTTCGGTTAATAAAGTTGCTGAGTCTTTTGATTCCGAAGTATCGGTAAGCTTTACGCCTTATACACCAAAACCAGAAACCGCAATCCTAGCAGCTAGAGAAAAGGGCCATGAGACATATGTGGACTTGTTGCTTTCTTCAAGAGACTTCTCCAAAGAAGATTCAGGACCTCTGTCAATTACTTCAGATATTACCAAAGAAGAGGCTATAGAACGTTTTCATAAAACCATTGATGCAAAGGCACCTATCGGAGGTCTTATTATTAAAGACGGAATGGTTAATCCCGAAAATTCTTATATAATAAAAGAATTGCTGGAAGAGGCTAAGCAACGCGGCCTTTTGGTAATTGATGCATCAGATGAAAAAATAATTGATGATTTACAAGTAGAAGGACTAGCCAGAAGAAAGGCCGACATTGTTATTTCTAAAGACCTGATGAAACATAATGTAGAAGAGCTTTTGCAAAAAGCAGAAAACATTGCTTTTAACAAAGGACAGGTTTTAATTGTGGCAGCTCCGAAACCAGTAACAATTTTAGCTATTTATAACTGGATTAATAATTTTTCGCCGCAGATTTCATATGAAGAGGCTAAAAAAGTAGAAATTTCTAAGCCTTTTGCATTAGTTCCAGTATCAAATTTGGTGGTTGAATAATGATTGAAGTATACAGAAAATCTGTTGGAATCGTCGTCACTAAAAACAAAAAAGTACTGTTGTGCGCAAGAGCTGACTGCAAAGATTGGCAATGGCAGTTTCCTCAAGGCGGTATTGAAAAAAATGAAACTCCTTTTGAGGCTGCAATCCGAGAATTGCGAGAGGAAACAGCAATTACTAATGTGAGATTGTTGGCAGAGATAAAGCAGCCTCTGAAATATGACTTTCCTACAGCTCTCATTAAAAAATTTCAAACCGAAAATCGTCGAGTGCTGGGACAGGAACAGCACTGGTTCTTGTTTGAATTTTTGGGAGAAGACAGCGAAATAGATTTTAATACCAATCCCCAAGAAATTGAATTTAAGAGCTTTATGTGGGCCGATTTAAGCGAGGCTCCGCAGAAAATCGTTGCTTTTAAAAAAGATGTTTATCAAAAAGTGGCAGATGAATTTCAAAAATACATTGAAGGAACTTCGTAATGGCGGAGAAATTTGAAAAAGAAAGAAATGAAATTCTTAATCTTCTGAAGGAAGGTATATCCGGTAACCTTAATCTCTCGGCTAAGCAAAAAAAGTATGTTAAAAATCTACTGCTGTTTGCTCTGATGAACGCATCAAAAAATGAGACTGTTTTGAAAAAAAATTTTAATAAACTGGTCAATAAACTGTTCAAAGACTCTTTGATTAAAATATTGCGTGATAATGCTGATGATGAAGATGACGATGAGGATTTTGAAGAAACTCTCAATGTCGAATTAAACAGAATCTTGGCTGATGCGGATTTGGCTAAAAACCTTGAACAAGTTTTGACACCGGAGATAATAAACAGTTTTTTGGTAAAAAGCACCCCTGGCGTCTCACAGGCTGAAATGGTAAAGAAAATTATGGCTTTGCGTGAAGTAAAGACAAACTATCGCGAAACACCCAAAGAAAGAGCTAAAAGAGAGCGCAACAGGAGAGAGTACGAACTTGCTAAAGTACGGCAAAGGATGATGGAAAATTCTCGCTCATATGAAAGAAGTTAAGTTTTTATCGGGCTTTGGGCATACTTACATCCGCAGCGCGTAAATAAAGCGGTTTGGGAAAGTTGAGTTTCTTTTCTTTGAGCATATCTTCTCCGGCTGCCAACAGATTTTTTATGGGTGGGCAGTCATACATTTTTATGGCATGCAAACACAGTCCGCTGGGAGAAGATAAAAATCTTTCGACGCCGTCACCGGATAATGATACAAGCTTTCCTTTGAGAAGCGTTATTATATCTTCTCTTGATTTTGCATCAGGCTCGGATAGCGGCTGGAGCTGTTTGTCAAATATCTGAACATAAAAATCATCTCTACGGGTTTCGATAATTACGGCGTTAAGTTCTGCAATATCTGCCATATCAAATGTTTTTCTGTAGGCTTCAAATGCCGAAACACCGCCGATGTTTAATTGAGAAGACGCCAACTTAAATACTCTGGCAGCAGAAATACCCGAGCGAACTCCGGTAAATGAACCCGGGCCGACGCAAACAAAAAGATTGTCTACGTCCAGAAATTTAATACCGCTTTGCTGCAGAGCTTTTTCTATCTCCGGAAGTAAAAACTCCGACTGTCCGAATTCCATCAAATTTTCGGATTTATATAATATTTCGTTATCTTTTTTTAGTATTACGCTGCATGCGGCGGCTGTCGTATCAAATGCCAGACTTATCATTTTTCCACTTACTCTAATTTTTAGGTTTTAATAATGTGTTTTATATAATAATATCCTCAAATAAACAATGTTTTTTTGCATATGGTCGCAGATGCCGGATTTAGAACTACTGCAAGATTTTTACTATGCCGCACCGGAATTATGGCTTTTACTTACGGCTGTTTTTCTGCTGTTGTTATTGTCCGTGGCTTCTTTGGGCTTTATTAACCTCAAGCAAAAACAAAAAAATTACTTTCTCAAACGCGACAGAGAGCGTTATGCCGAGACCCTTTATGCCTCCCATGACGGATATTTTGCTTTTATATACCCCGATGAAAAAGTTAATGACCCCAGAAAAACTATCGTTGAAAGGTGCTCAAGGCGGTTGGCGGTGATTTTGAATCTGCCGGCGGGAACGAAATCTTCTTTTGAAGAAGTTATGAAAAATTTCTACAAAGACGATGTTAAAAAAATATATAAATATGTTGCCCTGTTGATGGAAGAAGGTGTCGCCTTTGAAGATTATTTTATCTTAAAAAATTCGGAAAAATATATCCGGCTCGAAGGAGTTAGAATCAGCGGTGCTGACGGCAACATATACTGCGATATGATTTGGTTTAGAGATGTGAGCTTTGCTACGAATCGTATTAAATCTTTGGAAGCAGAAAAGTCTGACATTAAAAATAAATTAAACAGGCTGCTCGATTTGCTTGATAATTTGCCTTTGGCAATTTGGTTGCGAGATAATAACTATAAGATTGTCTTTTGTAATAAAAAATATACGGAATTTTTACCCAATAAGACCAGAGATGAAATCTTAGAAACAAATTCTGAAATTATCGGAACAAACGGCGAAAGTATTTCTTTGGAGTTAGCAAAAAGAGTTCACAAATCGAACCGCAAGGCCAAAACGCCGGTCGGAATTATTGTGGATGGCAGCCGTGTTGCCATGGAAGCATGCGAAACTCCTTTTTATGCCGAACAAAACCTTGATAAAACTTTTTCGGCCGGTTGTTTGACTGATATAAACGAACTCGACCAATTGCGCAGAAACCTTAAACAACACCAAGAAGCTCAGCTCGAAATCTTGGGGGCTTTAGGAACTGCTTTTGCCGTGTTTAATCAAAATATGGTGCTTAATTTCTATAATCAGGCTTTTGCTAAATTATGGAAACTTGATAGTTCTTTCTTAGATGAAAAACCAACCTACTCTGCTTTTTTGGATGTTGTGAGAGAAAAAAGATTGCTGCCGGAAGTGCCTGATTTTAAGGCTTTTAGACAAGATGAAGTTAAAAATTTTTCAAGAATCTTTGAGCCGACAAATGATTTGATGCACTTACCAAACGGAAGAACTTTGCGTAGAATGCGGGCGCCATATCCTCTGGGCGGAATCGTTTTTGCGTATGAAGATATTTCTGACCGCTTGGCTGCTACAAGTGCCTATAACGCCATAATTTCGGTACAAAATGAGATGTTACAAAATCTTTTTGATGCGGTTATAATTTTTGGCACGAACGGAAGAGTTAATTTCTATAATCAAGCCTACATAAAGTTATGGAATGCCAATAAAAACTTTTTGGACAGTGAGCCTACATTCGAAGAAGTGCTAGACAGTCAAAAACAATTTTTTACAGCCGGATCCGATTGGGAGGGCATAAAAAAAGGAATCAGCGATAACATATTGAGTATGACTGCAAAGACTGTCTTTTTGCGCAGAAACGACAATAAAAATTTGGAATTGTCAATTGCCAACCTGTCTAATGGTTCTTTGATGATATCGTATTCGGCAAAAGAAATCTCTGATAATTGACTTGTGAAATTTTGGGTATAAAATAAAGGTGTTTTTCTTTAATTGAGGACGAAGATGTTTAGTGAAGATGAACCGCTCAATATAGATTGGGAACAAAAAAAAGGGTTTGATAAAAACGAAAAAAATTCTCGGCGAATCGACATAAAAAAGGCTCTAACAGCAGAGGCTAAAGGCCGTAACAATTTTAAACAAACCGCTAAGCAGATTAAAAATTTACCTCCGAATCTGAAAAAACTTAAAACTAAAATCCGCGAAGTGTACGATGAAGATGAAGAAGAGGAGGATGAGAACACTCCAATTATTTTTGATTTTGCTTTTGAAAATGAAAACTCTTCTCTGCTTGGCGCTTTGAAGGATGAAGAAAGAGCAAAATTACAAGAAAAACAAACTTTAGAAAACCAAAAAATGCAGCAAACTGCCGGAAAAATGGAAGCCTTTTTGGCTGCCGACAGGACATCTAAAAAGCTTGGGCTTAAAGGTATCAAAAGAAAAATTATTAATGAGAATCTGCAAAGTGTTACTCAAAACTCCGAGACTTTTGAGCAGGTTTTGCAACAAACAATTTCCGATAAAACCAAGGTTAAGACCAAAAAGCTCTCCAAAACCGATGCTAAAAATGTAATAAAAGGTATAAGCAGAATCCAAGATGCGTCGTTGTCGCAAAAAGATTTTTCTAAAAATCTGGAAGATATGAAAACTGATGATTTAATCAGAATCGGAAAGGCTAAAACAACTAAAGAAACCGCCGAAATGATATTAGAAAAATCAGGACGCAAAGAACCTAAAAAAACCGCCAAAAGAATCAAAAAGCTTGAAAAGCAAAAAACAAAACAAAACGTAAATACCAGATTTAGGGAATAGCTTACTCCAACTTTTTTAGTATTGTTTTGTATGAAGTACTGATGATTTTGAATTTTTCTTCGGCGTCTTTGTTGTCGGAATTAATGTCGGGGTGATATTTTTTTACCGCCTTCTTATATGATTTTTTTAGCAGATCAACATCTAAATCTTCAATCTCTATTTCCATTATTTTTAAGGCTTCGTGTTCTGACGGTGTTAGGCGGATATGTGTGTTATGATTGCTATTGAATGTAAAATCCTCAAACACATTATAACCGCGATTAAAATCAAACCCAAAGTTATATTTAACCCGTGAAGAGAATCTGAATTTGCCGGCGAACTCCTCTTTTTCGGCTGAGGCAAAGTCATCTCCGTAATAGTTCCATTTGGAATTATATTCTTGGACATGTTCTAAGCAAAACCAGTAGTATTCCTTGAGTGTGCGATCTTTGGGTGCACGATACTCTCCGGCTTTGTGACACCCCGGATGATCACAGATATGTTCGTGATTTTCATTTTGCGGAGCAAAATATTTGCTCTGACGCTTGCTCTTTTTTATCATTTTGCTTCTTTTTTGGTTAACTTGGTGAAAGTAGTACATTTAAGCCTTTAGTGCAACTGTTTATTTGTTGTTGTATTGGTAAAAAAATATATCTATACTGACGATAGTTTTATTTGAACCGATGGATGTAACGCTTATGCCCGAATTACCGGAAGTAGAAACAATTAAACGAGCTATTGAAAAAGCTATCTCAAATGCCCGGATTGAGGAAATATCCGTCTATAATCCCAAATTGCGTTGCAAAATACCGGATGAGTTGCCAGAAGCAGTTAAGGGCGCTAAAATACTGACATACAGAAGAATCGCCAAGTATATTATCATTGATTTGAGTAATGATATAAGTTTGATATGGCATATGGGAATGAGCGGAAAAGTTATCATATGCGATGAAGTCCCGAATCCATTGGCAAAGCATGACCATGTTGTTATCAAAACAAACAAAGGGGTAATGATTTATAATGACCCAAGGCGCTTTGGTTTGTTTACCTATTGCAAAACTTCAGAACTTCAAAAGTCTAAGATATTTGCCAATACAGGCATTGATCCGTTTGATAAAAATTTAACTGCAACATACCTCCTTTCCAAGCTGAAAACAAAGAAAAAAACAAATATCAAAACTGCTTTGTTGGAACAAAATATTATTGCCGGAATCGGCAATATTTATGCATCGGAAATATTATATAAATCCAGAATTTCTCCACTGCGAACAGCCGAATCAATATCTTGCGAAGAGTGCAAAACAATTATTGAAAAAACTCATGAAGTTTTGGATATGGCTATTAAGGCCGGAGGCTCAACCTTACACGACTACAAAAAACCGGACGGCTCTTTGGGATACTTTCAAAATATGCATTGCGTATACAACAAAACCGGTCAAAAATGTCCTGACTGTGTATGTGATATCACAAAGACCGGCGGGATCAAAAAAATCGTACAGAACGGTCGTTCGACATTCTATTGTGAAAGTTTGCAAAAATGAAAAAACTTTGTTTGTTGCTTTTGTTTTTATCAGGATTTCTTATTTTGCCCGCAAGAGCAGAATTCGTTGAAGGGTTAGAAGATATTCCGATGCCAGACGGATTGGAGCAAATTGAAAATGGTAGTCTTAATTTCGGTAATGAAGAAATAAGACTTATTGAAACATATCTGTCTTCTAAAAATTTGAGCTTTGAAGAAGTTGTGAAATTTTATGTTGATACACTGCCTCAGATGGGCTGGATGCTGAAAAAGCAAAAAAACAATAAATTGATGTTTGAACGCGAAGGTGAAACGCTGGAAATTTCAAAAGAATCGAAAAATCCTTTGATGGTGCGTTTGACCGTTAAAAGTAAACTCTAACCAGTGGTGCTGACTATGGATGAAAATAATACTATTTTAGTTTCGGAAGAGGGTCATATAGGCATAATAACTTTGAATCGCCCGGAAGAATCCAATTCCGTTAATCTTGAGATGCTTAATGAAGTTGCTTATCAAGTTCAAACTTGGGAATATGACGATAATATTCGTTGCATCATAATTAAAGGAAGCGAAAAAGTTTTTGCTGCAGGAATCGACCTTAAAGCACTGGGCGAGGAATTAAATCAGCAAAGCTTGGCGCTCAAAGCTTGGCAAGATGAATTTAACAAAATTGAAAATTGCTGTAAGCCGATTATTGTCGCAGTATCCGGATTTGCTTTGGGGTTGGGATGCGATTTGGCTTTGGCCGGCGATATAATTTTAGCAGCCGAATCCGCTCAGTTTGGATACCCCGAACTTTCAATAGGTCTAATTCCATCTTTCGGCGGATGCTCCAAGCTGATACACCAAGTGGGTAGAGCAAAGGCGATGGAAGCAATTATAACCGGTAGGGCTTTGAGTGCAGAAGAAGCTTCTTTGTGCGGACTGATAAGCCGCGTTGTTCCATTGAAAGATTTGTTTAATGAAGCAATGAAAGTGGGAAGACGAATCGCTTCCCTGCCCTATCAGGCTGTATTGCAAGCTAAAGAGACTCTGAAACAAGTAGAAAATATGAATGTCTTAAACGGACGAGAACTGGAGCTTAAAAGCTGCAGATTGAGCATGAACACTCAAGAATTTAGGGATATTTCCGCTAAATTCAAATAATTTCGATTAAGAATCGACCTTTTTGCTAAAATTGTTGTTGACTTATCGGGGGTTTCAAGTTTATAAAGCATTAACATTTGATGTTTTGGTATAACTTTTAATTTGAAATGGAATAAAAAAATGGCCAATCATAAATCTGCTAAAAGCAGAATCGTTAGAAACAATAAAAGAGCCGTTATTAACGGTGCTCGCAGAAGTCGTGTTCGTACTTTTATCAAAAAAGTAGAAGCTGCTATCGTTGCCGGTGATAAAGAGTTGGCTAACAACTCTCTTAAAGTTGCCGAATCTGAAATGATGAAAGCTGTTAGAAAAGGTGTTTTCAAATTGAACACTGCTTCTCGTAAGGTTTCTCGCCTTTCTCAAAAAATTAAAGCTCTTTAGTTTTTTGAATCTATCTTATTTTTAACGCAAGTCGGACTCTTTATTTAGAGCTTTTCGGCTTGCGTTTTTTGCTCTAAAAACAAGAGAATCTAAGCGACTCCTTTAAATAGACCTGTCAAGGAATTTAATTGCAATGTTCGTTAAAAGTTCTGTTGTTTTTATTTTTTTTTATCCTAATATCCGAATCACTTTGTTAGAGAATTTTGAAATTTATTTTTGAAATTTTTTAGAATCTACTAAGCAGACAGTATGGTCTATTTGTTAGTTGTCAGCTTAAGCTTTTATATGTCTCTTTTATGAGAATATCAGCTCTTGTTGATTTTGGGGAAAGTACCTGTTTTGTTACTTCGATGCATATCGGAGTTTGGTCCGATAAAGGTTTTCTTAGTAGCGGCAAAACGGTATCAAGGACTGCCAACCAAAGAAATCTTGTATGTTTCTTTGTGACGAATATTGCAGAATGATGAAATTATTATTGCTATAAAGTTTTGTGCATCCTTGATGTAAAAAATAGCAAGAACTATATAAGTAAAGTGACTTTATTAGCTACTTAAATACTGACGGGGTTTTAATTTATTTTTAAGAATGAATTGGGGAGTAAAAATGGCCGAAGAAGCAGTTGTTAACGACAAAACGGTTTTGGAACAATGGGGACAAATTTGTGACCAGTTGAAAATTGAAATCGGCGAAACCGCTTTTGACAGTTGGCTCAAGCCTTTAACAATAGGTTCTTTCTCTGACGGGACTATGAATATTTGTGTGCCGACCAGATTTATGAGAAACTGGGTAATTACTAACTACAGCGATAGAATCCACAAAATCTGGCAGAAAAAAAATCCGCAAATCCAAAATATTAATTTTATCATTCAATCCGGACAAGATGTTATCGCTTCTAAAGGTTTGTATAATCCTACTTGCCGTTCTTTGCTGAAAAAAGTTACATCTTCTCCGTCTCCGCAAAATATATACCAATCCGGTATTAATTCGGTCATCGCTAATGCAAACGAATCATCGTTGAATGACTCTTTGTCGGTGCCTTTGAATCCGCAATATACTTTTGACAATTTTGTAGTCGGAAAAACCAATGAGTTTGCTTATGCAGCAGCTCGTAAAGTTGCAGAATCCAGAAATATTTCTTTCAACCCGCTGTTCTTATACTCGGGCGTCGGATTGGGAAAAACTCACCTCATGCACGCTATTGCATGGCACATCAAACAACAAGATCCGTCGCGTAATATCGTATATCTTTCGGCTGAGAAATTTATGTATAAGTTCGTAAGAGCTTTGCGCTACAAAGATACAACCGCCTTCAAAGAACAATTCCGTTCGGTTGATGTATTGATGGTTGACGATGTACAATTTATGGGCGGAAAAGACACCACCCAAGAAGAATTTTTCTACACCTTTAATTCTCTTATTGAAGAAGGCAGACAAATCATTATTTCTGCAGATAAATCTCCGGCTGATTTGGAGGGAATCGAAGCCAGATTAAAATCAAGATTAGGTTGCGGTCTGGTTGCCGATATCCACCCGACAGACTTTGATTTGAGAATGGGAATTTTGAACTCAAAAGCTAAACAACTTGGTTTGGAATTGCCGCAAAAAGTAGCCGAATTTTTGGCCACCAAAATTACTTCAAACATCAGAGAATTGGAAGGTGCTTTGCGTAGAGTTATTGCTCACTCTCAGCTCTTGAGCAATCACGAGATTACCTTGGATATGACCCAAGATATCTTGAAAGATATGCTCCGTTCTTTTGATAAGAGAACCACTATTGATGAAATTCAGAAAAAAGTTGCCGAGCACTTCAATATTTCGGTTAAAGAAATGCAATCATCAAGAAGAGCTCGTACCGTGGCTAGACCCCGTCAAATTGCAATGTATCTGGCTAAGCAATTAACTTCTCGTTCTTTGCCGGAAATCGGACGCAAGTTTGACCGTGACCACACAACGGTTATGCATGCAGTAAGAAAAGTTGAAGAACTTATCATGGAAGATATGTCTTTGGCTGAAAATGTAGAGACTTTGAGAAGAGCTTTGGAAGCTTAAATCTTCTTAAAAACCTGTTGACGACTTATTGTTTTGACTTTTGATTTTGGCGCTTTGTGCTATAATTCGGTCAATATTAACAATAAGTCGTTTTTTTATGGGTTGAAGATATGAGATTTACTATTGAACGCGCTAATTTACTTAAAACTCTGAGCCATGTTCAGAGCATCGTAGAAAAAAGAAATACCATTCCGGTATTGTCAAATGTGAGAATCGAAGCTTTGGGTGACGGTATAAGCTTTAAGGCTACCGATATGGATACCGAAATTACCGAAATGGCTGATGCGAAAATAACCGAAACCGGTGCAACCACCGCTCCAGCTCATATGCTTTATGATATCGTACGCAAACTTTCGGATGGCTCTCAAGTTGAATTGATTTATCCTGATGATAAAGGGCAGCTTACAATTTCTTCCGGCCGTTCTAAATTCTCGCTTTCAACCATCGCCGTAGAAGATTTTCCGGTTATATCCGGTGATAAATTGCCAACATCTTTTGTTATGGCAAAAGATGAATTAAAAGATGTTATTGACAGAACACAATTTGCCGTTTCTACGGAAGAAACCAGATATTATCTTAA
The DNA here is from genome assembly GCA_949297185.1 of uncultured Pseudomonadota bacterium. Lineage (GTDB taxonomy): Bacteria > Pseudomonadota > Alphaproteobacteria > RF32 > CAG-239 > CAZU01. The sequence goes on from CASFRM010000010.1 coordinate 25,253, forward strand.
CGGTTTGTTCGTTCACGCTAAAAAAGAAGGTGCTTCTGAAGTGTTGCGTGTTGTTGCTACCGATGGTCACCGCTTGGCTTGTGTTGAAACTCCGTTACCTAAAGGTGCCGAAAACCTTAACGGTGTTATTATTCCGAGAAAAACCGTTTCTGAAATCAGAAAACTTATTGACGATAACGCAGTAGAAAATGTTACGGTTGAAATTTCGGAAAATAAGGTTCGTTTCTCGATTACCGATATTACTTTGACCTCTAAGCTGATTGACGGTACTTATCCTGATTACGAAAGAGTTATTCCGACCGATAATGATAAATCTTTGGAACTCAGTGTTAAAGATTTGGCTTCCGCAGTTGATCGTGTATCGGTTGTGGCCGAAAGAACAAGAGCGATTAAAATGCTCACTCACCCAAATAAGATTACTATCGTTACCTCCAGTCCTGATTTGGGTAGTGCTTCTGAAGACTTGGAAGCTAAATATGATGCCGAATCTTTGGAAATCGGCTATAACTTCCGCTATTTATTGGACATCTTGGCAGAAATCAAAGGCGATACCGTAAAAATTTCTTTTGCTGATGCTTCTTCGCCTTCGGTTATTCATGATACATCAGATGCCAGCGCAATTTATGTTTTGATGCCGATGAGAGTGTAAATGAATCAACTCGCATATAGTTTGGCTAGTTTAACAAAGTTAAAGTCAGGTGTAAAACGCCTGACTTTAACTGACTTTAGAAACTACCAATCTTTGCGAATTGATGCCGAAATTGCTCCTATTGTTATATATGGTGAAAACGGAAGCGGTAAAACAAATATTTTGGAAGCAATATCTTTTCTGACACCGGGGAGAGGTCTGAGAAGCGCCAGACTGGCAGATATAAAAAGATTCATTCCGCAAATTGCCGCTTCAAATGAAATATCTTTTATTTCACCGCTTAATTGGGCTGTGGCAGCCGATATATACTTAAATGATGAAATTATTAATATTGCGACGGCAGTTGAAAAGTCAAACCGCGAAGTATCAGATGAGTTTGAAACAACCACTTCTTTTGAAAGAAGAATAGTTAAGATAAATGAACAGAAATCATCCTCGCAAGCAGAATTGGGAAAATATTTTGCAGCCAGTTGGATTACACCGCAAATGGACAGGCTGTTTAGAGGAGGAAGTCAACCCAGAAGAGCTTTTTTGGACAGGTTGGTATATGCTTTTGATGTTGAACATGCAAAAAGAACCGCAAATTTTGAGCATTTGTACAGAGAATGGTTTCGACTGATAAAAACAGGTAGGACTGATAATATTTGGCTTAGCTCTTTGGAAGAAAAAATAGCGGCTGAGGGCGTAGCTATCGCGGCGGCAAGAAAAGAACAAATTACCAGACTTAATGCCTTTATTGAAAATGAACCAGACGATGTATTCCCCTCGGTGAGAATGGAACTATCGGGTATCATTGAAAACGCTTTAGATACAAAAGCTGCCGTTGAAGTTGAATATGATTATAAAAATTTAATGGCTAAGCAACGGCATAAAGTTTTGGAAAATGAATCTCCCGATGGGGTTAACAAAACCGACTTTAAGGTGTTCTTTAAGAAAAAAGGAATGCCTGCCGATTTATGTTCTACGGGCGAACAAAAATCTTTGCTTATAAGCATTATCCTTGCTCAAACCAAATGCCAGACCTTGCATCAAGGATTTGCTCCGGTAATGCTGCTTGATGAAGTAACGGCTCACTTAGATGATATAAAGAAAGAGGCTTTGCTTGAAAAAATAAGAGATTTGAATATTCAGGCTTGGATTACCACGACAAACCCCGAAGTTTTTAACTCAATAAGAAATGATGCACAATTTTTCTGCGTAAAAAATAATAAAGTTCTGCAAATCGACTAAAAATAAAAAAATTATTCTTTTGAAAACGAATCGGAGCAACGATTTGCTGCGAATCGTCGGTTTTGTTAAATGGAATCGGTAATTTTTTGTTAAGCATTGTTAAATAGAATCGAGACAATAAAACTGATTCGCGATTCTGTTTACGGTGTAACTTTTATGTTTGATTTTGGAAAAAAACATATATTTTCTGCAAATTGGGTCATGGTTGCATTTTTGATGACAATGCACTGTGCTCCTGTTTTGGCCGTTGAGGAAAGTAAAGATGTTGGCTCAGGTGAAACCGTAAATGACTTAAATATTTCTTCCGATAGTTCATCTGATTATATCCAACTTAATGTAAACAGCGGCGGTACGGCTCAAAATACTACCGTAGGAACTGATGGACTTATGAATGTTGAAGGAACAGCGGAACAAACTACCGTAAATGCCGGTGGTATATTAGATATTAAATCCGGAGGTACAGCAACCGATACTACATTGAATGAAGGAAACTTAAATGTTTCAGGTGGAGCCTCTGCTGATACAATAAATGCATCTAATGGAAGTGTTATCCAAGCTGTTGAATCCGGGGCTTCTGTTTCCGGACTGGAAATGGATTCTTCAAGCAATTTCTATTTTTCTACCAATATAGAACTGTCTTCGGCAACTCTTGATGGTAGCGACATGGGAAGCATAAGCACAAATACGGCAACCGACCTTATTATAAATAAAGGCTCAAATCTTGAAGTAGACAGCGGTGGAACTGCCAACAACACAACCGTTAACGGCGGAAGTATCGATATTATAAACGGAGGTACTGCTGCCGATACCACTGTAAATAACGGAGGTGTGGTAAATGTTACTTCCGGTACGGCTAACAACATCACCGTAACCGAAAGCGGAACTATTAATGTAGATAACTCATCTAGCGTAACCGATGTTTCATTAACCGGCACCGATGCAGATAATAAAGCTGTAATTAATATTAACGGCGGCACTGCAACCAATACATCTATGAATGATTTTAGCGAAATGAATATAAATTCCGGTTCTGCCGAACAGACAACCGTTGGTAATAATGCCGTTGTTAATGTTAGCGGAGGAACTGCAACCAATACTATTGTTCAAAATGGTGGAGCTATTAATGCTTCAGGATCTGGTGCTACTGTTAACGATGTTACTCTAGAGGATGGAAGTAAATTTAACTTTTCTACCGATGCCACAGTTACGGATATAAAAGGTAGTGATGGTTCTGATACCGGTGCAAGTATTGAAAATAATGTGGCATCAGGTTTTGATGTTAATGCCGGATCAAGCTTGACGGCAAATGCAGGCGGTACAATCGAAAACTCAAATGTTAACGGGGGATCTGCAACTGTAGAAAACGGCGGAACCATAACAAATACCACTTTTGAAAACGGTGGTATGTTGGTAGCAAACCAAGAAGGAGCTCAGGTAGGAACCGGTGTGGTAATTGATTCAAATACCGGCGCCGGATTTAATTTATCTACTTCAGCTACCGTTAATGATTTAACATACGGCAATCAGACAATCAGCATTACTGAGAACACGGCTTCTAATTTTGATATTCTGGCTGGCTCTACACTAAATGTAGATGCATCGGGAAGTGCTTCGGATATCAATGTAAACGGAGGAACTCTTAATGTTAATTCCGGCGGAAGTTCTAATAATATACTGGTAAACTCCGGAAAAATGAACATAAATGCCGGTTCTGCTTCTGGTACTGTTATTAATAACTCGGCGATTGTAGATGCTTCTAACGGTGCGGCTCTGAGTAATACAAATATTAATTCAGGCGGAACTCTTAATTTGGGAACCGGTGTTGTTGCCGATAATTTGTTTGTCGGAAACGGCGGAATTCTTAACATAAATCAAGATGCTAATGCAAATACAATCGATTTAGGTGGAACGGCAACAATTAATGACGGCGGTAATGCTTCAGATATTACTATTAATAATTCTGGTAACTTAAATGTATTGGATGGCGGTAATGCTTCGTTGGTAGAGGTTAACAATGGAGGAACTCTGGAAACTTCTTCCGGAGCAACTGTTGACGGACTTACAGCCAATGCTAATTCCGTACTAAATTTGAGTGATGGAACAATACTCAAAAATTCTCTGGTCATTGATAAAGATGCAAATGCTGCCAGTTCAACCCTTGATTTTGGCAATTTGTTCGGAACAGGAACTCTGCTTAATTCATTAACTTTAACTAATGGTGTAAACGAGGCCTTTGGTAATCAATTGATAAGCCAGGCTACTACTGACACCTCTTTAACCCTTTCTAACGGAAATTATCTTATTTCCGATACCGGCCAGGATGGCGCCGTACAAGTGAGCGGATGGAACAATGTTACTCTTGCAGGAGCAACCGTAAGATTGGAATCTGATGTTACATTAAACGGAACAGAACAGAATTTTATTATTAATAACGGTGCAACCCTTGATGTCTCGGGAACCCTCGGAAATGTTGTTAATGCGTCTATAAACGGAAATGTGGTCAATAACGGCAATATTGATTTCACTTTAACTTCTGATGAAAGCGTAAATGATATTCTCAATATTTCCGGAAACTTGTCCGGCACAGAAGGTTCTAAAATAGTGATGAACATGAATGCTGCCACAAATTCTTCCGATAAACTGGTTATCGGTGGACAGGCAACGGGTTCTAACAGTATTTATTTCAAGACATCATCTCCGGCTTTGCCTTCTTCTAATATATTATTCGCCGAAGCTACCGGCGGTCAGGCAGATGCTTTTAGTATTTGGAGAGTTGAAGGGTCTCCCTATTTGTGGGACGTATTATTTGAAAATAATAAATGGTATGCTTATGTCACAAACGGTGATCAACCGTCCATCGTTCCGGAGATGGCTGCTTATTATGGATTAATTGATAATATATTTATGCAAACGACCAACTTAGGAGCAAATTTACGGAACTCCATGACAGAAAGTTCGTTCCGTAAGGCTCCTTGTAGGGTCCCAAGTAATTTGAAATATACCAATCGTATTTGTTATAGCAATCGCCCCGTACTCTCGGGATGGTTCGCTCCGATTTATAATTCTGCGGAGGTTGAATCTCCTTATAAATATACGGCGTCTGTGTATGGTGGCGACGGAGGTTTAGACCTTTTGGGCGACGGAAATACAAAATTCGGTATTTTAGCTTCTTATCGTAACGGATCTTTTGAATTTGACGGCAGCGGAACCAATTACTTGATTGAAAGTTCTGCAGAAACGGCTATTAACTCTTATGTCGGCGGTATTTACATAAGACATGACAGCGATTTCTTATCTTTGATTGCCGCAGCCTATGCCGGTCAAGTTGATGCAGATATTTCTACCGACGACGGAGTGAACGCCGATACATCCGGTACTATAAGCGGAGCAACCGTTGATGTTAATTATATATGGCAAAATATAAACGGATTCCGTATTGAGCCCGGTGTAAGGATCTCTTATACTAAATTGTCAATCGATGGACTTACCGATAATGCCGGAAAATCAGTTGAATTTGGAGACAGCTCAAGAACCGAGGTTGAGGCAGGTGTTAGATTTGCTCAAAGATGGGATTTCCGCGATGCAAAGGCCGAGATTTTCTTTAGACCTGCTCTGGTTCAAAATATAAATGACGGCGAAGACTTTGAGCTTATTACCGGAAGATACTTTGAATCGTTGGAAGACAGAACCTTAACCAAACTTGAATTGGGAATGTCTTTTGATATGATTGGAAATTGGAGTGCCGCAATGTCAGGAGCTTATATGTTTGGTTCCGATTACAGCAACGTTGCCGCAAACCTGAGCCTGCAGTATAATTTCTAATTTGATTGAATGTAACCATCAGATTGTAATTTAAATAGTTGCGCATAGCGTCCTTTTTGGCGCAATAAGCTAAGGTGCGAGCCTTGTTCTACTATTTTGCCGTTTTCCAAAACAATTATTCTATCCATTTCGCGAAGCGTGGAAAGGCGGTGGGCTATGGCTATTACAGTTTTGTTTTTCATCAATATTTTTAGTGATTCCTGAATATATTTTTCGCTTTCGCTATCAAGCGACGAGGTTGCTTCGTCAAAAATAAGAATCGGTGCATTTTTTAGCAGAGCTCTGGCGATAGCTATTCTTTGTCTTTCTCCTCCTGATAAAATAACTCCTCTGTCCCCTACTTTGGTTTGATATTTATCGGGGAATTTTTCAATAAATTTATCGGCAGAAGCTTGTTTGGCCGCTTTTATTACTTCGGCTTCGTCGGCTTTGGGGTCGCCGTATTTTATATTGTCCGACAAACTGCGGTTAAACAAGCATACATCCTGAGGTATAACCGAGATGTGCTTATGCAATGAATCTTGTGTAATGTCTCTGATATCGTGACCGTTGATGGTTATACTTCCGGATTTTACATCAAAATAGCGGTCAATAAGCTTTATTAAAGTTGATTTGCCGGCTCCTGACGAACCAACTATGCCAACCTTTTCTCCGGCCTTAATGCTGAGATTAAAGTTATCAAATATTACCTGTTTGTCAGAGTAGAAAAATCCGACATCCTTAAATTTTATTGAGGCGGTTTTAATCTTTAGTTCTTTGGCATCATCAGAATCCACTATTTCGGGTTCAACAGCCAAAGTCTCAAGCGCTGAATCTATTTGCCCGAAAAGACGCGACATATTGTTAAAAGCCCAGTTTACGGCGAAAACAACACCGCTCAGCCGACCGAATATGGTCAAAAGAAAGATAAAATCCGTCGTTCCGATGTTCTTAAAATACAACAAACCCAAACTTACAAAAACGAAAAAGGCAACCGAGGAATCGGCCACCAATGAAAGATATAGGTTCATTAAGCATTTTTGTTTTTGCTCTTTGCTTTCGGCTTGACGCCATTGCCGCAAATTCTTAAGTAAATTTGTACGTTCATACTTATAGTTGGCAAAGCTTTTTATCTCGGAGTAGTTGGCTATCGAATCAATTACCACCGCACTACAACGGCTTTGCTGGCTTGAGGTTTGTTTTGATAAAGCAGCTCGGCGGCAACCAAAATATCGGCCGGTAAAAAACATTACAACCAGCCATAAAACCAAAACAACACTTAGAATCGGGCTTATCCAAATTAGGATTCCTAAGTTGACCAGTAAAAAGCAAAAATCAAACAGGACATTCCCAGATTGCATAAAAAAGTCAACTATGCCGCTTTGAAGTAAACCAAATTTATTAGATATGTTGCCGGCCATTTCGTTGGTAAAATACGAAATGGAGTGTTTGTTTACATAAGAAAAAACATCTTTGATTACAACTGAGCGGAGGTGCGGCACCAATCTGGAAGCAATCCACATGCTCAAAGCCTGACCGCAAGAGCCTATCAGGGATAATGAAATCGTAAATAACAACAATTTTATCAAAGTTTCCCAGTATTGGGGATTGGAAACTTCCGATGAAGCAAAACTAAAAACACTCGCCAAAATATACGCACCGGATTGTATGGCTAGGCGTGATAAAACCGCCGTGAGCAAAACCATTAGTAAAATATACTTAAATTCTTTGAGATAGCTCCATATAAATTTAGCGGCAGTTTTTTGCATTTTTTTAACCTAAAATTGACAGTTTGCTGATATTGTTATACCATTGTAAAAGTTTTTGTGCAATATATTGCATTCTTAATACCCACATCTGCCCTTTAGGCAGAAAGAAAAGGACAATAAAATGATCGGATTAGTTTTGGTTACTCACGGAAATCTGGCAAACGAATTTATCTCGGCCATGCAACATGTTGTAGGTCCGCAAGAACAAGTGCGCGGTGTTTGTATCGGTCCGGAAGATGACATGGAAATGCGAAGAAATGAAATCTTACAAAAGGTAGGGGAAGTAGACAGCGGTCAAGGTGTAGTTTTGCTTACCGATATGTTTGGCGGTACTCCTTCTAATTTGGCTTTATCGGTTATGGACAGAGCTAATGTTGAGATTTTGGCCGGAATTAATCTGCCTATGCTGATTAAAATTGCTTCTTTGCGCAAAGACGGTGATATGAAAAAAACTGTTGAAGGCGCTCAAGAGGCCGGAAAAAAATATATTAACATCGCTTCGCAATTATTGGGTAAATAAGATGAGTGACAAATTAGTTAAAGATTTGGAAATTAAAAATATTAAAGGGTTGCACGCTCGTGCCGCCGCAGCATTTGTTAAAACCGTAGAATCTTTCGATGCAACCGTCGAAGTTGAAAGAATCGGACAATGCGTGAGCGGAACTTCAATCATGGGATTGATGATGCTGGCGGCCTCGAAAGGAACTACCATTAAAGTATCAACCTCCGGTAAACAGGCAACAGAGGTTATGAATGCCATTGAGGAGTTGTTAAATAACAAATTCGGAGAAGAGTAAGTGCCAAAGCTTAAAGCTCCCAGAAACAAAACTCTTTCTTTAACCCCTCAAGAAGCAGATGCTCTGCTTGAAAATGCCGTTAAGCTAAAAAACAAAGCTAATTTTGAAGGGATAGAAAATCGCATCATTTGGCAAGACGCCTTTAAGGCTATAGATTTGTTACCGGACAAATGTGTAGATTTGGTGGTTACCGATCCTCCTTATAATCTGACTAAAAACTTTGGTTCATCAACTTTTCGTGAGATGAAAAATGATGAGTATTTGTCTTGGTTGGATAAGTGGCTAAAAAAGTTATCCAGAATCCTAAAAGATGATGCTTCTTTGTATATTTGCTCCGATTGGAAAACTTCTATTGCCGTGCCTTATGTCGCAGGAAAATATTTTGTTTTGCAAAACCGCATTTCTTGGGAACGCGAAAAGGGGCGCGGGGCAAAAAACAACTGGAAAAATTGCCTTGAGGATATTTGGTTCTTTAGCAAAAGCAAAAATTACAAATTTAATCTTGATAAAGTTAAAATCTTAAGAAAAGTCATTGCTCCTTATCGTAACGAAGATGGAAACCCCAAAGATTGGTTTTCTCAAGGAAAAGAAAAGATGAGGCTTACTCATCCTTCCAATATCTGGACCGACATATCGGTGCCTTTTTGGTCGATGAGTGAAAACACTGAGCATCCGACCCAAAAACCCGAAAAACTTATTGCTAAACTTATTTTGGCCTCGTCTGATGAGGGTGATGTCGTTTTTGACCCATTTGTGGGCTCTGGTACCACCGCAGTGGTGGCGAAAAAATTAAACCGCAAATTTATTGCTATCGAAAAAGAAAAAGAATATGTGGCTCTGACTTTAAAACGGCTTGAGTTAGCTGAGGAGAATCCTCAAATTCAAGGCTTTGAAAACGGGGTTTTCAGGCCTAGAAACGGTTGATGTAATTAACCTCTTTTGAAAAACTTTAAGTTTATCTGGACTTTAAGGCGAAAAATCTTATATTAGTCTGCAGGATGTATTTTGCGGAGTGATGATGATGAAAAAATTACTGACCTTGCTGTTTTGTTTATTTGCTTCTGTAGCTCAAGCTCAGACCTCCGAGGATATACAAAAAATCGAAAACTACCTCAACAACATAAAAAGTATGGAAGCAACCTTTGTGCAAATGGCTTCGAACGGAGCTACTGCAGAAGGTAGATTATTTATTAAAAAGCCCAATAAAATCCGCATGGAATATGCCGAGCCTACCAATGTTTTGATTGTCGGTGACGGTGATTTTATTGTTTATAACGATTTGGATTTAGAGCAAGTCACACACATTGATTATGATGATATCCCTGCTTCTTTAATCCTTTCCAATAAAATAAAAATTTATGGTAATAAGCTTAAGGTTATTGATTTTTACAAAGATTCCGGCTCAACCTTGATAACACTGGACTATGCCGATAAAGGAGATATCGGACCAATCACTCTTATTTTTTCAAACTCTCCTTTTGAGCTTAAACAGTGGAAAATAGTCGATCCACAAAGCGTGGAGGTGACCGTTTCTTTGTATGATGCAAAAAAAGATATTGAAATATCTGATGATGTATTCAAATTTAAGAATCCTAAAAATTCTTCCCGCAACTTCAAAAAGAAAAAGTAAAAATGGCAACGGCTAAGCTTGTTACTTGGAATGTAAACTCCGTAAGAATCCGTTTGGATTTATTAAAGACTTTGGTTGAAAAATATCAGCCTGATATAATATGCTTGCAAGAAGTAAAAGCAAAAGAAGAAGATTTTCCTTTTGATGAAATAAAATCTTTGGGGTTTGAAAATATTGCACTCTATGGCATGCCTGGGTACAATGGAGTGGCTATCTTGGCCAAGCCTGAACTTAAAGACATTACAAAAGTCGACTGGGTCGGAAAACAAGACGCCAGACATATAAAAGCAACCGTTTTTGACGACATTGAAATAAATAATATCTATATTCCGGCCGGTGGGGATATCCCTGACCCGATTGTAAATTTGTCTTTTGCCCACAAACTTTGTTTTATGGACGATATAAGCGAGTTTTATGAGCAACACAAATCTTCTTTGGTCGGCAAAAAAATGCTTTTGTGCGGTGATTTTAATGTTGCACCCAGTGAAAATGATGTTTGGAATCACAAACAACTACTTAAAATTGTTTCACACACCCCGATTGAAGTTGAAAGATTGACCAGATTGTTTAATTCGCTCGACTTTGTTGATGCAGTTAGAAAATTCTATCCTGAGCCGCAAAAAATATTTTCGTGGTGGAGTTATCGAAATCCAAACTGGCAAACCAACAATAAAGGTCGGCGACTTGACCATATTTGGGTTACGCCGAATTTGAATGACAGAATCCTTGAAACTAAAATTCTGGCAGAATTTAGAGCTCTTGAACGCCCATCAGACCATGTGCCGGTAATGACCGAGATTAAAATTTAGACACTACTTTTTCTTATCTGAAGCTGATTGACTGCTTATGAGTGCCGCAATCAAATCAAAAAGACTGTCGGCAACATGATTATTGGGTAAGCGAATAAAATTGTTTACCAACTCTTGGATATGCGAACTCTTAAGAGGGTCTTTGCTTGCTATAAAATCTGCGGATATATTATCGTATTTATTACTGCTTACTATAAATCGAGGACTCTTATTGCTGATTTCTTGCGGCATATCTTGGTAAAAATAATTGGTATCTACTCCCAACAGTGTTGCAAAATCATATAATCTGCTGGCGGAAATTCGGTTTTGGCCTTTTTCATACTTTTGAACTTGTTGAAAAGAAATGCCCATTTTTTTGCCCAAGGTATTTTGCGACATCTTTAGAGCTTTGCGCCGTAAAAGCAACCTTTTTCCGATATAGATGTCTATTTGATTGGGCGAACCATCGAGCTGACGACCGCGATTGTTCTTAAAATCTGAATTATATTCTGTTTTGGATGTTTTCATGTTACCTCCTGCAAAATGTTTTATTTTTCTCGCTATGCTATATAATATATAAAACAACAATATAAAGTTGCAAGGGGCGGTATAAAAAACGACCCTCGTCTTTGGCGAGAGCCGTTTATTTTAAGCTGTCTTGCTAAATTTTGCTTATTTACCAAGTTGAGCGGCAACTTCGGCAGCAAAATCTTCTTCTTTTTTCTGCAAGCCTTCACCAAGTTTGAAACGAACATAGTCTACCAATTTGATATCGGTGCCCATTTCTTTGGCGGCATCAGCAATAACCTGTTTAACTTTTTTGTCAGGATCCATGATGTAAGCTTGTTCTTCAAGAACAACTTCGTCATAGTATTTGCGAACACGGCCTTCGACCATTTTTTCAATGATGTTTTCAGGTTTGCCCGAAGCTTTTGCTTGTTCAGCAAAAATTGATTTTTCGTGCTCTACGGCTTTTGCATCAACCGAGGCAATGTCTTTGAACAAAGGAGCAGAAGCTGCTACATGCATGGCAATGTGTTTGCCCAATTCTTCCAATTTTGCTTTGTCGCCGGTTGATTCAAGAGCAACCAAAACACCTATCTTGCCAAGATTGTTACCGCAAGCATTGTGCAAATAAGAAGCTACAACACCGTTGTTTACTTGCAACATAGCGGCACGACGCAAATTCATATTTTCGCCAATTTTAGCAATCAAGTCGGTCAATCTTTCTTCAAATGTCTTGTTGCATTTCGGGCAGTGGAAGGTTTTCATGTCGCAAACTTCGCCCGAGGACATCAAGGCAACTTTAGCTGCGTCGGCTACATATTCTTGGAACAATTCGTTTTTGGCAACAAAGTCGGTCTCAGAGTTAACTTCAACAACGGCACCTTTATTTCCTTCTACATATACCGAAACCAAACCTTCGGCAGCGATACGGCTGGCTTTTTTGGCGGCAGAAGCCAAACCTTTTTTGCGCAACCAGTCTACTGCTTCATCCATATTGCCGTTTGCTTCAACCAAGGCCTTTTTGCAATCTAACATTCCGGCTCCGGTTGCTTCTCTTAACTCTTTTACTTTTGCAGCTGTAATCTCTGTCATTTTTTATTTCCTCTAATCTTGCTTATTTGTTCGGGCGGCACTAATCACAAAAAAGACTAATGCCGCCTTGTACCAATATTTTGTGTTGCTAAAGAATATTATTCTTCAACAGCTTCGGCTTTTTCGGCTGATTTTTTGGCTGCTTTCTTTTTAGCCGGTTTTGCATCGGCTTTTTCGGCAACCATTTCTTCAACTTTAACACCTTGGGCAGCTATGGCTGCTTGCATACCGTCCAAAACTGCTCCGGAAATCATTTCGGAATAGAATTGAATTGCGCGGATAGCATCATCGTTACCGGGAACCGGCAAATCTACTGCTTCAGGGTCTGCGTTAGTATCGCAGATACCGATTACAGGTATACCGAGTTTCTTAGCTTCTTTGATTGCCAAAGCTTCTTTGCAGGTATCAATTACGAATACCAAGTCGGGTTGACCACCCATGTTCATGATACCGCCGAGTTCGAGTTGCAATTTTTCTTGTTCTTTTTTCAAGCCTTGCAATTCTTTTTTGGTGTAGCCGGTTAAATCACCTTTTTCAAACATTTCGTTTAGTTTTACCAAACGAGTGATTGATTTGTGAACGGTTTTCCAGTTGGTCAACATACCACCCAACCAACGTTGGTTAACATAGTATTGACCGCAACGTTCGGCATTTTCTTTGATAATGTCTTGTGCTTGCTTTTTGGTAGCAACAAACAATACTTTTCCGCCCTGAGCAGCTATCTCTTTAGTGGTAGCCATTGCTGTATAGAGCATGGGATAAGTTTTTTGCAAATCAATAATGTGAATGCCGTCTTTTTTTCCGTAAATGTACGGAGCCATTTTCGGGTTCCAACGACGAGCGTGGTGTCCGAAGTGTACGCCAGCTTCAATCATCTGACGCAATGTAAATGTAGGAAGAGTCATTTTTATTTTCCTTCTTTTCCGGTTAATCCTCCGCAAGTTCTGTGGTCTTTTTATCGACACCGGAGTGAGGCTTAAAGCAGCCCCCGCTACTTGCGTGTGAGTTATAAGAACGCACCATGCGTCCTTTTCGCGACTCTTTTTATACATAAATTACTAAAATTGCAAGAGTTTTTTCATAAAAAAGAGTTGTTAAATTATAAAAGTTTGCTCTTGTGATTTTTATGCTTTTGTTTTATCTTGTCCCTTGAATTGTAAAGCTTTGATGAAGGATTGTAATGTCTGACTTGTTTGATGAAAAAAATAATGATGTAAAAGATTATTCGGCTAACTCTATTGAAGTGCTGGAAGGGTTGGAACCGGTCAGGCATCGTCCGGGTATGTATATCGGCGGAACCGATGAAACCGCTTTGCACCATTTGGTGGCCGAAATTTTGGATAACTCTATGGACGAAGCCGTCGCCGGATATGCCAGCAAGATTGATGTTATCTTAAACGCTGATTTTTCGGTTACTATTGTTGATAACGGTCGCGGTATTCCGGTTGACCCACACCCTAAGTATCCTGACAAGTCGGCATTGGAAGTTATTATGACCATGTTGCACTCCGGCGGTAAGTTCGGAGGCGGGGCTTATAAAGTTTCGGGAGGATTACACGGCGTCGGCCTGTCGGTTGTTAACGCTTTGTCTGAAAAACTTATTGTTGAAATCGCTCGCGATAAAAAATTATACCGCCAAGAATATGCCAAAGGTATTCCGCAAACCCCCTTGGAGTTAATCGGTAATGCCCCTAACCGCCGCGGAACATCCATAACATTTAAGCCGGATCCGGAAATATTCGGGGTTAACTCAAATCTGCAGCCTAACAGAATCTTTAGAATGGCTCGCTCAAAGGCCTTTTTGTTTAAGGGTATTAAAATTAATTGGCATTGCGCACCGGAAGTGCTTGGCGAGGGCGAAGCCACTCCGCAAGATGCAGAACTATGCTTTCCAAACGGATTGCTGGACTTTCTTAATTATCAAATCGGTGCAAAAGCTACTATCAACCGCCGCCCGTTTACCGGTGAAGCTAATCTGGATAACGACGAAGGCAAAGTTGAATGGGCTATCACCTGGCCGGAAGATGAAAGCGGTTTTTGTTATTCTTACTGCAATACGGTTATTACCCCGTTTGGCGGAACTCATGAAACCGGATTTAAGTCCGCCCTTATAAAAGGTCTTAAAGAATACGGCGAAATGATAAATAATAAAAAAGCGGCCGCCGTTACTGCAGAAGATTTTTTGAGTGATGCCGCAATTATGTTGTCGGTGTTTATACGCGACCCGCAATTCCAAGGACAAACAAAAGATAAACTTACCTCAAACAAAGCCGTGCGCTTGGTAGAATCCGCAGTTAAAGATTCTTTCGATCACTGGCTGTCATCAGATTTGGAAAATGCTGCCGCTTTGCTTGAGTATGTTATTGAAAGAGCCGAGGCCAGAAAAAAGAAAAAAGAAGAAAAAGAAAAGGTAAGAAAAACCCCGACAAAGAGATTGCGTCTGCCGGGCAAACTTGCGGATTGTTCTCAAGCTTCGGCCGAAAATACCGAAATTTTTATCGTTGAGGGTGATTCAGCCGGCGGTTCGGCAAAACAAGGGCGCGACCGTGTTACTCAGGCAATTCTTCCTCTGCGTGGAAAAATCCTCAATGTTGCCAGTGCTTCTTTGGAAAAAATAACCCAAAACCAAGAAATTAAAGATATGATTGAAGCTTTGGGATGCGGCACTAAAGAAAACTATAAAGAAGAAAATCTGCGTTATGAAAAAATTATTATCATGACCGATGCCGATGTTGACGGTGCGCATATAGCGTCTTTGCTGATGACATTTTTCTATCAACATATGCCGCAGCTTATTGCTAACGGACACCTATTTATCGCAACCCCACCGCTTTATAAAATTGCGGTCGGAGGCAAAAATTACTATGCCTTAGATGATGAAGATAAAGACAAAATCTTGGCCAAGGTCGTTAAAGGAAATCAAAAGCCTGATATCAGCCGCTTTAAGGGTTTGGGTGAAATGAGTGCCCAGCAGCTTAAAGAAACAACCATGGATAAGAAAAACCGAATGCTGTTAAGGGTTATGATACCTTCTACAACAACAGAAGAAGGTAAAGAAGAGGCCTTTGAAACCAGAAGACAGGTTGAGAGATTAATGGGTAAAAATCCAGAGCTGCGATTTAAATTCATTATTGAACGCGCAAAGTTTGTTAATGATTTGGATATTTAAATCATGAAAATCTCAGCTGTTTTACTTTCATTGTTCGTTGTCATAATGTGGGGTATTAACCCGGCTATAAGCAAACTCGGCCTAATGGAAATTCCTCCTATGGCTTTTCTTACAATCCGCTATCTTATTATTGCGCTTTTGGTTATGCCTTTTGCCGATAAACCTACAAAAAGAGAATTCGGACAACTCTTCTTTGTTGCCCTAACCTCGAATGTTATCAATAATATAATGACCTATATTGCCTATGATGAGCTTTCGCCCTCGGCAAGCTCGCTTTTAATGCAAACCGAAGGTCCGATATCGGTATTAATGGCTTGTATCTGGGCCAAAGAGCACATTAACTTTAAACAAGTTATGGCAATACTTCTTTCTTTTGTCGGTGTAATGGTCATTTTGGGGCTGCCGGAAATGAATCTTTACGGTGTGGCCTTGATAATAATGTCGCGTTTTGTTTGGGGAGCTTGCCAAATTGTTTTCAAAGGAACGAAGCATATGTCAACGACAACTTTTTTGGCATATTCTTACTTGTTGGCAGCACCTTTTACCGCCGTGGGTTCGTATTGGCTCGAAAACTATGATTACAGAAACTTAGCTACGGTAAACTGGTCTATAGCCGGCTGGTCGATGGCTTTTGAAGTAATTGTTTTATCTTTGGCTATGGTTTTATGGCAAAAACTTATTGCTTCTAACGGCGTCAGTAAGGTCGCTCCGTTTTGCACCTTGCGGATCGTATTCGGTATTGCAGCAGGCGTAGCTATTTTTAATGACCCGCTCAACTGGCAAATACTTTTGGGCGCGACTTTGGTAACACTGGGCGTTGTTTTGACTATGAAAGAATTTAACATTATTTTGAAAGCCAGAACAAATTCCGTTGCTGTTTACCGCAGTGCTCACAGAATTTTGATGGAAAGAAGATTAAAAAGAATATCTTTAAGAAAGAAACATAGATGATTAGAAAATATCAGGCAAGTGATGTCGAGAAAGTTTTAAATATCTGGCTAAAGGCAAGCGTCCAGTCTCATAAATTTGTCAGTGAAGAATATTGGCAAAATATGGTGCCGGTGATAAAGAAGTATTATCTGCCAAATACCGACAGTTTTGTGTTTGAAGATAAGCATAAGATAAAAGGTTTTATGAGTATTATTGATGAGAAACACCTTGGTGCGTTATTTGTTGCTCCAGAATTTCAAAACAAAAAAATCGGAACTAAACTTATCAATTATGCAAAAAGAAGATATCCGGAGTTAACGCTTAAAGTGTTTATAAAAAATATTGATGCTTTGCGCTTTTATCAAAGAAATAATTTCAAAATCATTGCAGAACAAACTGATGATGACACCAAAGAAATTGAGCTTTTGATGAGCTGGTCTTTGGAATCTAAAACCGGAAATCAACGAAGACCTGGTGATTCTTAAAGAAAATAAGCATATTCACTCACATCAGAGAGAATATGCTTATTTTTTTAGCAATGCGCCATCACATGTTTGATGATTTCGGCATTTGATTCATTGTCGGTTCCCTTAAAGATTAGGGAAATTTCACTCCATGTCATTATATCAGGCAGTATGGGCTTTATTATTCGATTGTAGTATACAATGCGATTTTTAATCCATTTGTCATCATCGCGAACAACCAAGTCTCCATTGCATTTAATGCATTTTCCGTTACCGGCAAATTGTGTCGTTCCGCATTCTGAGCAAACTCTTCGCTGCCCTATACGCGATAATATAAGCTTTTCGGGAGGGTTGAGATAGACACAAATTACTTGATAGTCCTTTTTTACTTTGTTTTTCAGATATTTTAACTGCGAAAAATTGCGAGGATAACCGTCTAACAAAATATCACCTTCGGTTTGCATAAAGATATCTAAAATAGGATTTATAACAGAATCTTCTACCAATGAACCAGAGGTGATAAAATTTGCAACTTTTTTGCCTATCGGGGTGTCCTTTTTGACTTCTTCGCGCAGAATATCGCCGGTTGAAACTTTGGTAATACCTGTTTTTTCTACCAATACATCCCCGAGCAATCCTTTTCCTGACCCTGGAGCTCCAAATAAAATAATAAGTTTTTTCATACAATATATATTTGAGTTAATAATTTTTTCTTTGAGTGTTTTTATATAGGCTAAATATTGTTTTGTACAGTATTTTTTAAGCTTGACTTTTGTTTAAAAATTTATTATTTTGCACTCGATCTTGGGGTTATAGCTCAGTTGGGAGAGCGCTTGAATGGCATTCAAGAGGTCAGGAGTTCGATCCTCCTTAGCTCCACCAATTCTTAAAAAGGTTCGTCCTCGGGACGAGCCTTTTGTTTTTTTTGGGGGTATAGCTCAGTTGGGATGGCTAAGTAAAATCAACAAAAATTTGTTGATTTTATCTGTAACATCTTGGCTACCTTAATTGAGCAAGATCAGCGACAGCGATTGCTTGCGAAATTTAGGTACCCAAGGCGTCGCTCGACCCGATAACAAGTCATTTTTTTGGGGGTATAGCTCAGTTGGGAGAGCGAATGGTTCGCAATCATTAGGTCAGCGGTTCGATCCCGCTTACCTCCACCACTTAAAAGCCTGCTTTTTTTTCAAGCAGGCTTTAACTTTTTGTTATACCTTATGGTGGATTATATTTCTGTTTTAATTTGGGAGAATTTAAGATGTCTGCAGAGCAAACACCTCGCGCCTTGCGCCATAATATCGCTATCGTAGGGAAAAGAAATGCTGGTAAATCTTCTTTGATAAATGCCCTTTGTGAGCAAGATGTTGCTATTGTTTCGTCAACACCGGGAACTACAACTGATGCCGTGGCAAAGCCTTATGAACTTTTACCTTTGGGACCGGTAACTTTTTATGATACTGCCGGATTAGATGATGATTCCGCTTTGGGTAAACAAAGAATCTCTGCAACCAAGAAAGTTTTGTTTCGTGCCGATGCGGCGGTGCTCGTGGTTGATGAAAAAGGTTTTGATAACCACGATTTTGAAATCGTAAATTCTCTGCAAGGTATGAATATTCCTTTTATTGTCGTGTTTAATAAATGCGATATAAACACCCCTTCAACTGAGGATACTCTGTTTTGTAAGAAAAACAAAATACCATACTCATCTGTCTCAACAGAGAAAAACACTGGAATTTCAGAAGTTAAAACAGAGCTTATTAAGCTTATTCCGGAAGAAAAACAAAAACAATCCTTATTGCTTGACGGACTGGTTAAAGAAGGCGATTGCGTGGTTTTGGTAACTCCGATTGACTCTTCTGCTCCAAAAGGAAGACTTATTCTGCCTCAGGTACAAATGCTAAGAGAAATTGTTGATTTGCATGCTTATGCCATTGTTGCACAACCGGAAGAGCTAGCAAAAACTCTGGAAAACATTAAAAACAAACCAAAATTGGTAATAACAGACTCTCAGGCTTTTGCAAAAGTTGCCGCAATCGTACCGCAGGATATTCCTTTGACTTCTTTCTCAATTTTGTTTGCCAGACTGAAGGGTGATTTTGACACTTTGTTGCAAGGAGCAAAAAAAATTGATGAACTAGCCGATAATGCAAAGATCTTAATTGCCGAAGCCTGCTCTCATCACGCTCAGGACGATGATATCGCAAAAGTAAAAATTCCGGCTCTTATGAAAAAATATACTCAAAAAAATATCAATTTCTCTTTTTGTGTCGGAAGCGATTTCCCAGAGGATTTGGAGGAGTTTGACTTGGTTATTCATTGCGGTGCTTGCATGCTGAATCAGGTTGAAATGTTGAGAAGATTACGCGAGTGTGCTCGCCGTAATGTTCCTATCACAAACTATGGTATAACTATTTCAAAAACTTTGGGAATTTTGGATAGAGCCGTCGCACCTTTGCTTGAGTGTAATAATGATTAGAAAGAATATTTTGCTCTTAAAATTTATGAGTTTTTTTAACGGCTTTTGGCTCTTTTCGCCTTTGGCTGTAATTTACTTTGAGCAAGTTACGCATTCTTATGCTTTGGCAATGTTGGCGTTTTCTTTGGTAACGCTCTCACAGTCTATTGCTGAGATTCCTTGCGGAATGTTCTCGGATAGGTGTAGCAGAAAACAAACATTGGTTGTTGGCAGTGTTTTATGTTTGTAAATATGATTCTGTGGGCTGCCGGCGGAATTTTTGAATCAACGACGATGCTGTTTTTGGGCTCGTGCTGCAGGGGAATCGGTTTGGCTTTTAAGTCGGGTACAGATTCCGCTCTGATATATGAAACTTTAGCAGAAATAAAAAAACGCAAACTTTTCATGAACATTGTGTCAAAAATATCATCTTTTTAACAGCTGGGAGCTCTAATTCTGGGCTGGCCGCCGTTGTTATAACATATTATTTTTTTTTGCAATTCTTGGTAAACATTTCTGCAATATCGTATTTTTGTAATATCTTTATTTGCTCTATGCTGGTTAACCCTAAAAAATGCTTTGATAAAAAAATATCGGTCAAAGAACAGTTTCTGCAAAGTTTTAAAATTTTTATACGGAACAAGAAGCTGCGTAAATGTGCTTTGCTGCAAATATTTTCTAATTCTTTTCAAATTTCGGCGTTTAGATTTGAGGGGGCTTATTTTGAAAAACTTGTTCCCCTTTACTTTGTTAATGTCGCAAGAATAATGCAAAATTGTTTTGGTTGGCTTAGTTTTTATTTGGTTGGGCTTGTTGAAAAGTTTAGTTTGTTTAAAATCCTATATTATTCAATCTTAGGAAGTGCTGTTTTTAGATTAACTGCTTTATTGATGAATAATACTATAACGCATTTTTTAATGCCGCGCAAAATATTTCGGTTCCGGTGTTTCTGCTTCTGCAACATTATTGCAGAAAGAATACAGCAAAAGCCTACGAGCAACATTGGATTCAATCGTCGGTTTGTTTGGCGGATTAACGACGGCAGTTATAGGATTTTTATTTGGAGTGGGCGCAGACTTTGTTTCTCCTCGCGGTATTTTGCTTATATCCGTATTTTGCAGCATTGTCATCTCCATGATGTATGGGCGCTTACTTAAACCTATAAAAAGAAAAAAATAAAAAACATATTCTTGTTTTTTGATTAATACCGCTTATCTCTTTAAGCGGTATTAATTTTTACAAGGAGATATCAAATGAAAAAAGTTATGGTTGCACTTTTTTGTTTCTTGATTGCCGCAACTGCCGCACAAGCAAAAAACAAACACAAAAATCAAGGCTTTGTTTTTGTTCCTAAGAATGTAGTAATTGAGACCGTTGCCGATGCTAAAGATAAAGACGATAATACTTTGGTCGTTATGCAAGGACAAATCGTAAAGGCTTTGGGTGATGACAAATATATGTTTACCGATGAAACAGGAGAAATTATTCTTGATATAGACCAAGATGACTTTAACAATGTCACCGTAACCGAAGGTGAAATAATTCAAATTACGGGTGATGTTGACAAAGAGCTGATGAAACCTACCGAAATTGATGTTAAACAGATTAAAAAAGTAAAAAAATAATCAATTTTATGAAACTCCACCGGCTAATGCCGGTGGTATCATTTTAGTTCAAGCCAAGCTTGCCCCATATCTTCGCGCCCTTGGTGTTCAATGTAGCGTTGTAT
>CASFRM010000011.1 GCA_949297185.1 uncultured Pseudomonadota bacterium
AGCCAACTACTTGGCATTGCAGACCAGACAGCAATTGGCTATTAATTCACTGTCATTGGCTTCGCAATCAGCCCAGTCGGTATTGAGCTTGTTCTAATAAAAATATTGCCGTAATTGTCTATTATTGTACAATTAAACAATAATTAACGAATTCTATTTACAATACAAACCATTGTTGAAATGGAATTCATTTTGACAACTACGCATTGGCTTGTAATTTACAAGCGGTGTGAGATTTAAAAATTTTGGGAGAACTACCATGGCTAATACGATTACATTAACATCTAGTATGAGATCAAATCTTGCGTCGTTGAAGTCAATCCAAAGCCAAATGGATATGACACAAGAAAGATTATCTACCGGTAAGAAAGTTAACTCAGCTATTGATAATGCATCAAGCTATTATCAATCAAGAGCCTTAACCAACCGTGCCGGTGACTTGGAATCCTTGCTTGATAGCATGGGACAAGGAATTCAAACCATTGAGGCTGCCAACGAAGGTATTGAGGCGGTTACATCATATGTAGAGCAGTTGAAATCAGTTGCCGAGTCGGCTTATGCATTGGATCCTGCTTCAAAAACCTATGGTGATCAGATTAAAAGTTACCAAGAGCAGTTTGCAAAGATCCAAGGCGAAATTACCAAATTGGTATCCGATGCTTCATATCAAGGTATCAACTTGTTAAAAGGCGGTAAGTTGACTGTTACTTTCAACGAGTCGCGCTCAAACAAATTTGATATTCAAGGTGATGATATTATTACCGAGATGAACATCAGCGGTGCTGATGGCTGGGCAAAAGTTCCAAATGGTCAAACTACTACAGCTACTACAGCAACAGCAATTGAGCTAAAAGATGATGCTGGGGCCGATGACGAAGGTACTGTAGCTGAAGGATCAGTAATCTATACTAATGATGGTGGTACCACAACCTTTGTTAAAAGTGGTGATGTATACTATGAATTGCAAGGTGATGGTACGGCAGATCGCAATGATACCCCGGGTGGAACAATGGTTGAGCATAAGGTTGCAGTAGAAAGCTATGCTGCCTCGATTGATGCTACCATCACCGAGATAGCCAAGGCTACCGATTATTTGCGTTCATACGCTACTGAATTAGGTAACAACTACTCAATCATTGAAACTCGTCAAAACTTTACCGAGGCATTGATTGATGTATTAGAGACCGGTTCGGATAACTTGGTACTTGCCGATATGAACGAAGAATCAGCCAACTACTTGGCATTGCAAACCAGACAGCAATTGGCTATTAATTCACTGTCCTTGGCTTCGCAATCAGCCCAATCGGTATTGAGCTTGTTCTAGTTCAACATCTCATATTGGGAATAAATGCGGGAGTGGATTTCCACTCCCGTTTTTTATGATTCGAACGTAACACTACCTGCGTGAGCAGGTAGATGTAGGCATACCAGCCCAGCCGTTAGGCTTGCGAAGCTTTTGGGCTGGCGAACGAAGTAAGTTCGGAACAATTAATACCACTTGCGTTAGCTAGTGGAAGTTTATTTAAAAATTAACTTTATTAAATTATAATCAAGCTCAAGTTTAAGTTTTGATATCGGAGCAGGATAATGCCAACAAACAAAATAATATCTTTAATATCACTAATAAGTATTTTGCCAAATGTTGCTCAAGCAGGAGAAGAGGGGGTTGTTTCGTTGTTTGAGGATAGCGGTGTAACTGCGGAAAGCACCACATCCGAAACCAACTCTCCACAAAATGATAGTGGACTGTTTTCATTTCTAAAATTTAGCCTTCCCGAAAAAGACATTCCCACTGCGGCTGATAAAAATTTGCCGTCAAATATTCAGGATACAATCAAATTGGCCGATCGCGGAGATGTAAAAGCCCAATTGTTTTTGGGATACTCGTATCTTTATGGCGAAAACGGTCTTCAAGTAGATTATGAAAAAGCTTTTAATTATTACGGCAAAGCCGCATTGCAAAATGATCCGGCCGGACTTAATAATTTGGGCAGTTTATATTATAATGGTATCGGGGTTAAGAGAAACACCGCTAAATCTTTGGTGTTGTTTTCCAAGGCCGCAGATTTAGGAAATTCGGAGGCAGCAGTAAATGCCGGATTTATATTGATAAGTGGTAATGGAGTTAAACAAGATAAAGAAAAAGCCATACAATATTTTGAAAATGCATCGTCAACCGACAATCCAACCGCCAAATTTATGACCGGATATGCCTATTATACCGGAAAACTGCGCCCACAAAATTATGTTAAAGCAGCTCCGTTAATTAAAGCTGCAGCCGACGCCGGTATAGAGGAGGCGCAGGTAGTTATGGCCGATGTTTATATAAATGGTCGCGGTTTTCCGCAAAATTATAATAATGGAGTAAAATATCTGCAAGAGGCTGTAAGTCAGGGCAATACCGAAGCTATGATGAAGTTGGCCGATATCTTATATACCGGAGACAAATATAACAAGGATATTGAGTATGCGCATGTCCTTTATAACCTGGCATCGGTAAGAGGTGTGAGAGAAGCACCGAGCAAGCGGCAAATGGTTGAATCAAAAATGAAAATTAACGACATTTTGCAAGCACAACTGCGAGCCGAAAACTTCAAAGACAAGCCATCCAAACTCACCCAATATATCAGACAGACATTTGGTGCGGATATCAGGAGTTTCTTCTAAACTACTCCTTGTTTTCAAGCAAGTGTTCCAACCAATGAATATTGTACAATCCGTCGATATACTCAGGATTAGTAATTATCCGTTGGTGCAAAGGAATAGTAGTTTTGATTCCGTCAATTACAAATTCTTCCAAAGCGCGGTGCAGGCGCATTAAGGCAGCATTTCTGGTCTTGCCGCTGACAATGAGTTTTGCAATCATGCTGTCATAAAATGGTGGAATTTTATAGCCTGAATATATTTCGGAATCAACTCTGACGCCCAAACCTCCCGGAGCATGCCACTCGGTAATTTTGCCAGGGTTGGGAGCAAATGTTTCGGGATCTTCGGCATTAATTCTACATTCTATAGCATGACCTGAGAAGGTAATATCTTTTTGAGTATACCCCAGTTGAGCACCGGCGGCGACTCTAAGTTGTTCTCTTACGATATCAATTCCGGTCAAAGCTTCGGTAATTGGGTGTTCTACCTGCAATCTGGTATTCATTTCCAGAAAATAAAATTTCCCGTCTTCGTATAAAAATTCCAAAGTTCCGGCATTAGAATATCCGATTTTTTCCATAGCCGAACGGGCGATTTCACCAATTTCATCTCTTTGCTGTTGGTTAAGAGCCGGAGAAGGAGTTTCCTCAATTACTTTTTGATTTTTGCGTTGAATTGAACAATCTCTTTCACCCAAATGCACAACATTTCCGTAGTTATCTGCCAGCACTTGAATTTCTATATGGCGTGGTTTTTGCAGGTATTTTTCCAAATATACCTCATCACTGGTAAAAGAAGCCTTTGCTTCAGCTCGAGCCATAGTATAGGCAGTTTCGATTTCTTCATCATTAAAGGCAACTTTCATGCCCTTACCACCGCCACCGGCTTTTGCTTTAATAATTATTGGATATCCGATTTTATTAGCCCACTGTTTCGCTGTTTCGATGTCGGGCAAAGCCGGAGATCCGGGGATTACCGGCAATCCTGATGCAATAGCGGCCTCGCGAGCCAATAATTTATCACCCATAGTCCTGATTTGCTCCGGTTTAGGCCCGATAAAAGTAATGCCGTGTTCTGCCACCATTTCGGCAAAGTCGGCGTTTTCGGAAAGGAATCCGTAACCGGGGTGGATTGCGTCTGCTCCGGTAATAATTGCAGCCGAGATTATAGCCGACTTATTAAGGTAAGACTCGGTCGATTTGGCAGGGCCTATACATACGGCCTCATCAGCCAATCTGACATGCATTGCATTTGCATCAACATCGGAATGAACAGCCACGGTTTTTATTCCCATTTCTCTGCAGGCACGATGAATACGCAATGCGACTTCGCCACGGTTTGCAATCAGAACTTTTTCAAACATGGGCGTCCTCTCTTATTCAATAATCATTATAGATTCGCCGTATTCTACCGGATCGCCGGATTCAAGCAAAATTTTGGTAACCGTGCCCGAACGATGAGCTTTAACCGGATTAAAAGTTTTCATAGCCTCAATAAGGCAAACGATATCACCTTCCTTAACGCTGTCACCCACACTGACATAGTCAGGTTTTGTCGGGTCGGGAGAAAGATAAACCACGCCGACGATAGGCGATTTAACGCTACCGGGGTTTTTAGCATAATCATCAATAGCAAACTCATCGGTTTTTGAGGTAACTTCGGCAGCAACCGGAGCAGGAGTAACAACTGGAGCTTGCATTTGTACCGTAGGCATAGGTGCTACGGCAGCGCAAACGACACCTTTTATTTTAATACGACAGTTTTCATCTTCGTATTCGATTTCGCTCAAAGCGTTCTTATTTAAGACCTCGGCCAGCTTGCCGATAATTTTAGTATCAATTTGATTTGTCATAATTTTCTCACTTGCGGTTGCAAAAATAAATATCCAATTCTTTCCAAAGGATAGCATTTAATCTGTTAAATACAACAAAAATGATGAATGTTGCAAATTCTCATAGCAAAAACACATAAAAAACAAAGTTTCATACATTTTTGGCACGCATCTTGCATATAATAGCTCAGATTTAACTTTGCGCTCAAAAGGATTGCGTTATGGAAATACAAGATAAAAACAGTTTGCTACAACAGTTGATGTCGGTAAGGTTTAACAATGCTCCGGTATTGGAAGGTGCTGAAAGCGGTTTTGCCGATATGCTTAAGCCTGATTTCTCAGCTTCGCAAAAGCCAGCTGATAAAACAGAGTTGTCATTCCAACGCGAAGATTTTTCCAAACCCGAAGTCAAAGTTAAAGAAAAAGAAGATTTTTCTGCTAAAACAGAAAACAAAAAAACAGAAAAAGAGCCTGTTGCAGATAAAAAAGAAGAGCCGATCAAAGCTAAAGACAAAAAAGTTGAGCAAAAGGCTAAAGAAGAGGTTGTTCCGCAAGAAACATCCGCTCCGGCTGCAAAACAGGAACAAACCGAACCTACAGAGAAAGCAAATGCAACCGTAGATGCTGCTGCAGAAGGAGAACAAGTTACTCAAGAGACACCGATGCAAGAAGAAGCAGCCCCTGTTTTGGAGACAGCCCCAGTAGTACAAGATGTTGATGTGCAACAGTTTTTTGCCGGCATGGTCAATGCTGACTCTGCAGATATGGTTGCTGAGGAAGAGTTGTCGCTGGATATGGTAGAGACTTTGCCTAATCAGAATATAAAGTCTACGGCCAAAACCCAAACTGCAGAAATCGCAACAGATATTGAAATACCCCAAACACAAGAAGATTTATTGATTGCGGAACAGGCGCAATACATAGACAAGAAAGTAGCATCGCCTGACAAGCTCAAGATTGAGGTTTCGGTAACAGAGGAAAAAATTGCCGCCCCAATGGAAAAAGATATATTGCAAAACCGTTTTGCGGTTGATTCTTTATTCCAAGATGTTGAAGCCTCAGCCGAAGTTGTTGATGCAGATGTTGAAGTAGCTGCTGATGCAACAGCCAAGAGTAATGTAGCAATAAAATTGCAAAACGAGCAAGTCGTAAATCCGCAAATGTTCAAAAATTTTACTGCAGCCGAAACTAAAGTTGCCGGTGACGGAAATTCTGCGCAAATAACAAACAACACTCTGGCTGTATCCGGAAAAGAAGTTGTTTTTGAAACCGCCAATGTTCAAAGAAATGAAAACTTTGCCAGATTAAATGAGGCAACCCAAAGAGATGGCGTTAAAGGTATGACCAAAGAAGTTGTAGAGCAGATAAAAGTAAATATAACTAAGTCGGCAATTAAAGGTGTCGATACCATAGATATTCAGCTCAAGCCGGAAGATTTGGGAAGAATCCAGATAAAAATGCACATAGCCAAAGACGGAAAACTCCACGCGGATATAATTTCCAGCCGTCCCGAAACCATGGACATGTTGCAAAAAGATATTTCAGGCCTTGAAAGAGCATTTCAAGATGCTGGATACGATACGGACAGTAGAAGTTTCAACTTTAGTTTTCAGAAAGAAAACCAAGCCGGTGGCGAACAAAAAGATGACGCTGGCTTGCTCAAATTCATCGGAGAGAGCTTAGAGCAAGAAGCCGAGGCACTCGCCGGAAATGACAACCTTGGATATGACCCGTTGCGTGGTCTAAATATCAAGGTTTAGTAGATAAGGAGGACAAGCTATGACAGATTTAAGTTCAATCATAGGCTCGGTTAACACAGGTTCGACGACACAAAGTTCCAGCCAAACCTTATCGGCTGACATGAACACTTTTTTAACCATGTTAACCACTCAATTGCAATATCAAGATCCCCTAGATCCGATGGATGCTTCGGAATATACCAGCCAGTTGGTGCAGTATTCCAATGTGGAACAGGCTATCCAAACCAACAAAAAGCTGGATAATCTTCTTAATTTATCAATTTACAATCTTGGTGTTCAGGCAGCATCATATGTTGGCAAAACCGTTCAGGCATTAGGAGATATGATGCCTCTTGACGGCGGTGTTTCCAAGGCTACCTACACCTTAAGTAAAAATGTACAAGAATGTACGATTACCGTAAAAGACACCGATGGTAATGTTGTATATACCGAAAAAGGTGAGACCGCAGCCGGAGCCCATGATTTTGTATGGGATGGTAAAAACTCGGCTGGTGAGCAAATGCCTGACGGAGTATACCAGATTGTGGTCGATACCAAAGTAGCATCTGGTGAAACA
Organism: uncultured Pseudomonadota bacterium; assembly: GCA_949297185.1. Taxonomy (GTDB): domain Bacteria; phylum Pseudomonadota; class Alphaproteobacteria; order RF32; family CAG-239; genus CAZU01. Next base: position 6,794 of record CASFRM010000011.1, read on the forward strand.
GCTGCTAATGTAACCACAACCATATTCGGCAGAGTAACTGGTGTTGCCAGTGACGAGAGCGGAATATACATCGGGTTGGCAGATTCGGTTACCTCAACTTTGGACTACATACTGACTATCAGAGATGAAAACTATTGGAACGATTTGATAGACAGTATCAAAAAAGAAGAGGGCGAAGGTGGTGAAACCCCGGGTGAAGGAGGAGAAACTCCCGAAGAAGTATTATCAAAATTAGTTTAAATAAAAAAGTTTTAGGAGAAGGACAATGAGTATTTTAGGTGCATTACAAGCCGGTATATCGGGCCTCAGCGCACAATCCAGTGCGATGGGAGCAGTGGCGGATAATATCGCCAACATGAATACAATCGGCTACAAAAACAATAATGTTTCATTTTCAACTTTGGTGACCAAACAAGTCTCATCAAACAAATATTCCTCTGGCGGTGTTCAACCTCACGCCAACCAGAGTATTGATGCTCAAGGTTTGTTGTCATCAGTATCATCAACAACATCGTTGGCTATATCCGGCAGCGGCTATTTTGTAGTTAACTCAGCATACAACGGCGGCGGCACATGGGCCTATACCCGTGCCGGAGATTTTACCGTTGATGAAACCGGATATCTGAAAAACACCGGCGGATACTATGCTCAAGGTTGGCCTTTGATGCCTTGGGACGGCAATACCGAAGCTTCGACCGTAAACATTAACGGCATTATATATATGAAAGCTTACAAAAACACCAATGGTGAGACGGTTTACATTAATGATAATATTGTTGATGCCAACAATATGCAGGGTATCAATCTTTCCAACATTGGCGGTACGGCAACTCCGACCACTCAGATAGCCTTTGGTGCAAACCTGCCGTCGGGAGCCACCATCGGAGATACCCATTCCGTATCAACTTTGATATACGATAGTTTGGGTAATGCCAGCAACATCAGCCTTAACTATACCAAGACGGCAGCTAATGCTTGGGGAATGAATACCTCAATTCCGTCCGGAGCGTCGGCTATCAATTTGTACACTGATGACGGTTTGGTATATTCTTCAATTGCTCAAATGGAATTCACCGAAGTTCCCTCTGTCGGATCAACAATTAAAATCAATGGTGTAACCTTCGAATTTACTGATGGAAATCCTGCAACAGGCGGAAATGTTGCGGTTGATATGTCAGGAGCAAACTCGGTTACCGATGTTTTGAATTCTTTTATGACCGCCATTACCAATAATATAAGAGATGCCGGACGTTTTAGCATTGATGGTAATGCTATTAAAATCCAGCAATCTGTTACGGGTGATGCTTTGAATTTTGATTGCAGCGGAACACTTGCCTGCGTTCAATCTTCATCCAATATTGATAAATCTTCAGGATTGCCGAGCGGAACCTTTACTTTGGCTGCCATCGACAACAACATAAAAAATTGCGGATACATAGATTTTACCACAATCAATCAAGATGAAACCATTACCATCAACGGCATAAATTTTGTTTTTGGTGACGGAGTTAACACCGATGATACATTTTATGTTGGTCACAGCGGAGATGTGGTAACCGATGTAAATAATTTGGTAAGTGCATTGCAAAGCTCTGGCGTTGCAGAACCGGAAAGATTTGTAGCCAGCGGTAAAACTTTGCAAATTATTCCGTCATCGACCGGCGAGGATATAACCATTGATAACAATGTTGCAGGAAGCACCGGAACCATTATCAGCGGAGGTCAAGTTAATAATTTAACCGATGCAACACCGATAACCAATCAGTTCCGCTATGACGGAGTTGACCAACTCGGTGCTCAAATCCCGGCGGTAATGTTCAACTCCAACGGTACACCGAAAGACATCAGTGTAAAAGAAATGGAAATCTTTTGGGCTAATGGTGCTCAAGATATGACCGGCAATACCAAATTGGGAGATGGTGTAAGAATTTCCATCAACATGGGTGATGAAAATGTATCGTCAGGTTTGACTTGTTTATCAGGAGGTTTCACCACCAACTATATTAACCAAGATGGTGCAACTTTCGGAAGCTATTCTGGTGTTACCGTTAGCGAAGATGGCGTTGTAACGGCCGTATTCTCCAATGGTGAAACCAAGCCGATATCCATCATTCCGTTGGCAATGTTCACCAACCCCAATGGAATGGAAGCATTGAACGGCAATGTATGGATTGCCACAACAGCTTCTGGAAATCCTCTGTTAACCAGAGCCACTACCGGTGGAGCCGGAGAGATTGCTTCAAGCTCTCTTGAAAGTTCTACCGTAGATTTGGCAACAGAATTTTCCAACATGATTGTAGTTCAAAGAGCATACTCTGCAGCTGGTAAGATTATTACCACTTCAGATGAAATGCTTCAAGAACTTACCAATCTTATATAATTAAAAACCAATCCTAAAACTTGAAATAAGGAGCTTTTTGCTCCTTATTTTTTTGGGGCTGTTAATATCTTAAATAAATAGTTAACTAAACAAGATTTTTAAGTTAAGGATAAATAAAGGGGAAAGATTCGCAGATTTAATCGTGCGGATTAATATTGTTTATATATAAATAGATTGGGGAATCTATGAATAATATTTTGCAGACTATCAAAAATATGTCGCCGGCCAAAATGGCATCTATAGGGGCGATTCTGGTATTTTTAATCAGCTTTTTCATATATCTTGCTGTCCAGATGAACAGTAGTGAATACTCTGTCTTATATACTGATTTGGATTTGGAAGACGCCAAACAGATAGTCTCAAAACTAGAAAGCTCCAATGTAAAATACAAACTGACCAAAAACGGAACCGAAGTTATGGTTCCCGTTGAATATGTTAATCGTATGAGAATAGAGACGGCAGATTTGGCTCTTGCCTCCAAGGGTTCAAATGTCGGATACGAAGTTTTTGATAATACCGACGCTCTCGGCTCTACCAATTTTGTGCAAAATGTAAACCTGCTTAGGGCATTGGAGGGAGAGCTTGCCAGAACAATTCGCTCGGTTGATAATATCAGATCGGCACGAGTTCATTTAGTAATGCCCAAAAGAGAAATGTTTTCAAGAGAAGAGCAAACTCCTACTGCATCGGTTGTTATTAAGACCAAGCATGGAAATTTGAGCCCGCAAAATATTCAGTCGATTCAAAAATTGGTTGCGGCAGCGGTTCCAAAGCTGGATGTAAAAAATGTTTCGATTGTCGATTCTAACGGAAATTTACTTACCGAATACAGCGAAGAACAAAGCGAGGTTGTAAAAAACACAACCAACGAAGCCTTGCGTCTTGAGCAAGAGCGCAAGATAGCTCAAAAAGTGCAACAACTTTTGGAAAAGAGTTTAGGTTCAGGAAAAGCTCAAGCTCAGGTCAATATTGAGATGGATTTTGATGAAGTTGTTACCAACGAAGAAATCTATGATCCTGACAGTCAGGTTATCAGATCTCAGGCAACCATATCAGAGCAAGGGACATCGACTCAAGCTTCACAACCGGTTACCGTCGCCCAAAATATTCCCAACGGCGATGAAGCATCATCAACCGGCGGTGTATATGACACAAATTCCAAAACCGAAGAAACCATTAATTACGAAATATCAAAGATTGTTCGTAACAAGGTAAAAAATACCGGCACCATAAAAAGATTGACGGCAGCTGTTTTGGTAGACGGAGTTTATGAAAAAGACAAAGACGGCAACATAGTTTATCGCCCGCGTAGCGAAGATGAAATGGAGCAAATTACCAACCTTGTTAAGTCCGCCGTTGGATATGATGCAAACCGCGGAGACATGGTTGAGGTCGAAAATTTAAGATTTGCCAGCATTGGTTCAGATCCTCTGCAACCCAAAGAGACCTTGTACTTTGGCTTCAGTAAGTCAGAGCTGATGAAAATGGCCGAAGGTTTAGGAATATCAATTATAGCCATATTGGTAATTGTATTGGTAATCCGTCCGTTGATAAACAACGCCTTCGATACCTCTGGTGCAAATTCAGCCGACAAGCTGTTATCTGCTGAAGAAGACGATAATTTGCTGTTATCTAACTTCTTAAATGATAACATTGATGAAACCGCCGAAGAGTTGGTTAACATCAATAAAGTTGACGGTAGAGTCAAAGTATCGCTCATTAAGAAGCTCAACAATACGGTAGAGAAGAATCCTGATGCGACGGTTAATGTTATTCGCTCATGGTTGTATAACAATGAAGGTTAAGGAAGATATATTATGAAGCAAAATGTTATAGATGATTACAATATACTTTCCGGACAGCAAAAAGCCGCCATATTAATGCTGGCTCTTGATGAAGAACGTTCTGCATCTTTGTTTTCCATGATGGACGACGAAGAAATAAAAGAGCTTTCGGTTATTATGGCTTCATTGGGTAAAATAAATTCTAATGTTGTTGAGCAGTTAATAAATGAATTTAACGAGAAAATAACCAGTACCGGAAGCCTTGTCGGTTCTTATGAGAGCACAGAGAGATTGTTGGCTAAGGCCTTGGACAAAGACAGAGTTTCTATTATTATGGAAGAGATCAGAGGTCCGGCAGGCCGCACGATGTGGGATAAGTTGGGAAATGTAAACGAGCATGTATTGGCCAATTATCTCAAAAACGAATATCCGCAAACCATTGCCGTTATTTTATCAAAAATTAAGGCGGAGCATGCCGCTAAAGTAATAGCACTGTTTCCCGAAAACTTTGCTATGGAAATAGTTATGCGCATGCTTAGAATGGATTCTGTTCAGAAAGAAGTTTTGGATAGCTTGGAAAAAACATTGCGCAAAGAGTTTATGAGCAACTTGTCAAAATCAACTCGTCGTGATGCCCATGAGTTGATAGCAGATATTTTCAATTCTTTGGATCGCAACACCGAAAGCAGGTTTATGGATGCTCTTGAAGAAAGAAACCGCGAGAGTGCCGAGAGAGTTAAATCTTTGATGTTTACCTTTGAAGATTTGGTTAGAATTGATTCTCAAGGTATTCAGGTATTGCTGCGCAATATTGACAAAGATAAACTGGCAATTGCACTCAAAGGCGCATCAGAAACTGTTAAAGAGTTGTTCTTCAATAATATGTCGACCCGTGCCGGAAAAATTATTAAAGAAGATATGGATGCAATGGGACCTGTCAGAATGCGAGATGTTGAAGAAGCTCAACAGTACATTGTTTCTGCAGCAAAAGATTTGGCTAACAGTGGCGAAATTATTGTTTCTGAAGGTAAAGACAGCGACGAGTTGGTATATTAATAAGGAATTTGGTTAGGTGGCGGAATATCAGAAATATATGTTTGACAACTTTGTCATCACGACTCCTAAAAAGGAGGAGGATATACCCGCAATGGAAGAAGATTCTATGCCGGAACTCGTTGAAACAGAGGTTATTGAACCTGAACCGGTAGAGGTCGAGCCGATAGTATTTGAAGAAAAAGTTGTTGAAGAAGAAATCAAACCCGTTGAACACATGTATACCGAAAGTGAGTTTAACGAAGCAGTAGCAAAAGCAAAAGCATCAGGTTACGAAAAAGGCAAACAAGAAGTAGCGGAAACAGAATTAAATCGCCATAATATATTGCTTGAAGGAATAAAAAATCAACTGATGGCAATATTTGCCGAGATTGAAGAAAAAACAGCTAATCAGGAAGTGTCAGCCATTTCGTTTGCAGTTGACTTAGTCCGCAAATTACTGCCAACGCTTGAGAAAGACAAAGCCGAAGCAGAGGTTAAAAATTTTTTGGCGCAGAATTTTGCCAATTTTTCCTCTCAGGACAGCTTGTCTTTTTCATTCAATCCCGAAGTCATAAGTCTTGTCGCAGACAGTATTGGCAGGCTTGCGGAACAGAATGATTTTGAGGGCAAGATAGCAGTCCATAAGGATAACAGTTTAGGTCCGTCGGATTGCAGAGTAGAGTGGAAGAACGGCGGCGTTGAACGCAGCGTAAGAAAAAGTTTGGATAAAGTTGAGCATATGATTACAGAGAGCCAAGAGAGGGAAAATGGAGAATAAAAATTTAGAACTTGATGAGATGAGTGAATCAAGAGTCCTTGATGAGGAGCCGATTTTGCGTAAAGATATCGGAATGGAAGATTTTGATATTCCGTCATCGGCATCTGACCTGGAAGCGGTTTACAATATACCGGTAAAAGTTTCTGCTGTTTTGGGCAAGACCAGTATGAAGGTAAGCCAGTTAATGAAGCTTAACAAGGGAGCTATAATAGAGCTTGACCGTAAAGTAGGTGAAGCCATAGATATTTATGTCAACAACAGTTTGGTTGCCCGAGGCGAAGTCGTTGTTGTTGATGATAAGTTGGGTATAACCATGACCGAAATAGTAAAAGCCCCCAATAAATAGGAATTATAAATAATGGAAATTCTTATTGTCGGAACACTAAACGGGCAAATCGGAGCCGCCAGCAAGATAGCAGTATCCAAGGGCGGACAGGTATCTTTAGCCGACAGTGTCGAAAAGGCATTGGATATATTGCGTTCCGGCAAGACGGTAGAGCTGGTGATGGTGGATGTTACCCTAGATGTCCATAAATTAATATCATCTCTTGAAACATCTCGTATCAATGTTTTGGTGGTTGCTTGTGGTGTCTCCAATGATACCTCATTAGCCGTTAAGGCTATTAAAGCTGGAGCCAAAGAATACATTCCGCTCCCTCCGGATCCGGAATTAATAGGAGCGGTTTTAGCTGCAGCCACCAGAGAAAATCATGCTCTTATATATGGTGATAAAAAAACCGAAGCAATTTTAAAAATTGCCAAACAAATTGCCCCATCAGAAGCCAGTGTACTTTTGACCGGTTCATCAGGAACAGGTAAAGAAATATTTTCCAGATTCATTCACGACAATTCCAAAAGAAGCAACAACCGCTTTGTGGCAGTAAACTGTGCGGCTATTCCCGAAGCTTTGCTGGAATCAGAGCTTTTTGGCTACGAAAAAGGAGCTTTTACCGGAGCTGTAGCTCGCCGCATCGGCAAATTTGAAGAAGCTTCGGAAGGGACTTTGTTGTTAGATGAAATTTCAGAAATGAATATCGGATTACAGGCCAAACTATTGCGTGCGATTCAGGAGAAAGAAATTGATCGTTTGGGCGGCAAAGCTCCGATTAAGGTGAATACCAGAATAATAGCAACTTCCAACCGCAATTTGGAAGAATGTGTGACCAACGGAACATTCCGTCAGGATTTATATTATCGTTTAAATGTTATCAATATCAATATTCCTGATTTGAAAGATCGCCCCGGTGATATCATAGTTTTAGCCAAGCATTTTATCAAAAAATACTCCGAGCTAAACGAGCTACCGATGAAGGATTTATCTAAAAAAGCCGAGGAAATGCTGTTAAATTATTTATGGCCAGGCAATGTCAGAGAGCTTGAAAACACTATGCATCGAGCAGTATTGTTGGCAACAGGCGACGAAATAGATGAAGCAGCCATCATGTTGCAAGACAAGACAGCGATAAAAGAAAAATCAGAAGCCAAAGAAGTAATATCTCCGGTCGGAAAGACGGTGGCAGAAGTTGAACGCAAACTTATCTTGGATACCATGGAGAGTACTTTGTGGAACCGCTCTACGGCTGCAACAATATTAGGTATTTCGATTCGCACTTTGCGTAACAAACTAAAGCAATATCAAGAAGAAGGTTTCAACATACCTTCAAGTCAGGGGTAATTTGCACAAATGGCAAAAGCAAAGACAAACAATTTAAGAAGTTCTTTTAAGGACATGTTTTTAGGCTCGGCCAAACGCGGAGACTTGCTCTTTGCCGTATCTATTATTTTGATGCTGGTTATCTTGATAATGCCTTTGCCGACATGGCTTTTGGATGTGTGCTTAGCCCTTTCGATAACCATGTCCTGTGTTGTTTTGATGATGGCAATTTTTATCGAGAAGCCCATTGAGTTTAGCGCGTTTCCTCTGGTTCTGTTAATTACAACAATGTATAGGCTTGCTCTAAACTTAGCCTCAACGCGTTTGATCTTGTCGCAAGGATATTTAGGCCCCGACGCCGCCGGTGAGGTAATTAAGGCGTTTGGCGGCTTTATTATGGGTAACAACTTCGTTATCGGTGTAATTGTTTTTGCCATCTTGGTATTGGTAAACTTTGTGGTCATTACCAAAGGTTCCGGCCGTATTGCAGAAGTTGCCGCCAGATTTGCCTTGGATGCCATGCCCGGTAAACAAATGGCGATTGACGCCGACTTGTCATCAGGTTTGATAGATGAAGAAGAGGCCAAAAAAAGAAGAGAAGATTTATCAAGAGAAAGCTCGTTTTACGGAGCCATGGACGGTGCCTCAAAATTTGTTCGCGGTGATGCCATAGCCGGACTTTTGATAACTTTTATTAATATTGTTGCCGGTATCATCATCGGTATGGTTCAAAATGACATGAACTTTTCTGCTGCCGGCGAGACCTATACCAGATTGACCGTTGGTGATGGTTTGGTAAGTCAGATTCCGGCATTAATTGTTTCTGTAGCAGCCGGTATCTTGGTATCTAAAGCCGGCATGACCGAATCAACCGACAAAGTATTGTTTGAACAACTTGCCAACTATCCCAAAGCTTTGGGTATGAGTGCGGCCTTGGCTGTTGCTTTAGGTATGATACCCGGTACTCCGGCCATACCGTTCTTTATTTTGGCAGGTTTAACCGGTGGATCGGCATATTACTTAGATAAAAAGCAAAAAGAAGAATTTGCCCAAGCTCAGGCGGTTATGGAGCAAGAGCAAAAGCAATCAGCCATAAGCAAAATGGCCGATGAGCCGATAGCCAATGTTTTGAAAGTTGATTTGATAAGATTGGAAATCGGCTATGGTTTACTTCCTTTGATAAACGATGAAAGCAATCGCAAGTTAACCGATCAGATTAAAGCTTTGCGTCGCGCCTTGGCTATGGAGTTGGGTTTTGTAATGCCTTCAATCCGCATTCAAGACAATATGCAGTTAGATGCCAACGAGTACAACATCTATATCAAAGAAGTTAAATCAGGTAAGGGAGAGCTACGACCGACACAGCTTTTGGTAATGGATCCCAGAGGCGAGCCGATAAATCTTCCCGGAGAAGACACTTTTGAGCCAACATTTGGCCTAAAGGCTATGTGGGTAGATCCGTCATACCGCGAAGAAGCCATGTTTAGAGGCTACACTGTTGTTGATCCGGCGACGGTTGTTACCACTCATATCACCGAGCTGGTTAAAGAGAATATGCCTGAATTGTTATCATACGCCGAAACGCAAAAGCTTCTTGATGAGATGGATAAAGAACATCAGAAATTGGTTAAAGATCTTATTCCAAACAAGATTAGTCTGGCGGCGGTTCAACGCATTCTCAAAAACTTGCTGCAAGAAAGAGTATCGATTCGCGATTTGCCGACCATTTTGGAAGGAATATCCGAAGCCGTTACCTCAACCCACAGCCTAATGCTGATAACCGAGCATGTTCGTACCAGATTATCTCGTCAGCTATCCAATGCCTATGCCAATGAGTTTGGGGTAATTCCATTGGTTCCGCTTTCGGCTGAATGGGAGCAAAATTTTGCTCAAGCCATCGTAGGCGAGGGCGATGATAAGCAGCTGGCTATGTCGCCTAGTACTTTGCAAGCCTTTATCGGTAAAGTCAGAAATGTTATGGAAGATTTGGCTGCCAAAGGAGAGTCTCCGGTTTTATTGACCAGCCCCAATATCAGACCGTTTGTTCGTTCTATTGTTGAGAGATTTAGACCTCTTAGTGTTGTAATGTCTCAAAACGAAATTCACCCCAAAGCCAAAATCAAAACCGTAGGTCAAATATAAGCAATGCAGTTTTCAACTAAACCGTCATCAATTTTAGCCGAAGAAGCCGAGGTGCTAAAAGGCAAAAATATGATTGCGGTAACCTCCGGCACCAGAGGTTGCGGCAAGACCTGGTTTGCGGTTAATTTGGCTCAAGCTTTGAGTATGTTTAAGCAAAAAGTATTGTTGTTTGATGGAGACAGCGGTTTAAGCAATACCAAGGTGCAATTAGGACTTGATGAAGTAAACGACTTAAATTCGGTCATTTTCGGAAATCGCAGCCTCAATCAAATAATCCACGATTACGACAAAGGGCGTTTTTCTATAATAACTTCTAACTCAGGTTCCTCAGGTTTGTCCATGATGTCCATCGGCAGATTGCAGATATTGGGAGACGATTTGGCCATTATTGCGCAAAACTATGATAAAGTTGTTTTGGATATGCGCGCCGGAATATCAGATACCTCTAAAGTATTAGCAGGCATGTCGCAAAACATAATAGTAATGTGTACCGATGCTCCACAGTCAATGACCGATAATTACGGGCTTATCAAAATATTGGCTTCTCGCTATCCTAAGTTAAAGATAAATCTTGTTATAAATCAGGTAAATAACATTAGTGCCGGTTTGCGAACTTATGATATTATGGAAAAAGCCTGCCGCGAATTTTTACCTGTAGCACCATTATTATTGGGAGTAATCAGGCAAGATACCAGAGTTAGGGATTCTATACGCAATCAATCAACCATAATAAACAGATATCCCAATTCCGAAGCCTCACAAGATATATTAGCCATTGCTCAAAGGATATTATCGCATGAGTGAAAATATTATACCGCCTTTGTTATCGGGATTGCAGCCATCATTTTCCGAAGGCCAGCAAGGTTTACAAATTCAAAATATAACGCCGGAACTTCTAAAAATTTTACAAAGTGCAGAAGTAGCGGATTTAGAGGTTGTAAGTCTCAATAAAGGGTTGGCTCAAGCCATACTACATGTTGGTGACAAAGCCATTAATATTGTGGTTAAAGGGGGAATGCTGCCGCAAGGGGCCGAGAATATAACGGTAAAAATCGGGCAGGACGCGATGCTTTATCCGGTTAAAGAAAATCCTATTAAGCCGTCTAAAGATATAATTATCAGTCATGAGCCGACAGTAAATAAGCCGGAAGTCGAACCATTGAATTTGGAAAAATTTATCAAAACAACTTTTCCGGAAAGTGATATTGTCAAGCAACTTAAATCACAATTTGCCGATGTTTTGCCAAGCATAAAAGTTAGTATGTCCGGTGCTGATACGGCAGATGATACGGCTGTTGTGAAAATATTGGAAAATATTTTTAAAATACCCAATTCACAATCTGAGAATTTAAGCAATATTCAAGGTAAAATTGCGACGGAATTAAACAAGTTGCAAGGACTGAATATCAAAGGAGAAGTTATTGCCAAGTTTAATGATGTAACCAAAATAAAAACCATGTTTGGTGAAACTTTTTTTACCACCAAGGTAAATATTCCGGTTCACGAAAAGATATTATTGCATATTGACGGACTAAAATTTATTCCGCCTTTTAGCGGTGGTGACAAATTTTTACAGGAGCTTGCCAAAAATATAGAGCTGCCACGAGATATCAAAACCATAAAAGAGATATTGTCGCAGTCTCCAAAATTTGGCGATTTGCTCAAGAATATATCCGCAAACGACGAAGTACTGAGTTTAGTAGTAGAGAAAATAGCCATTAATCAAGGTAATGTGCTAAGCAAGATATATAACTTTTACCAAGCGGCAACCGGCAAAGACATCAATTTATTTTTGGGTAAAAACCTAAAAGATTTAGATAATCTTCCGACAGCGGTAAAAGAAAAAGCCGTTGAGGATATTACGCGTTTTATCAACTCATCATACCGCGAAACCGCAAATTGGAAAATAGTTGAGATGCCTTTTTTTGACGGTAATGTTTTTAAGCCTTTGAAAATAGGAATTAAGAAAAGAGGGCAAGAAGGTAAAAAATCACACTCAAGTAAGCAAGAAGATGTCAGATTTATGATTGAAACCGGATTTTCCAAACTCGGAGAATTTCAATTTGATGGTCTCTCTAATGTAAAAAAACGCAAACTGGACTTGATAATCAGAACCACTCAAAAGCAAGATGAAGATTTTTGTTCTCATGTTATCAATTTATTTAAGAAATCACTATATGATGTAGACTATAACGGAAGCATTAAGATAAACCAGCAAGAAGGTTTCATCAAGATAGAAGAAGCAAACTTGATGGATGAAGGGATATATGTATAGATGAAAGATGCGCTAGAATATTATAAAATACTGGGAGTATCAGCCGATGCCGATGCCGAAACCATCAAGCACGCATATCGTGATTTGGCTAAAGTTTGGCACCCTGACTATAATAAAGATGCTTCGGCAACAGATATGTTTCAAAAAATCTCGATAGCATACGATATATTAAGCGATGAGCAGTCGCGTCTGCGCTACGATTTACTTTCGTTGGTCTATGGCAAAGAAAATTATCCCGACATAGAAAGTATGACGGCATTTCAAGATGACGGAGACGGAGTAAGGATAAGAGTTTTAAATCTCTTTTCGGTCAGGAGCTGGTTTTTAGGTTACAAAGTATCTCAACATCACGCAATCAGCAAAGAGAGTTCGGCTTTTTCTAAAACAGCAAAGAATGCAGCCTTAAATTGGCTTTGCGGATGGTGGCACCCAAAAGCCTTTTTGCAAAATATCAAAGCAATAAAAAATAATTTTAAGCACCCGCTTAATGATAATGAGAGTAAAAAAGCTCTGATTCATAATATGATTGTATATGCTCGCGATAAACAACAGGCATCATCGGTAAAATGCGGATTACAGGCAGAACTGATGTTTAGCGGAGAAGATAAAGCTTTGATAGATAAATTTATAAGTTTGCAAAATATAAAAGTATCTGCACCCAAAGCATGGAAAACAACCTCGCTCAAGCTTGGACAGCTGACAGTTCCGGCTATGGCTGCAGTGGTTGTAATGTTTTCCGGAGCCGACAAATACATGAACCTAAGTGAATCGGAATTATGGAATATTTTTGCTTCTAAAAAAGAGATTAACTACTATCAAGAAGTAAATTTCGGCCAAGGAGAGAGTGTCGATGATGTCGTAGTAGGCAAGATAATGAGTGTTCCGGTAAATAAATCCGATAACACACAATTATACCATCTCACAAAAGACAGCAAAATAATGTATGGACCGTCAAGTGATTTTGATGTAATCAAGACCCTGCCGTCGCAAACCACCGTTCGCCTAACCGGCTATACTCCGGACAATGTATGGGCCAGAATTATGATAGATAACGGCGAGATAGGTTTTGTTTATTTTGCCGATATCAAACAAGGTATAGGCAAGGACATTCCTTTTGGCAGTGCAATTACGGAATAAATTTTATTGCTTCGATTTTGCTTGCCAGACCGGAATTATCATCAATCGTAATGAGAGCACCGCACAAGGTTGCTTTTCCGCTGCAAGGCTCTAATTTTCTGGGAGAAAATTTGTCTTTCAATCTTTCGATCGGTGCCTGAATATCAAAGCCGATGACACCGCCATAATCACCGCACATTCCGGCATCGGTCTGAAAAGCGGTTCCTTTAGGTAAAATTGTTGCATCATTTGTCGGCACATGAGTGTGAGATCCGATAACCGCCGACACTCTGCCGTCAAGATAATGTGCAAAAGCTTGTTTTTCTGCGGTAGCTTCGGCATGAATATCGACGAAGATTGCGGCAATATTTTTACCTAAAGTATAATTTTCCAATACTTTATCAATTGCTTGTAACGGGCAATCCACGGCCTCCATAAAAACTCGTCCCACGACTTCGATTACCAACAATTTTTTTCCGTTATCCAGCGGAATTTCGCGATAACCGCTACCGGCCAAATTAGAACTGTAATTAAGAGGTCTGACGATTTTTTTGTTTTCATCAAGATAGGGAATTATATCTTTTTGATTCCAGACATGATCACCGGTTACTATGGCTGATACTCCGGCTTCAAATAAAAGGTTGCAGATTTTAGGAGTGCAACCAAAACCATGAGCGGCATTATCGGTATTTACGATTAATGCGTCGAAGCCATACATTTCTTTAAGATTTTTAACATTATTTCTTACCGCCTCACGACCGGATTTTGCAACAATGTCGCCTAGGTACAATATCTTCAATTTACAAATTCCCTTTTCATAACTGAGAAAACTCCGCTTAAGAGAGCGGAGTTTTCAAACTGCAAAGATTTAAGAGAAACCGTTTAGCCGTATAATACATTCTTGAAACGAACCGCGGGTCAATAAGTGGGTGCCATATAAATAAACCACGATTTATTCAGCGACAGCTCCCTAAAAAATAATGTTGGCTCGGAAGACCTGCTAATCTACGAACTACGCAGTCTCTAAAAACCTTTTATGCAATAATGCTATAATAAATTTATCCCGTTTGCAAGAGTTTTAATCGTCGAATTCAAACTTTTTATTTTATCAGCCAATTCGGCGTCCAATTTGGTCAAATCCGGACAGTTTTGGACGGGAATATCATTGTTTTGCGGCTTATTTTTTTTCAATTCGGAAAGTTCGTCGGCCAACAAGAGAGCAACCATGGTAAGGAGCATGTTTTCGCTCACCTGAGTACTTCCGTCGGTCAGTAATTTTGCTTTTTCATCGAGGATTCTAGACAGCTGCAGGATTCGCAATTCTTGACCGTCTTCGCATGCAATCGCATATTCTCTTGAATTAATGGTGATAGTAACCTGAGCCATACTACAAAACCTCATTTATAAATTTATTGATGTTGTCAATTTTATGTAAAGCCTGTTTGGCGGCATCTTCCAATTTGGCATTTTTTTGCCTGAAGTCATCAATTTGATTTTCTAAATTTTTCTTATCATTTTCAACTTTAGCCTCTTTGTTTTTTATGGCTGTATCAAGATTGGCGACTAATGTTGACAGCTCACTCAAGGCATCATAAGTTTTGGTAAATTCAAAATTTTTATTGTCCATTGGTTATTTTTCTTTCACTTTAAAAAATAATCGCTTATTATCGTCAAGTAACAACATAATAAACAGCAGAATAACTTTTACAAGAGATAAAGCAAATTATGCCACAGATAATATTAGATACCAGAGAAGAAAGCGGAAACATACCGCAGTCAGATAAAATATCATGCTATATAGTTTCTGCCGATATAAAGGCCGATGTTTTACAACAACTCAAGCAGAGTCAAAAAATGATTTTAAGCTTTGGGGCGGACAGTTTAGAATTTTGCCGTCGGGAAAACCTTGATGGCATATTTGTAGAATTAGATGAAAAAAAGCCGATAAAATCTCAACTAAAACCACTAAGAGAAGCCCTAAGACACAAAACATTGGGCGTCTTGATACCGATAAGACGGCACGAGGCAATGCTTGTAGGAGAGATTGAACCCGAGTTTATAGCATTTAAGCAAGGTGATGATATCGAGCACGATAAATCAATTCTGTCATGGTATAACGAGTTATTTTTAATTCCCTCGGCTTTGAGTTATAACGGCAGTAAAGAAGATTTAGAGGAATATGATGTCGATTTTGTAATACTAACGGCAAAAAAATTTAAAAATTTTGGTTGCTAAAAACAGAAGTTTATATTAGTTTGCTAAGAAAAAAAGGTAACAATTAAAATATTGGGAGTATAAAAATGAAACAACAAGCAGGATCAATTCGTATCGGTTGGGTAATTGAGTACAAAGGAAAACCGTGGACAGTTATTAAAACCAATTTTGTAAAACCCGGCAAAGGCGGTGCTTTCATGCAGGTCGAAATGAAAGCTGTAGAAGAGGGTACCAAAACCAACGAAAGATTCCGTACTGAAGATATGGTAGAAAAATTGATGGTCGAAACCAAAGACTGCCAGTTTTTATATGAAGATGCAACCGGACTTACCTTTATGGAAAGTGACACATACGAACAATTCGCCATGCCGTCGGATATCTTGGGTGATTCAAGACCGTTCATGACCGATGGTATGGAAGTTAAGGTAAGTGTAATTGATGGCAAACCGATATCAGTAGAACTGCCGTTACAGGTTATCTGCGAAGTTGTTGAAACCGAGCCGGTTATTAAAGGACAAACCGTTTCATCATCTTACAAGCCTGCTATATTGGACAACGGTGTCAGAACAACAGTTCCTCCGTTTGTTGGCGTAGGCGATAAAATTGTTGTAGCTACGGCAGATGCCTCTTATGTTGAAAGAGCTAAATAATGTCTTATATCTCTACCAATTTGAGTCTGTTAATCAACACTGTAAAAAAAGCCGCGGCAGGTTTGTCGCGCGACTTTAGCGAGATTGAACAGCTACAAACATCGGTTAAAGGGCACGAAGAATTTACCAAGGCCGCAATCGAAAGAACACTCGGCCTGTTGCGTAACGGTCTTCAAAAGGCCCGTCCGCAATATGCAGTAATCACATCAGGAAGCAAAATCCCCTCAGGGTCTTATTTTGTGGTTTCGGCTCTTGATGGTATGGTTAACTTCATGCACGGCATTCCGTATTTTGCCGTAAGTGTAGCCGAGGTTGTCGACGGCAAAATAACTTCAGCCGTTATTTATAATCCGGCCACCACCGATTTGTACTTTACCGAAAAAGGCTACGGAGCATTCAAAGAAGGTTTCCGTAATCATGAAAGATTGCGCGTTTCTGCTCGCAAGGATTTGAGTGCGGCATTGGTTTCTGCATCAGGCGATATCGCCGGAAAGTCTTTGGCAGTGAGAAGTTTGGGCTCAACAGCTCTTGATTTTGCGTATTTGGCTTCGGGAAAACTTGAAACAGTTGTTTTTGAAGGTGAAGATGTCCTTGATGCTGCAGCCGGTATTTTATTGGTAAAAGAAGCCGGAGGTCAGGTATGGTCATTATCATCAAAAGAAATTCACGATAGTGATGAGCACATCTTGGCATCAAAAGGTATCGTTGCTGCCAATACAGCTCTGAGCGATAAAGTTTTTGCCGTAACCAACAAATAATTTCGGAGGTTTGTATGCGTTTATCAAAGGTCTTTTTTACAACGGCGATGATGTTTTCTGTTTCTGCCATGGCAGAAGAAAATGTTGTTGTCGACTTGTCGGTTTTAGATGGATTGGGATCGTCTTATGTCGGTGTTTCTCAACCGATGTTTCCGGTTTTGCCCAAAAAAGCCAAACCGACCGTAAAAAAGACTTTTGCTAAATCAAAATCATCTGTTTCAGGTAAGAAAGAGGCCAAAGAAGCTCAGGTGAAAGTAGAAGTTAAGCCGGAAGTAAAGGCAGAAACCAAGCCCGAAGTAAAGGCAGAAACCAAACCGGAGATCAAAACAGAAGCAAAAGGCCAAGATTTTGTAAAGACTCAAGAAGCTCCCCGCAAGATTGAGTCCGTGCAAGAAGAACCGGTAAAATATGTAGCCTCCGGCGAGCCGGTTGAGGTTGTAGCTGTTGAGCCGGTAACCAATAAGGAGCCTGTAACCGCTCCGAAAGTAGAGAATAAAACACTCTCTGCGGCCGAAATTTCTGCAGCTCTTTCCGGCGAAGCCGATAAAACTACAGACAAAGCACCCGCAGACATCATACAATTACCGGAAACAAAATCTGATGGTCAAGCAACAAAGTCTGCTGCCGAAATTTCATCGGAGAGCATGCCTTCATCATTGACTACTTTATCGAAAGAAGACAAAGATGCCGGAAAAGCAGAGATTAATCCTCAGGTAAACAAAGCTTTCCAAGCTGACAAAGGACTTTTGATAGAAGAAAATGTACCGGAGATGGTTAATAAAAAGTCTGATAATGTACTAAAGTTTTCAGAAGACGGAGATGAAGTCACCCCTGAGATGGGTAAAAAGATTAATTCCATAGTTAAAAACTTTAGAAATATGGAAAAAAGCAAAATTGCCATATATGCCTATAACCTTGAAGACGGAACCGATAGCTTTAAGCGCAAAAGAATCAGCTTAAATCGAGCCATTGCCGTAAGAACCTATCTTCTAAAGCAAGGTTACAAAAACTTCAGCATAAAGGTCATTAATATTAATGCCGGTTCCGATAAAGTTAATACGGTAGAATTGGAAGAGATTTAAAAAAAACACAAAATTTTAAAATAATGCTTGCGTTATTTAAATGCTTAATGTATAAGGGGCATAAAATTATCGCGTTTAATGTAGAAATTGGGAGCAATTAAAAATGAAAAAAGGAATCCATCCTGACTATCATGAGATTACCTATGTAATGACCGACGGTCAAAAATATACAACTCGTTCGACTTTGGGAAAAGCCGGTGATGTTATCAACTTGGAAGTAGACCCCAAATCGCACCCTGTATGGACCGGTGTACGTCGTTTGGTAGATACCGGTGGTCAGCTTTCTAAATTTAAGAGCAAATTTGGTGCTTTTGGTCTCAAGACCGGAGATTCTGAATAATCTTTTAGTTTAGTAATAACTTACGATTTATTAACCTGCACTTGTTATAATGAGTGCAGGTTTTTTTACATAGGGTATTATAAAAATGACGAAAATAGTTCACTATGAGGTATATAGAGATAACGGTTCTGGCTGGCAGTTGGTCGAAAGGTTTGCTGTAGAGCAAAGGCACCAAGCCTATGAGGTTGCCAAAGAGCAAGAGGCCGCCAACAATAAAGTAAAGATTATCAAAGAAACTTTTGAAATCAGTGATAATACCTATATTGAATCGGTAGAATACATAAGTAACTTGAGCAACAAGAAGGGTAGCAAGAAGAGTTTAAGTAAAATTGATTATCAAAAAGACTCGACCGAAGTTGTTCAAGATATTGCCGACAGTCGTCGCAATATCTATAAAGCCATAATAAAATTCTTTGCTTTGATAGTGGTAAGTCTTATATTTGCCAATATTTTCGTTGGTTTGGTTTTTCCGCTGTTGGAAATAGTTGTTGGCGAAGAACACAACAGTTCGCTCTTATTTTCGGTATTTTTTATTGTGTTTTTGGCCATGGCAATACCGCTGGTCCTAAAAAATATTCCGTGGTACATATTCATAAGCCAAGATAAAGATGATAAGCAAGAAGTAGGGGAAGAAAAATTTTTTGAACGCGCTCAAAGCTTGGTTAGGGCATTTAATATCAATTCTGATTTAAAAAACTTAAGAACCAGCGCTTATCCCGAAGCACCGTTGGAATACAAACAATATCTGATATATTTTTTAAGTGAAATATTATCAAATTTAAATGTTCGTTCTGCATTGCAAAACAGTTTTTCACGATTGGGTGTCAAATTTTTGGTTTTTGGCGGTTGTTTGGAGCTTGCCCGTTACGGTTCACTAAAAATGAGTGAGGCCAATTCCATTTTATACGATGCTTTTAAGATAACCGATGGAGATGAGGCAGATTTAGAGGCCTTTTATGAAACCAAACAAAGCTACAGCGACAACAAGATTGCCATATATTTAACCGGTGTCGGTGCTTTTCTAATGCATCAGATAATTACCGACCAAAAGCTTTATGCCAAGGTGTTAAATAAGGCATTTGCTAAATGGGAAGAGCAACGCAATCCGGAGGTTAGCAGCAATTATTTGCCGGCCGAAAAGAAAGAAGCAAACAATAGCACACCGCAGCCGCTATCAAAAGACAATACACAGGCATGTCGCGTTAATATCAAGAGTGACTTGAAGTTTTTGGGTGACAATATTCGCAATCAAGAAGACATAGCCAATAAGAGCAGTGTAGCCATAAAAACCATAATAAGCAATTTGGTCGATAAATACAGCGGCAAGGATGTCGTCGAATCCGGCGGTATTACCAGCATAGACTTTGACAAAGTAAGAGATGCGATAAAGTTTGCCGGTGAGTACCTAAAAGATATCGGAACCTACAATGACGAAAACGGCAGTGACCAGATAATCTTAAGAAATTGTTGTTCAATCACCAAAGCAGAAGGTATCAAAGAAGGTGATTTGAATCAATATGTTATGGACATTTTTGAGCATGTTTATAACAACGAGATAATCACCATAAAAGATATAGCACAAATATTAGAAGGCGATGGATACGAAGTCGAATTTTTAGGAGACAAGCTGTTAAGCGGTACCAATACCAATGCCGAGCTGTATAAAGTTAAATATTAGTGGTAAATCAGGGAAAAAGTACTTGTATATTTGCAATAAAAAAACTATCCTTGTGATAGTTTTTTTTTATAATTTGAGATAAAGAAAGGATTTTAGCGATGACAGCACCATTAATGCCCAAAGCTACGGCCGTATGGTTGGTTGAAAATACAACTTTGACATTTCGTCAGATAGCAGTTTTTTGCGAAATACACGAACTTGAGATTCAAGCCATGGCAGACGGTGATGTATCGGGCAACATCAGAGGATTATCCCCCATTGACAATGGTCAGTTGACATGGGAAGAAATACATCGTTGCGAGGCCGATAAGAAGGCCAATTTGGAGGCCTGTGTTATGGAACGCAATGTAAAGCTTCGTAATCAAAAGAGCAAAAAGGTATTATCTCCGTCACAAAGACAAGACAAACCCAATGCAATTTTGTGGATTGTTAAAAACTATCCTGATATTAAGGATACTCTTATTTGCAAGCTAATTGGTACAACCAAAGGAACCATTAGCTCTATTCGTGATGGTTCACACAAAGATATGTCTTCTTTGCGTCCGAAGAATCCGGTAACCATTGGTTTATGTACCGAGGCCGATATAGAGAAAGCTTTGGTAGCCTCACAGCCCAAACCGGTTAAAGAGAAGGTAAAGAAAGAGAAAGTAAAGAAAGAAAAGGTTAAAAAAGCTTCCAAGAAGACAGCAGCAAAAAAGACTGTAGCAAAGAAAACTACCAAGAAGGCACCGGTAAAGAAAGCTGCTAAAAAGTCAGAAGCAAAGAAAGCACCGGCTAAGAAGGCAAGTGCTAAAAAGACAGCTGCCAAGAAAACTCCGGCAAAGAAAACAACGGCAAAAAAGGCAGCAACTAAGAAACCTGCAGCCAAAAAGAAAGCCGCTAAAAAGTAATTAGAGCATAGACTAGCATAAAAACACCGCCTTAAAAAAGCGGTGTTTTTTTGTAATAAGGAACATTAATTTGCTTGCGTCAATTTGGCTATTTTGTCTAATTTTTAAAAATATCCCTTGTGCGACTCGCAAAAATATGATATAACCACAAACCACAAGATATTATTATGGCCTTACTGCTTCGGCGGTTTATTATTTTGGCTAAGTGTTGCGTTTTCAGTCCACTGCTTTGGCGGTTTTTTTGGCTGATGTTGCAAATACTGCTTCGGCGGTAGTTTTTTTGTTTCCATTGCAACCATCTGCTTCGGCGGTTTTTGGGTTGACATAGCGGCTCACTGCTTCGGCGGTTTTTTAGAGCTGCTGTAACGAAGCAAAATTTAGGCAACAGCAACGCAACATAAATAATATCTAACCTGATCGGAATAATTTTCCGCATCAGGTTTTTTTAGGGATGCCCAAGCACCCCTTTACTTTTGGAACAGAGGAATGACCATAATTGGTTACTCCTCTGTTTTAGTTTTTAAATCACAAAAAAGGAGAGGGGATTTTACTTTCCTCTCCTCGAATATATCTTATCCTTTGTGTTGAAATATTCTGTGTCTCTTGATTTACATAAGTTTTTTA
Organism: uncultured Pseudomonadota bacterium; assembly: GCA_949297185.1. GTDB lineage: Bacteria > Pseudomonadota > Alphaproteobacteria > RF32 > CAG-239 > CAZU01. The sequence goes on from CASFRM010000011.1 coordinate 28,194, forward strand.
CATTCCAAAAGCGGCTTCGATAATCCGATTATTTATTTTTTCTTCCAAATCGTAGTTAGCCGGAATATTTAATTGCGGAGCGATTGCCGATATAATTTCGCCGCCCGTCGGCACTGCATTCCATCCCGAAGTGGTAAAGCCGAAAGTTTCTTTAATTGCCTTAGGTTCATCAAACATTACAACCAAAGTATATTTAGGATTAGAAATCGGGAAAGCCGCCATAAAAGTGGTTCTCACTTTCTTTTTGCCGTATTTGCCGTTTTCATCTAATTTATTAGCCGTTCCGGTTTTACCGCCGACTTCATATCCTGTAATATTTGCTCTTTTGCCGGATCCTTCGGTCACAACCGATCTGACCAGCTTTCGCATTTGTTTAGAGGTGTTGTCAGACAACACACGATATCCGTCATCATTTTTTTCTTTGGCCAAAAATGTCGGATTATGATACATACCGCCGTTTACCACTGCCGAATAAGCTGCGGCTAAATGTAGCGGCGAGACCGAAATTCCGTATCCATAGCCGATGGTAGCAACCCTCGAAGGCGAATTTTTCCATCTGCTCAATGGCGGAACCAAAGGTTTGGCTGTTTCTATAATCTCAGTGTCCAGACGGTCAAAAAATTTGATTTTTTTCAAAAAGTTATATTGTTCGTTAAAGCCGGCCTGCAATGCCATTCTTGCCGAGCCGATATTCGATGAATAAATCAAAACCTCTTCAACCGAAAGCCAGCGATTTTCACCACGATAATCATAAATGGTATTGTATTTCAAACGCATTGGCTCAGTAGCATCAAATTTTTCCGATAATTTAACTTTGCCGCTCTCCAAAGCCATTGCCGCGTTAAATACCTTTAATACCGATCCTGGTTCATATACTCTGGATGTTGCAGTATTAAATAAGGCTTTGGTATCTTCTTTACCCACATTGTTAGGGTCAAAATCAGGTAGTGAGACCATTGCCACAACTTCAGAGGTTTGTGTATTCATCAAAACCGCTGCCGCCGAAAGAGCGTGATATTTTTCCATATTTTGTTTTAGGATTGTGCGAATGGTATCTTGCACTCCGATATCAAGCGATAGCTTAACCGGAATTTCGGAAGTAGTAATTCTTTCCTCCATTCCTTTTTCAATACCGGACACCCCGTTGTTGTCGATATCGGTCATTCCGGTAACATGAGCCAACAAGTTTTTGTGCGGGTAAATTCTTTTTTCGCTTTTTCTAAATTCCAATCCCGGATTTCCCAAAGCCATAATCAACGACTGTTGGTGTGGAGATAGATTGCGTTTAATGGTATAAGTTCCACGCTTGCGTTTAAGTTTTTTATAAACATCTTCAAAAGATAAATCAGGAAAAATTTCGGTAATCTTAAGGGCTGTTTCACGCGGGCTCAATATATTTCTGGTATTTGCATCCAAGTCTTTGGTGGGCAGCGAGGTTGCCACAATAGCACCGTTTACATCAACAATATCGGCTCTTTTTTTAACTTCACCTCCGGTATAAAGACCGGTGGTATCGTCTGTTTCTGCTAAATTAGGTAATACGCAGGTATCAAGCAATCTGAAAGCAACCAAAATATAGGCACAGGCACAACAAGCGATGCCGAACATAATCCTGCCTTTGGCAAGATAACTTTCTTGTTGTTTATTGTCCCAGTTAATAAACATATCTTCGCGTTGAACATTTATTTCTTCGCCGGGCAAATAAAAATTATTTTTGTTTTTTCTTGATAATATTTGCTTTTTCATTGCTTCCTGCACCAAAATACTAAAAGAATCAGTGTTGCATATTAGCCAATTTTTTCAAATTTCTTTGTTTTGCATATTTGGCAATTTTTTTACGGGCCATTTCTTTACGCGATTCGCCAGTTTCATAATCAAATGGTAACGCAGAATAGTTAATAATTTGTTCAGCCTTAATCGGGTTAAGTGCGATATGATCGTTAACCAGAGCTCTCAATCTTGCCGGATTGTTTAATTTTGACCATTCGGCATTAAGGATGTGGATAGTTTGAATATCGGTTTGGATATCGCGATTAATTTGTTCCAGCTCGTCTTCCAAGCGGTAGACAGAATTTTTCATATAGTTTGAAGCGGCAACTGTAAATACAACGAGTACAAGACTCAAAGCAAGTTGGGTTATGCGGTTAGCATTCATCATCATTGTGGCAAACTCCTTCTGGAAGTTGTTGTTTAATGGCATAACGCAGTTTTGCCGAACGCGAACGAGGATTCAAAGCGACTTCTTGGCTTGAAGGCTCGATTGCTTTTGACGCGAAAGCAAAGGCAGCGTTTGAGGTTTTTGGTTCACTCTTACGATAACGCGAAACATGCACGTTTTTATCAGAGTTGTTTTTGAAAAAGTTTTTAACGAGACGGTCTTCCAACGAGTGAAAGTCCACCACGACCAGGCGGCCGTTGGGTTTTAATCGCAGGGTAGCTTTTTCCAAACCCTTTTGTAATTGGTTAAGCTCATCGTTAACGGCAATTCTCAAAGCTTGAAATGTTCTGGTTGCCGGATCGATTTTTTGACTAAAAGAGGGCTTTATTATCTGATATATGATTTTAGCCAAATCGGTTGTGGTTTTAATGGGAGTAGATTTTCTGGTTTCAACGATTTTTTTAGCAATCTGGCGAGATTTCTTTTCTTCGCCGAAGTTAAAGATAATGTCGGCTAACTCGCTTTCACTGTAGGTATTAACCACATCGGCAGCGGTAATTCCTTGTTGTGACATTCTCATGTCAAGCGGAGCTTCTTTGCTAAAAGAAAAACCTCTTTCGGCCTGATCTAATTGCATGGAAGAAACACCGATATCAAATACCGCACCATCGATTTTTTCATTTACCAAAATATCAAAGTTTCCGAACTCTCCGGTTCTGAACTCAAAGCGTTCGCCGTAAGTTTTTTTCAATTCTCCGGCGCGCGGCAAGACTGTTGCATCACGGTCAAGAGCAATTACCTTGCAGTTGGCTTTTTTTAATATTGCTTCGGAGTATCCGCCGTTGCCGAAAGTTGCATCAACATATATTTTGCCATCAGCGATATCAAGATTTTCTAATACCTCATTAAGCATAACCGGAAAATGTTTCTGATAATTTTCATTTATCATCTGTCATTCTCCGATTTTTTGATTGATGGGCGGTTTTTGAGCACGGCGGCTCTAATTCTTTCTTCTTCTTTTTCCCAGTTTTGCGGGTTCCAGATTTGGAATTTGCGACCTTTGCCGACAAATACGGCTGTATCGGTAATCTCTGCATGTTTAAGCAATTTTTCCGACAACATGATACGACCGGTGGAATCGAAAGGATATCTCTTCGAATCGCCGAACAAAAGATTAGAAATTTCGTCTTGAGCTTCGGAAAAGAAATCGAGGTTGGAATCCATCTCGTCGGCCAATTTGTCGAGCATGGTCTCAAGGCATCCTTCAATGCAAGGGGAGTTAAACGAGCGGTAGCAAACAATTTCGGACTCTGTTTCTTTAACGATTGCGCGATAGTCGGCCGGCAAAGAAACGCGTCCTTTGGCGTCAACTTTGTTAACAATCGTATCAAGAAACAAAAAAGTTTTACGCAATTTACTAAAACCCCAAAACTTGTAATATGCTTATGGTATAACATGGGATTTTATGGGAATCAATGGTAATTTTTAGTAAAATTTTAACAGTTCATGTAATGTTCTGGCGTATAAAAACAAAACACTAGGTATTTCAAGGCGTACGAGGAAAATAAAAAAATGCATTTTTTTTGCGTTTATTAACAAGATATAATTCTTGCAATCACCAAATGATTTTATTATGCTTGATAAAGGTTTTACAAGACGGCCGGACAGCCGCACCGCAGCATGACTGCGGCGAGGAAAGTCCGGGCATCGGGGGAACAAGGCACCGGATAACGTCCGGCTGGGGAGACCCAAGGGAAAGTGCCACAGAAATATACCGCCGAAGATTCTTCGGTAAGGTTGAAAAGGCGAGGTAAGAGCTCACCGCGGCGGTGGTAACATCGCCGGTCCAGGTAAACCCTGTCTGATGCAAGACCAAGTTAGGGGCGTTAAGGTGTATTTGCTCTTTTATAAAGTAAATGCAAACCAAACGATACGGAGTGTTCCTCCTCCGCTCCAGAGGTAGGTCGCGACGAGCCGTTTAGCAATAAACGGCCAAGATGAATGGCTGTCGGTTTGGGCTTGCCCAAATTACAGAACCCGGCTTATAGGCCGTCTTGTTTTACCAATAATTTTTTATGATTAGCGGAGACTTTATCAATGCAGCAAACAATCAGCAAAGAAATCACCATCGAGGGAGTGGGTCTACACTCCGGTTTGAAATCCGTTTTGGTACTAAAGCCGGCAGAAGTTGACACCGGCATAACTTTTCGCCGTTCTGATGTTGTTGGCTCAAATCCGGTCAAGGCGCTGTATTCCAATGTAGTTGACACCAGAAATTGTACTTGCTTGGGCGACGGTAAAGGAAATTTGATATCCACAATTGAGCATTTGATGGCGGCATTATCGGTTTTGAAAATAGATAATGTTGCTGTTGAAGTATCATCGCCCGAAATGCCGATATTAGACGGAGCCGCCGCCAAATTTATCGAGGCCATTACATCTGCCGGAATCAAAACTCAATATTTGCCGCGTCGCCGCTTAAAAGTATTGCGCAAAGTTGAGTTCAAAGATGACAAAGGCGGCTACATCAGCATAGAGCCGGCCAAAGATTTTGCCATTGACTTTACGATAGAATTTCCCTCTCCGATTGTCGGACATCAAGAATTTAATGCCAGCATTGACTTAAATTTGTTTAATCAAGAAATTGCTCCTTGCCGCACTTTTTGCGAAAAATCCCAGATTGATTACTTGCAATCCATTGGTTTAATAAAAGGCGGCAGCTTAGACAACGCGGTCGTTTTGGACGGCGATAAGATATTAAACGAAGGCGGATTCAAAGTTCCGAACGAATGCGTTAATCACAAGGTCTTAGACGCCATCGGAGATATGTACACCTCCGGTTATCAGATTATCGGCAGAGTTTCGGCACTAAAGACCGGACACTATCACAACAATCAATTATTAAAAGCTTTGTTTGCCGATACGGCAAATTATGAAATTATTTAAGAAGGAAAAACAGATGAAAAAATATGCATTTTTGTTATTGTTTTTGCTGGCAGCCTGTGCTTCGAGCAAACCTGATATGAGCAACATGTCGGCCGAGGAATTGTATAATCAGGGCTATGATGAATTACAACAAACTTCATGGCCGCAGGCAGCTGCTTCATTTGAAAAAGTAGAGCTCGACCATCCTTATTCAAAATGGGCAACCAAAGCCAAATTAATGGGGGCTTATGCTTATTACAAAGGCGAAAAATACGATGATGCAATTTTAAGTCTGGACAGATTCATCCGTTATCACCCCGGCAACAAAGATATTGCTTATGCCTACTATATGAAAGGCCTTTGCTACTACGACCAAATTGTCGGAGCCGAAAAAGATCAAGAAGTAACAGCCAAAGCCGAAGAAGCGTTTAAGCAAGTAATCACTCGTTTTCCGAACAGTGAATATGCCAAAGACGCCAAAGCCAAAATGGTTTTAATCAGAGACCACTTAGCCGGACAAGAAATGGAAGTAGGTCGTTATTATTTAAACCAAAAGAACTATCTCTCGGCATTGAATCGTTTTTCTACCGTGGTCGAAAAATATCAAACTACTCCGCAGATTGAAGAAGCCCTTTATCGCGAGGTCGAAATTTATACCATTTTGGGCTTAAATAAAGAAGCCAAAATGTCGTTAAGAGTTTTGGGTCATAACTACCCGCAAAGCAAGTGGTATCAAATGGCAGAAAAACTACAAAAATAAGGTTTTGATATATGCTGCGTTCTTTAAGCATTCGCAATGTCGTCTTAATTGACAAGCTTGATATAGATTTTTCCCGCGGGTTCGGTGTTTTGACCGGTGAAACCGGTGCGGGAAAGTCTATTTTGCTGGATTCCTTGGGACTGGTACTGGGTAAGCGCGCCGAAACCTCGCTTATCAGGCAAGGAGCGGAAAAATTATCGGTATCGGCTGTTTTTGATATGCCTGATAATGAAGATTTTAAATCCCTACTGGCCGAAAGCGATTTGGAAGCCGAAGGCGATATTATGATAAAACGCAGCTTGTCAACCAACGGCAGCGGCAAGATATTTTTTAATGACCAGCAAATATCGGCCAAGCTTCTCAAAGATATCGGCAAATATTTGGTAGAGATACACGGGCAGTTTGACAATCAGGGATTATTAAATCCGGCCAATCATCAAAAGGTATTGGATGAGTTTGGCGGCTACTGGGATTTGCTGTTAAAATGTTGCAAAGCTTGGGAAGAATATCGTGACGCCTCAAATAAACGAGCCTTTGCCGAACATAATATTGCCCAAGCCAAAGAGGAAGAAGAAAACCTAAGACATTGGATAAAAGAGTTGGAAGCTTTATCTCCGCAAGAAGGTGAGATTGACGAACTGCAAAAAAAACGGCAAGAATTTATGCACGCCGAGAAGATAATCGAAAACCTAAATTATGCCTATGCGGCACTAACCCAAGGTAAAGATATTTCATCTGCCATCAGAATGGCTCAAAACGGGGTCGATAAGGCCAACGGCTATGTTGAGGGAAAATATGACGACATATATGCTTCTTTGGACAGTGCCTTGGCCGAGATAAGCAATGCCGTTTCTTCAATCGAAGATGCCTCCACGGAAATCGGGCTAAATTCCGACGAACAAGCGGCGATAGATTCCAGATTGTTTGCCTTAAAAGATGTTGCCCGCAAACATGGAGTTAATCCCGAAGCTTTACCCGAAACTATGGCTAATTTTAAGGAGCGGTTGCAATCAATCGAACTCGGCGAAGAAGGCTTGGAAGCTCTAAGAAAAGACGAACAACAAAAAAGATTGGCTTATATCACGGCGGCCAATGCCTTGCACCAAGCTCGCATTGCCGCGGCTCAGAAATTAGATAAAAAAGTGATGGCCGAATTACCGCCCTTAAAGATGGATAAGGCTCGCTTTGTAACCCATATCGAACAAAAAGGAGAAAGCGGCTGGTCTAACACTGGTTTTGATGATGTATGTTTCACCGTCGCAACCAATCCAAATTCACCGCAAGGACCGATAAACAAGATAGCCTCCGGAGGTGAGTTAGCCAGATTTATGTTGGCCTTAAAAGTAAACTTGGCGGCAACCGGCAGCATTCCGACCATGATTTTTGACGAGGTCGATGCCGGTATCGGCGGTGCGGTAGCACAAGCTGTTGGTGAAAGATTGGCTCGTCTCGGAGAAGAAGTACAGGTTTTGGTTGTAACCCATGCTCCGCAGGTGGCCGCTTTGGGAAGTACGCATTTTAAGGTTGAAAAACATACCCAAAATGATATAACCACCACCACGGTAAATAAATTATCCGAGGCCGAACGCAAAGAAGAAATTGCCCGCATGTTGGCCGGTGAAGTTATCACCGATGAAGCCAGAGCGGCAGCGGTTAAATTAATGAAATAAGATATTTTGAGGAAATAAAAAGATGAAAGTAAGAACACGTTTTGCACCAAGTCCCACAGGTTATATGCATATAGGTAATTTGCGCACGGCACTTTACGAATACTTGATTGCCAAAGCTCAAGGCGGTGATTTTTTGTTGCGTATTGAAGATACCGACCAAAAACGTTATGTCGAAGGAGCAACCGACATTATCTATAACACTTTGAAAATGGTTGGCATGAATTGGGACGAAGGTCCTGATATCGGAGGTGATTTCGGCCCCTATGTACAGTCGGAACGCAAAGATTTATATGCTCCCTATGCGCACAAATTGGTAGAGTTGGGCGGAGCTCACTATTGCTTTTGTGCCGAAAGAGAAAAAGAAGTTGATGAAGACGGCAACGAGATAATTTGCAAATTTGAAGACCCTTGCAAGAAAATACCCTTGGAAGAGGCCAGAGCCCGCATTGCTGCCGGCGAACCCTATGTAATAAGACAAACCATCAATCAAACCGGCAAATCCAAGTACGAAGATAAGGTCTATGGCACGATTGAAATAGACTATGACGAGTTGGATGAGGGCGTGTTACTAAAGACCGATGGTTTCCCCACCTATAACTTTGCCAATGTTATAGACGATCATTTGATGGGAATTACTCATGTGGTAAGAGGAAGCGAATATTTGCCCTCAACCCCGAAATACAATTTGATGTACGATACATTTGGTTGGGAACGCCCGATTTATGTTCACTTACCGCCGGTAATGAAAGATGCTCACCATAAATTATCCAAACGCAACGGCGATGCCTCTTTCCAAGATTTATTGGCCAAGGGATATTTGCCGGAGGCGATTATTAACTATATAGCTCTGTTGGGTTGGAACCCCGGAACCGAAGAAGAAATCTTTTCGATTAAAGATTTGGAAAAGATATTCTCGGTTGAAGGACTTAACAAATCGCCGGCGATATTTGATATCGTCAAATTGACTTGGATGAACGGTGTATATATCCGCAATCTTTCAAGCGAAGAATTTTATCGTTTGGCCGAGCCTTATTTGGCAGATATGCCGGCAAATGTAGATAAAAAAGCACTTGCCGCTGTATTGCAACCGCGTGTTGAAACTCTAGGTCAAATCAAAGAGCAGACCGACTTTATTAGAGAATTGCCGGATTATGCCGCCGATTTGTATGTTAATAAAAAGATGAAAACCGACATTGAGGTTGCCAAGGCTGTTTTGCCGGAGATAAAAGAAGTTTTGGCTAAGCAGAGTGAATGGAATAATGATGCATTATTTGCCTCGTTAAAATCTTTAGCTGAAGCTAAAGGTTTAAAGAACGGCCAGATTTTGTATCCGGCACGCATTGCTCTTTCGGGCAAAGAAACCACCCCCGGCGGAGCTACCGAGCTTGCGGTGGTGTTGGGCAAAGAAGAGAGCTTAACCCGCATTGACCAAGCCATTGCTAAGCTAGGATAATTGAAAGGAAATAAATTTGGTTGGGATAATTCGTGTTGCCACTTGGAATTTAGGCTATGGGTCGCTGCAATCTCCAAGCCGAAACAGTACAAATAAAGTCAGGGCCGCTCTTGAATATATGAGCGGAAAAGGCGTTGATATTGTAATTGCCCAAGAGATATTCAATCCTAATTCCATACAAGATATTTATCCCCACCAAATTTATTCAGAGATACCACACAAGAATCCAAGCGGAACCGGAGTATGGGGAAATATTGATTTTTCTACAGATGCCGAAAATAATGGAAACGACCAGAAATGGGGGACTGCAGTATTAGCTAAGAGTAATTTTCATCTAGAAAAGTTTGTTCCTGACGGTAACAAATGTAAATATTACAATACGGCTTATCCCGGAAGTGTGACCATAGCACAAATTGCAAATACCGATATTGCAATAATATCTATGTATGGCAAAAAGATATACGACTACGAATGGGTAACCAATTACTCCTATCTTGCCAATTTGCACCGTTGTCTTTCTGATATGGCTCCCTTGCTTGATAGATTTTATTCACCAAAGAGATTTATAATAGCCGGTGACTGGAATGCCAGCCCGCAATTTGATACCAGAACATCTTCTAAGAATTACAATTTTTTTGAACGTTTGGTAAACTTTGATTTAAAAGACTGTCTAGGGCATTTTCCGGATGGAAATTATGAGACGACATTTAAAAATTCAGGCCAACTAGATTGGATGTTTGCCAGCAAAAAACTCATAATCAAAAACTCGTATGTTGATTATTCTAAAGAAGTTGAAGATTTATCAGACCACAGGCCGATAATTACGGAAATTGAGCTGGAGGAGATATAGGATGTTCATTTTTAGAGTGTTAATAATATCAATATTTCCGTTTATTGCATATGCCAATGAAAATGTCTCAAGCATGGAGAAATCCAATGATTTTATGATAATTGCTTCATCGGTTATGGGTGGTATTATATTGCTTAGAATGTTGTTGGGAGCCTTGCAGTTTCGTTGCCCAAAATGCAAAAAATGGTGGATAATGAAACAAGAAAAAAAAGAATTATTATATACGGAAAGTGAAACGGAAATCAGAAGGGAAGAGATAAAAGATAACAACGGGAAAGTTTTGCGTGTAGAAGAAGTTCGTGTTCCGGTTTTGATACATCATTACGAGGTATGGAGAAAGTGCCGTAATTGCGGACACATGGTTAAAGTTTTGGTAATAGAAAAGGAAGATAGTTACAATCGAACACCTATTAATAAATGATATAATGGTCATATATTGGTTTAATAAAAAAGCGAATTTTAAAATAGCCCAAACAAAAAACACCCCCGATAAAAACGGGGGTGTTTAATTTTTCTCATTAAAATTTAAGCTTTTTTGAGCATAACCTCAGGAGCTTCAATTCCAAGTAAGTATAGCAGTTTGACCAAAATATCTCGTACCAATTTGGCCAAAGCCAGACGCGATTGAGCAATCTCGTTTGTCTCGGCGGACATAATCGGCGAGGTATTATAAAAGCTTGAGAATACCTGAGCCAAAGTATAAACATAATCGGTAATAATGCTGGGCTCTTTTTCGCTGTGTGCTCTGGCAACAGCCGCATTGAGCTGGGCAATTTTCAATGCCAAATCGCGTTCATCTTTGGTGGTGATTTCAATTTTATCAGGGGTTAAGCCTTTCTCTTTTGCCTTCCGCAAAATAGAATTTATTCTGGCAACCGCATATTGAATATAAGGGCCGGTCTTGCCTTCAAACTTGGCAAAATCATCAAGTTCAAACACATAGCCAGAGGCAATATTGTTTTTCAAATCTTGAAATTTAATTGCCGCCATGGCGATTTGTTCTACCATTTTTTCAATTTCTTTTTCGCCGTATCCCTCAACTTCATCCGGTGCCGGCAGGGATTCTCTGACCTTGTCTTTCGACAATTTGATAAGGTCTTCCAAATTCATCACTCCGCCGTCACGAGTCTTAAACGGCTTACCGTCGGCACCGTTAACCGTACCAAAGCCGATATGCAAAAATTTGACCTGCGGAGCCAGATTAAGTTTTTCGGCAACTTCAAAAACCTGTTCAAAGTGCAAGGACTGTCTTTTATCAACCACATAGATGATTTCTTGAGCTTTTAGGTCATCATAACGCATTTTGATGGTTGCAATATCGGTTAGCTGATAGCCGAAACCACCGTCGCTTTTAACCAAAATAACCGGTGGTTTTTGACCTTTGTTCTCATCTAATCTGATAATGGTTGCGCCGTCATCAATTTCGGAAATGCCTTTTTCTTGTGCCAGTTTAACCACTTCTTTGCAGGTTTCGTGAGCATCGCTTTCACCAAGCCACAAGTCAAAATGAGCATCCAACTCTTTGTAATTTTTCTTCACATCTTCAACCGACACTTTGCGTAAGTGCTGCCAAGCCTTATAAAACTCCGGCACTTTATCTTGAATCTTGGTGGTGATAATACGAGCTTGCTCTTTGGCACTTTCGTCTTCTTTGCAACGAATGTTGGCTTGTTTGTAGAAATAAGATATTTGTTTGATATCATAAGTTTCTACTTTATCCAAATTACCGTCTTGCCTGATGATTTCAGATAGTATCATGCCCATCGGGGTCCCCCAGTCGCCGAAATGCACATCGGAAATCACCTCATTGCCGACCAACAGTTCGATTCTTCTGATAGCCTCACCGACCACGGCCGAACGCAAATGTCCGACATGCAGCGATTTTGCTACATTCGGTCCGCCGAAATCCATCACGATTTTATGCGGATTTTTATCTTTTTCAATACCGAGACGGTCATCTTGCAACATCTCTTGCATATTTTGGGCAATAAACTCATTGCTCAAGGTGAGGTTCAAGAACCCCGGACCGTCGACCGATACTTTGGCAAAGTCGGCATCATTTTGCAATTCGGCAGCAATGCTTGTTGCAATTTCTCTCGGATTTTTTCTTTCTTGTTTTGCTAAAGCCAAAGCTCCGTTGCACTGAAAATCGCTCAAATCCGGACGATCGGAAACTTTAACATTGGCAAATTTATTATCCAAGCCCAACTTGGCAAAGACGGCACAAACTTTTTGGTTAACAGCATTTTCCAAAGACAAAGACATTATTTTATTCCTTATTTTTCACATTTAAAATAGTAATGATTGGGCACTAACAAGCGGCAAGATAGCACTGTTTCTTTAACCGGTGTTGCATGGGTGCCGGTATTATATTTTTTGCATTCGGCATCGGCCAAAGCTTTGACTTCCTCATAAGAAGTATAAAGTTTGTTATAGCAAATTGCCGGTTCTTCAGGTGTTGATTTACCGACATAAAAGATACCTTGTTTTTGTGCGCCGGCTTCACGTCTGCGATCAACAAAAGGCCCAAACTGCGAGCAGGCACTCACAAGCGAGGTCATTACCAAAATATTTATCAAATTTGCCCTAGACAATTAAACAAAACTCCTTATACTCTTTTTCAAGTTCAAATTTTCATCAACTATAGCAAGAAGAATAAAAAATGCAAGCTTTACAATATATCGGAGACGCCGGCTTTACAAAAATGTTAGAACATTACTCCTGCCAAACGCCGTTGGAAGTAATAAAAATGCGTTTTGCCGGAGCTATATGTTCGCCCAATTTAAGTTTAAGACCGACCGATGTGATTTCGTCATTTTGGGATGAGGGTAGAGCTCCAAGGCTTGAAACTAAAGCTGAAGCCGATTTGTTTTTTAAGTTTTTTATGGGGCTTTGGGATGAAGTATTTGATGATGTTAAGCAAAACAAGGTAAAACTTCCCTCTCTCAAAACCAAAGATTTGAAGGAGTACTGCCGTTCGCGTTATGATACGGTTGAACAAGGATATGTCGAAGGATTTTTCGGTGGTGAAGAAAACCTAAAAATGCCGGCATATTTGGCAGAAATAGTAGATTCGCTTTCGGAAATGGCTATGTTGTATCAAAAAATAGCAGACAAAGGCGACGATGGTTCTGCAGTATGGGACGCCGTAAAGCACACCGACCGCACGGTAGAAAAGGCAATAAGTTTTATCATTGAGAATTCGGTTTTACCTCGTATCGAAGATTTGCAACGCAAGGTAAATTAAATCTGAAAATTAATATATTTTTAAGAGTTTTTTTGCTAATATATACCCCGTATGGAGTAATTAACCATACGGGATTTTCTTAAGAAAATAAGATATAAGGACGCAACAAGAATGTTGTCACAAGGATTGAAACATAGCCTCTTTAATGAGGAATTGTGGGCTTTCTGCCAATGTGGGGCGGAAAGTTTTGTTGCGTTTAAATATTTAATGCGGCGAGGTGAGAGATGAATAACAATATCACCTTAAATGCCTCAATGCGAAGTAATTTATTAAGTTTGCGAAACATCTCCAAACAAATGGATAAAACTCAGCTGATATTAGCGACGGGCAAGAAAGTGAACTCGGCGATAGACAATGCGTCCGCCTATTACCAAGCGCGCTCTCTGACCAATCGTGCGGCTGATTTAACCGCTCTTTTAGATGCGATGGGACAAGGTATACAAACTATTGAAGCGGCAAATGCTGGTTTGGATAAAGCTGATGATTTACTAAATTTAGCCCAGTCAACGGCAAATTCAGCTTTAGAAAATTTAAAAATTCCCGAAAAGTCATATTTTGAAAGCTTAGTTGGAAATGACGGCGCCGTAGTTACAAATGCTCAAGAATTGCTTGCCGCGGTAAACGCTGGTAAGGAAACTATATGTGTTTATGGTAAAATTGATATTGAGGAACAAGTTGTATATTTAAAAGCTAATCAAAAATTAGTAGGTATAGGTTATTATGGAAAATTTGATTCCGATACTAATAAATTTTCGGCACTTAATTTCGATTATACCAGAAATGTAGGAAGAAGCTTTGTCAATGTATTAAATGGCAGCAATGTAATAAGTGATTTGGAAATTAATGTACAATCAGCTGGTCTTGCAGATTGTAATGCGATTTATGTTAATAATACCAAAGATATTTTAATTAAAAACATAAGTATAAATGCAAATGCAAATGGTGTACGTATTGTAGCTTCAGAGAATATTCGTTTGGAGGGGAGTAATTATTTTAATTTAGTAGGTGACGATACAATAACAGCAATTGTATCAAATAATTCTTCTGCAGATATTTATGGCGAAACAACGATCAAAAATATTGGAGACAAGTATAATTATGGATTAAATGGAAATATCAATATTTATGGAAAACTAAATATTTATAGTGAAGGATCATTTTCATTTCCAGTAACAACAAATACAGGAAAAATAACATTTAAATCAACTTCTGAAGTTAATATGATGGGTTACAATAACATGTGTATTTTGCAAGCTTCTACAACTCCAGGGATTATGACATTTGAGGTAGGAGCAAGGTTAAATTATCAAAATCAAGGAAGTTTTGTAGCAGAAAAGGATGTTACAGTTACTGGCAACACAGGATCAGGAGGGCATATTTTTATTACAGCTGCTTATCTTCGAAAAAATTTAACAGATTTTAAAGAAACTGCATATTCATGGAAAGAGGTTGATTTTGAAGGAGATAAATATGGAATTAAGGGAAAGGTTGAAGAAGATTACACAGAACAGTTCAACAAAATTTTTATGCAATATGATAAACTGTTGAAGGATAGCACTTATCAAGGAATCAACCTTTTATTGAATGGACAGCTTAAAATAGATTACAACGAAAATAGAACATCAAGTTTTTTGGTAAAAGGATTCGATATTTCTTCAAAATCCATAGGGATGGAAAAAGTAAGTTGGTTAGTTGCAGAAGATGTTCAAAAAACTTTAGATCAGATATTAAATGCGAAGGTTTGTATAAGAAACACTTCTGCACAACTAGGTAACTATTATTCGATAATCCAAACCCGCATTAATTTTACCGAAGCTTTGACCGATGTGTTGGAAACCGGCGCCGATAATTTAACCTTGGCCGATATGAATGAGGCTTCGGCCGAGTATCTTACTTTGCAAACGCGTCAACAGTTAGCAATTAATTCCCTCTCGCTTGCCTCGCAATCGGCACAAGGAATACTGAGTATATTTTAGACCAGTCATTCTCGGGCTTGTCCCGAGAATCTTTCAAGTTTTATGTACCGCCGTTTTATTATCCATTGAGGTCATTCTCGGGCTTGTCCCGAGAATCTAAAATAATGTGCCACAGCTTGTTAGATCCTCGGAATAAATCCGAGGATGACGACATAGGGTAGACCAACGGAATAAATCCGAGGATGACGGCGCGTATGGTGTCCGAGGGTGACAATTATGTAGTTTTCGAAGGTGATGGTAAAAATTTATTTTAGCTATATCAAAACACATGAATAAAGCACGGCAAAAAAGTGCATAATCGTACCCACCAAAACAAATAAATGCCAAATTGCATGAGTGTATTTTTTGCTTTTCCAAACATAAAACAAAATACCAAAGGTATAAAAAGCTCCGCCCAATACCAAGAAAATCAATCCCAAATCGGGAACCGCCGCCGCCAAAGATTTAGAAGCAAATACAATCATCCACCCCATCAGAAGATATAGTGTTACCGACCAAGCTCTGGTGCCGTTGGTGGTAGAGGAAGCTAGCTTTAAGATTGTTCCCAAAATAGCAAGTCCCCAAATTATTCCAAATAAAACCCAACCCAGCGTACCGCGTAAACTTACCAACAAAAACGGCGTGTAAGTTCCGGCAATCAGATAGTAAATGGAAATATGGTCAAATTTTTTAAGACGTTTTTTTATATGTTCATTTTTAATCGCGTGATATAGTGTCGAGGCAGAGTATAATACAATCATGCTAATTCCGAAAATCACAGTCGAAACTATCACCCAAGCATCGCCGTATATCGATGAAAATACTGCGAGCAATACCAGTCCGGCAATACTCAAACCGATTCCCGTACCGTGAATAATCGAATTCCATAACTCTTCTTTAGGTGTATATTTGCTAACCGCAGTCATTTTCTTCTCCATATATCATAAAAACATCCCGTAGAGATTACCTCAATAATCACACATGTCAATAAGGCACCTTGGGGTATTATGGTATGTAAAAGGAAACTATTATGATAATCAAAAAAATTGTCTTGAAAAAAATCTGTTTAATGCTAAATTATCAGACGATAAATTTTAAATAAAGCCGTGCGGGGCTGTCCGCACAACAATCTTAGAAAGGATGAATAATATGACAATTCGCGTCGGTATTAACGGATTTGGCCGTATTGGTCGTTTGGTATTCCGTGCTGCCCAAAAAAGAAACGATATTGAAATCGTTGGTATCAATGATTTGATTGATGTTGAATATATGGCTTACATGTTGCGTTATGATACAATGCACGGCCAATTCGACGGTACTATTGAAGTTAAAGACGGCAAGTTGGTTGTAAACGGTAAAGCCATCCGCGTTACCGCCGAAAAGAACCCAGCAGATTTGAAATGGGGCGAGATCGGTGCTGAGTATGTTGTTGAATCAACCGGCTTGTTCTTAACCAAAGAAAAAGCTCAAGGCCACATTGATGCCGGTGCTAAATATGTTGTAATGTCTGCTCCGTCAAAAGACGATACACCGATGTTTGTTTGCGGTGTTAACACCGATTCTTATGTTAAAGGAACTCAGTTTGTATCAAACGCTTCTTGCACCACTAACTGCTTGGCTCCGATAGCCAAAGTATTGAACGATGCTTTCGGTATCAAAGACGGCTTGATGACTACTGTTCACTCAACCACAGCTACTCAAAAGACCGTTGACGGTCCGTCAATGAAAGATTGGCGTGGTGGTCGTGCTGCAGCCGGCAACATCATTCCTTCTTCAACCGGTGCTGCAAAAGCTGTTGGTAAAGTAATTCCTTCATTAAACGGCAAATTGACAGGTATGTCTTTCCGCGTTCCGACTTTGGATGTTTCGGTTGTTGACTTGACCGCTAACTTGGAAAAGGCTACTACCTACGAAGAAATTTGTGCCGCTATGAAAAAAGCTTCTGAAGGCGAATTGAAAGGCATTTTGGGCTACACCGAAGATCAAGTTGTTTCATCTGATTTCTTGGGTGATGCTCGTACTTCTATCTTTGATGCCAAAGCCGGTATTCAGCTCACTCCGACCTTTGTTAAGGTTGTAAGCTGGTACGATAACGAATGGGGCTATTCAAACAAAGTTTTGGATTTGGTAGCTCACATGGCTAAGGTAAACGGCTAATTTTAATTATAAGACCCTCTTGGCTATGGCTCAAGGGGGTCTTGTTTTTTTGATTTAAATAGGGTAAAAAAATGACAGCATATAAAACCATAGATGATTTAGGTGATTTGAACGGCAAAGTAGTTATGCTCAGAGCCGATTTGAACGTGCCGATGAATGAAAATTTCGAAGTAACCAATACCGCTCGTATCGACCGTACGGTTCCCACCATTAAAGAATTGATGAGCAAAGGTGCCAAAGTTGTGGTAACCTCGCACTTAGGTCGTCCCGAAGGTAAGGGCGATATGGCAAACTCTTTGTCACACATTGTTAAAGATTTGGAAAAATCTTTGGGCAAGCATGTAGTATTTGTTGATGACTGCATTGGACCTCATGTTGAAGAAGCTATCAAAAACATGAAGCAAGACGAAATTTTGTTGCTCGAAAATCTTCGTTTTTATAAAGAAGAAAAGAAGGGTGACGAGAATTTTGCCAAAGAGTTGGTAAAATATGTTGATGCATATGTTTCCGATGCCTTCTCAACTGCACACCGCGACCACGCATCCATGGTTGCTGCCGTTAAATTGCGTCCGTCAGCTTTTGGTCGCTTGATGGAAGAAGAAGTAAACGCCTTGTCCAAAGGTTTGAATGACCCCAAGCGTCCGTTGATTGCCATTGTTGGCGGTTCTAAAGTTTCGACCAAATTGGATTTGTTAAACAATTTGGTTAAGAAAGTTGATAAATTGGTAATTTCCGGTGGTATGGCTCATACTTTCATGAAAGCCAGCGGCATTGATACCGTTAACGAAGCTAATTCTTTAGTCCAAATGGATATGATTGATACGGCTAAAGAAATTATGGCAACCGCCAAAGCCAACAACTGCAAAATCGTTTTGCCGTTAGATGTTGTTGTTTCTAAAGAATTCAAACCTATGGCCGAACACAAAACCGTAGATTTGGATCACATTCCGGCCGAGGGTTGGAGCTTACTTGATGTTGGGGAAAAAACCATTGCCGCCATCAATGCCGAGTTAGACGAGAGCAAAACTTTGGTTTGGAACGGACCTTTGGGCGTGTTTGAAATGAAGCCGTTTGATAATGCTACCAACAAAGTTGCCGAGCATGCAGCCGAGCTCACTCAAGCCGGCAAATTGATGTCGGTAGCAGGTGGTGGTGACACTGTTTCTGCTTTGGCTAACGCCGGAGTAGAAAGCAAGTTTTCATACATCTCAACCGCCGGCGGTGCTTTCCTTGAATGGATGGAAGGCAAAGAACTCCCCGGAGTTGTAGTTTTGAAAAAATAGTTTTCTGAACTAAGTAAAAACAGGCTTTTCTCAAATGAAAGGCCTGTTTTTTTATGATTCGAACGTAACACTACCTGCGTAAGCAGGTAGATGTAGACATACCCATATCTTCGCGCTATAAAGAAGATATGGAACAGGTAATA
>CASFRM010000012.1 GCA_949297185.1 uncultured Pseudomonadota bacterium
TAGCTTTTGTGTGTAATGGCTAAAAATTCTCGGTTATTAATAATTGCAAGTTGGGTTAATTTATTAATCTGATTGTTTTTTGTATAAGGAATTTTGATATCCGGAGGCATATTGTCCATAAACCATCTGACAAATTGGCAAGATGTTAGTTTTTTTCCCTGTTTTTGATTAATCAAAAATTGTTGATATTGGATTTTTTTGAAATATTCGCGAAACGGAGCATATTTTTTATCCCGAGACTGTGCTCTTTTTTGTGCTTCTTGAGAGCGATTTATTTTGCAAAGAACTTCAACCGATTCCTTCCTACTATCTTGCCAGTGCCTTATTTCATCGGTTAAGGTTAATATTATCCAGTTGGTTATTTGGCTTTGCAAAGCTTTTGAATCCTGATTTTGATTAAATTTACGCAAGATAAAATCAAGTAGACGTAACTTATCTATCTCAATAACACTATTTGCCGATAAAAGTAATTCCGGCTCAACCTTAAAATAAGCTGCAAGTTTAGAAATCTCCGGTGTTATCAGCTCCAAAGATGAATTCTCCATCATCTCCAAGGTTTTAAGAGGAATTTTAGTCTTTGCCGCCAAAGTTTTTAAGGATATCTTCTTAAATTTGCGGAAAAAGGCAATTTTGTTACCGGTATTTAAAATATATTCTTCCCAAAGGCTGTGATTTTGAGGCATCAACTCTCTCCTTACAAATATTATCTTTATCTTATATAGGGAATAAATCATGCGGATACAACTAATGGAATTTATTAACTATTAAACACACATACTTATTATAAATTTTATATTTTATAATAAGTCCTTATTTTTCAAGGCTTTTAACAACAAATCCGTTGATGGTTAAAATAAAGTCATTATAATTTATATAAAATATTGTGTAATTATAATAACTTGGAGAACATTGTGGGTATAGGAAAACAAGCAAAAATATTAAACTCAAAACAACAAACCATGGTCTTAGCTTATTTGGAAAATACAAGATATCCGCTCAGAAATAAAATAATGTTTTTACTGAGTTTCAAAGCCGGTTTAAGAGCTAAGGAAATATCCAGAGGAAAAGGCGCTCTAAAAACAATTGAAAAGTTTAATAATTTTTGGGATACACATCCCAATTTCGATATAAACACTATAAAATCAGATAAAAAAGGAGAATAAAATGGAGATACATTACTTTCAAAGATATCATTCTCAAGAAAATGTCAGTACAGCAAATACTATGCTACTTTTTTCAAGATTATATAATCATTCTCCTTCAAAATTTTATGATTTATTACAATACATAATGCAAACGGAAGGTAAATCTGTAAATTTTGAATTGAGTATTAAATTACAAGAAAGATCTCAAGATAGTGTGCCTGATGCTGTCATTTTTCAACCGAATTTTAAAATAGTTATAGAAACAAAACTTTATAATAATTTTGGAACCAAACAACTAGAACACCATTTGTCTTCTTTTCAAAATGATGGAGAAAAAATTCTTTTAACTTTAGATCCGCAAGAGCTAAAAGAAGAGAAAAAAGAAGAAATCAAGAATATGATTAGAACTAAAAATCCTGATGTAAAACATATTCACTTATCTTTTGAAAAACTTATTGAGCTTGTAAAAAATCTTATTGATTCTAATGATGATTTTTCCGATATCATTGAAGATTATGAAAAATATTGTTATGAAAGCAATCTTATCAGTGATATGGACAAGAAGTTAGATATGAGACCATGCGGAACCTCATATAAAAGTAATGAGCGTCTAAAATTATATTATTGCCCTGCAGATAGAGGCTATAAAAAATGTAAATATCTTGGATTATATCAAAATAAAGAAATGCGCAACATTGGTGAAATTAAAGCAGTTTCTGTTGTAGAAGCCCAAAATAGAGATACAAACAATTTGAAATTTACAGCAATTGAGGGTGAATTAACAGAGGAAATGAAGGAAAATGCTAAACAAGCCTTTGAGGAGGCATATCAATATGGATATGATTTGACAAGGTGTCCACATCGTTTCTTCTTTGTAAATAAATTATACAATACATCATTTAAGAAAAAACAAGAAACACATCCACCTCTTGGTAAAAGAATTTTTAATTTGCAGGAAGTTCTAGGATTAGAAAAAAATCAAAAACTTCCTTCAACCGCAGAAATTGCCGAATTACTAAAAACAAAAGAATGGTAATAATAAATAATACAAAAAAACCGATAAAACTATGAATAACTATCAAATGCTTAATAAGGAACAATTTAAGATGTTGTGTGAACATCATAAGTTAATTCGTATTTTAACTGATGGTAAGACACTTTATGCTTGGAATGCAGAAGAGGCTGAACATAAAGAAGTCAGAGCTAACTTACACTTAAGTGATGAGTTTGTCGGTTTTTTGTTTGAAAAAGGTGTGTTATGCAGCTCTATTAATGCAGTAGGTAGCCAAAACATAAAAGAAAAGCTGATAAAAAATTGGTTATCTTGAGTAATTATCCATACCAAATAAGCTAAAATCACTATAAAACATATCATAAAGACAGCTAAAATACTCTAAAAAGTGGGACTATAGTGGGACAAATTGCCCCACAAAGGCAAAAGAAAAAGGCTTTTGATTTTTCAAAAGCCTTCTTTCTTGTTGGTTGCGGGGGGAGGATTTGAACCTCCGACCTTCAGGTTATGAGCCTGACGAGCTACCGGGCTGCTCCACCCCGCGATAAACTGACATCTTTTTACGCTCATATTAACGCTTTGTCAAGTATTTATTTAAAACATTTTTATTGGCTACAAAAAAGGGAGTGCGTTGTTACAACGCATCTCCCAAAAATACTTCTACAAGACCTTTATATTTCCGGCCGCAATACGACCTCTGTCATCATAGAGTTCGTAACCAACTTTTTGACCGTCTTCCAATCTCTTCAATCCAATTTTTTCAAGCTGTGTTACATGAAGAAAAATATCTTTATCACCTTTTATCTCAGGTTCAATAAAACCATATCCTTTCTTGCTGTTAAACCATTTTATAGTACCGGTTAACATTTCTCATATTCCTCCAATATAGAATAGTGTTAGTTCATAATAAGTGTATTTTTTACACTTACGTACTAATACTACTCTTAATTGAATATTTTGTATATATGTTATTTTTCGGTGTTTGATGTCGATTTTTTCGGCTATATTTTGATTTTTTTATCCAGTCTTTCCAACTCGTCAATGTAGCTCGAAATAAGTCCTAGACCTTTGTTCCAAAAATCTGAGCTTTTAGCATCAAGGCCAAATGGCTTTAGCAAATCAGTATACTTTTTAACACCGGTTTCTGCCAACATTTTTAGGTATGTATCGGCAAAATCAGGTATCTTGTTTTCTTGATATACTTGATACAAAGAATTAACCAAGCAGTCGGCAAAAGAATAAGCATATACATAAAACGGCTTCCAAAAGAAGTGTCCGATTTGTGTCCAGTTATTTTCCGTAACCGCGTCAATATTTACAAATTCGCCCAAAGACGCAGCCATTTCTTCTTTCCAAATTTGAGCAAGCCTTTCTTGCGAAACTTCACCGTTGCGTCTTTCGTTATGTGCTCTGGTCTCAAAAAAGTGAAAAGCAATTTGGCGAATTGATGTATTTATCATATCATTCACTTTTCCGGCGATAAGACAAAGTCTCTCTTTGTCATCTTTTGCTTCCTTAAGCAAAGATTGAAAAGTTAGCATCTCGGCAAATACAGATGCTACTTCGGCCAGAGTTAAAGGTGTTGCATCGTTCAAATCGCCTTGTACGGTACTCAACCTCATATGACATCCGTGTCCCAATTCATGAGCAAGGGTCAGAACATCATTTTGTTTGCCCACAAAATTTAGCATTAAGTACGGGTGATATCCGTTGGGCAAGGGCATTGCAAAAGCTCCGCTTCGTTTGCCTTGTCTTGGCGGAACATCAATCCAAGAATGTTTATCATCAAAAAAGTCTTTTGCCAAATCATACAATTTGGGAGAGAACTGTTTATATGCCTTTAGTACGATATCAACAGCTTGTTCCCAAGAATATTTGCGGTCGCTCTCAAACGGCAAGGGAGCGTTCCTGTCCCAATATTCAAGTTTTTTAACTTTTAGCCATTTCGCTTTTAATTTATAGAAACGGTGCGCTATTTTTGCATAGTTATCTCTTACTGTTTGAGCCAAAGCTTCAACCGCCTTGTCGTCAACTCTGTTTGCCAAATTTTGAGACTCAACAGGGGTCTTAAAACCGCGTTTTATATCCTCAATAGCCTTATCTTTGATGACCATATTATAATTGAGAGTAAACAACGGGGCATTTTCGCTGCATACACGAGCTATCTCTTTTCCTGCGGCAGCTCTTGTTTTAGCAGATTTATCCATAGTCAGTTTGCCAACCTCGGCATCATTATATTCTTTGCCGTTTACTTTATATTTTAATCTGGCAGAAGTTTCCTCATACAGTCTTTCCCAGCCTTCGCCGGAAGTAATAGATTTCTCGTGCAAAACTTCTTCTATTTCTTCTGAAAGCTCAAAATCCTTAAACAATCTTACGCGATTCAACCATGGCTTGTAGTATGCGGCATTTTTGTCTTTGAACCATTCCGTGATTTTGCTCTGCGGCAACTTGTTTATTTCCAAAGACAAAAATATTAAAGGTTTTGCATATTCATTCAAACTTTCGGATGTGTTTTGGTAAAAAGTCATGGCTTGAGGATTGTTCATTTGCGTAACCATATTTAAGTACGCAAAAACACCTATCTTGTTTGCCATTACTGAGTTTTGCTCATGATCCTGAGCCATTTTATAAAAATCAGCAGCACTGAGAGATGCGAGTTTGCCTTTATATTTTTTTGCAAATGCTGCTACGGATTTTTTATATCGCTGCAAATCTTGTTGTACTTTAGGATCATCAACGCCTTCGTACAAATCACTTAAATCCCAAGCTGGTAAGTCATTTTTATTTTGGCAACATTTCTTCATCGAAGTTTTGCAAGTTTTGTTCATTTTCTATTTCCTCTCTCAGCTTATGCAAATTATTCATTTCTTGTTTTGTATTTGGATACTTTTCCAGATACTCAGTCCTAGCTTTTTCATCAACAAAAGTATTTTCTGGCAGTTCTGGTTTAAATATATAATTGCTCCAAGGATAATCTTGTTTGTCATCTAACCACTGTAACACACCATCAGCTATTACTTTTGCATCACACCCTGAAGCCGAAAAGACAGTCTTTGCCGAGCACCACAACGCTCCGTTACAGGTTTCAAGATTATCTGCCAATTCTTTAGAGCACTTAACAAAACCACGCAGCTTTGTATCTTGTTTTGGAGCTATCAAAACCAAAACCACAGATAACATAAACAACGCTGCGACCAAAAACACCAATGCAGCGAACCAGTTTCTTTTAATCCAACTCATACAGCAACTTATATTTATTTTTTAGTTTTGCGTTTTTTTATTAATTTTTCCAATAATGCCAATTCTTCCAAAGTGTTTGCTGCCGACGCTTCTTCCACAGGACATTCCACGGCAGAGCACTTTAATCCCATTCTCAAGGCAACGGCAACGGCATCGGTTAAATAGTATTCATTAGCGGCATTGTCGTTACTGATTGCGGCCAAAATTTCAAATAGTTTTTCTCCATCAAAACACATAATTCCGGAATTGCAGAAGGTGATAGCCTTTTCAGCATCAGTTGCGTCCTTAAATTCCACAATTCTTTCCAGATTATCGCCATTCATAACCAAGCGGCCATACCTTGCCGGATCTTCCGGTCTGAATCCCATGCAGACAACAGCATATCCTTCGGCCCGTTTTTTCAACAGTTTTTTCATGCTTTCTTTGGTGTATAAAGGCTGATCGCCGAAGATAACCAAAATATCTCCTTTAAATCCGCAGAATTCAGAACGAGCAGCGCAAACAGCATGAGCTGTACCTAATTGTTTTTCTTGAACGCAAGTCGGATATGGTGCAACTTCTTGTTTTACGGCATCTCCGTCCGGAGCAACAACTACAACAATTTTGTCAGCCTTGAGTTCTTCTAAGGTATCAATGATATGTCGTATCATCGGTTTTCCATCTACCGGCATCAACACTTTGGGCAGATTTGATTTCATTCTGGTTCCTTTTCCGGCACCCAAAATAATTGCTCCGATTGCATTTTCAGTCATTATTCTTATACTCCTTTATAACTTTTTAACAAATTTTTGCCTACAATATAGCAGCTATGATGAATCAGTTAACGCCGAGTGTCAAGTTATGAGAAAACTTTTTTTTGCAATTTGTTTCAACTTTATTTTTATATGCAATCTTTTTGCAAAAGTTACGCCTATAAGCGGCTACGAGGGGATTACTTTCCAAAATCCCAAGCAGCAAGGTCCTGCAAAAATTCATGAGGTTGATGCTGACGAATTTAAGGATTTTTTGGAACAAAGATTTTCCGAAGCCCAAAAGATAGAAGTAAAAAATCTCAATAAAAATTTTAGTATTGTTCGCGACGAAGCCGAAAAACAAAGTGGTGATTCCGCAGGAAAAAGCATCTTCGAAACTCTTTATGAGCAAGCTTTATCAAGAATACCATCATCTAAAGAAAACACCGGAGAAGAGATAGTTTCAGCACAAGCTCAGGCGATTCCTAATATTACCGAGCAGGAACAAACTTGGCAGCAACAAAGTAATGTACCGATGATAGTGGCTTACTTACCTCCAAACAATACGCCGGAATATGTTCCGGCAATGGAGCATATTCCATATTTTATGAGCCTTTTAGAGGTGTTGCCGAGTGGTATGGTAAAGATAACCGAAACTGTAACTGTAGTTGCTAATGGCTACAAATTAAAAAAAGGACTAAGTAAAAAATTACCTCTTTATGCAAGCAATGTTTCCGGTAAAAAGCAAAAACTCGATTATTCTGTTATTGGCGTTAGCGTTAATGATATGCCTGTAAGTTATCACCTTAATGCCGACAATAATAATGTATATATGCTCCCTGAGCAAAATTATATTCTTGATCCGGGAGTATACACATACAAATTTGAATATGTTGTCGACAATTTGTTGTATAATCAAGGGGACTATTATCAACTTTACTGGGATATCGGCGGCAACGGGTGGAATATGGTCGTAGACAGAGCCGGAGGAATTTTGATTTTGCCGCAAAAAGACGCTCTGATAGGCAGCACAGTTTTGTTAGGCGGTAAATATGGTTTGTACAATAATCTTGTGAACATATCACCCAATGGTCCGACATCTCAGACCTATGTGGCATCACGCCCGCTATTTGTGAGCGAAGGGTTGCACTTAATAGCAAATATATCTCCCAAGGCGTTGCTTCCTGAAACATTATGGCAAAAGACCATAAGATACTTGTATGGTTATGGTGATATATGCTTTGCGGTATTAGGTCTTTTGGTTATAGCAATATCTTTTCTGATATCGTGGTATTATATCGGTAAAGACAAAGGTCAGCTAAGATTCAATCTTGAAAAATCACCTTTATTTTTGCGCCAACTTCTGTTTAATCGTTTTGACATGAAATCGGTATGCGGCTTTTTGCTCGAAGCCTACCGCAAAAACATAATAGACATACAGCAGTCAGGCGATGCAATTTTGCTCATAAAAAGAACCGATGATATGAGTTCTCTGCGGCGGACGGAGCAAAAAGCGTTAGGAAAGCTCTTTACAGCTCATGAAACGGTATTTAGAGTAAGTAGAGAAACACTTTTAAAATTTAAAAGATTTATAGCAGATTTGCATAAAGACGTGAATCTGCAGATGCTGTTTTTCCGCTTCAAAATAAACATTGGATACTTAATTTTTGGTACGGCTATGTTGCTATCAACCGAGATGTTCATATCCGGACTCAAATACAATTTTAGTCAAACTTTCACGGTTCTGTGTTTATCTAGTTTACTAAGTATTTCATGTATATTTCTTTGGTATATTGGCACAAAAAAATGGATAAAATATTTAATCAGGACATTTGTGGTGTGTTTTGAACTTTTACTTCTGGTGATAATGTCTGCGGTTATTCATCCTTTTGCGGCGGTATTATTGCTTGCAACAGCAGCAATTATAGTGTTGGCAATAGGAAATTATTCGCAAAGGTTTGGCCTTATGAAGCACTACATAAAAGAAGCAGGTAATTATAGAAATTATCTTCTGGAGCATCATGACAGCATAGTTCTAGGTAAAGGATTTATCAATCACCAAGCCGCTATATGGGCTTTGGATTTGGCCGAAGAATTTAAGGTTGTTGGAGACAAAGAATATTATAAGATACCGGTCATGCAGTCAATTATAGATAAGTTTGGAAACTGATTATTTTACCACATCTTCGAGGTTTTCAAAAACATCTTTTGCTACCGACATGGCGTCTTTTGACTTCTCGGGTTTTCCGGCATAAGTTAATGAATAAGACATCACTTTGAATCCAAACGGATTAGATGTGTAATTTAATTTATCATATTCATCTTTTTCAATATTTTCATACCCTGTAATATCAAGGTAGGCTATTCTCATATATGCCCGCCATATAATGATATCTGGATCTTTCATGTTTTTTGTTGTGGTTATCGTTTTAAACTGGGCGGTCCATAAAGAGTCTGTAACTTTTTTTATTTCATCAATTTCGATAAGCCTTTTCATACCTAATCTGATAAAGGTCTTCATAGTGTTGTTGTCTATTGAATTGACAAAGTCATAATAGTTTCTGGTCCCCGAATACCAATAAAATAGAGAAGTTGTATCCCATCGATAAAATAAATCGGCCGAAGATTTTGGTACCGAGTGGCGCATTTCAATGTAGTCAGCAATATATTTTTCGGTAAGTAAATCCTTAAAATAAGCAGTTCTGTATGCAGGTTGAGCTTTTTCTATTATATTTTTTTCTTGGTTCAAAACATAAAAAGACGGTGCCGCATCTTTTTGGGGTAACATCAGATAAATTACGCATGTCAGCATTATATTTAAGCAAAAGCTGCAAACAGCCAGTATAACCAAAATTCTTGATGTCCACAAATAGCGTCTCTCGGGAAAAGCTTTTATATGAAATTCTTGAGGGTATTTTCCCAATTTGTCTGGAGATTTTTTATCTTTGTAACGGAACAGGATGGAGAAAAACATGATTTTTCCTAATAAGCATATTGTTCCGAACGCACATCTTTTGCTGTATTCATGTAACTTTCCGGATCATCAGGGGTTCCGACATAAGATGTCGAGTAGCTGGTAACCAAGAAGCCAAAAGGATTTTGTTCGCGCAAAGATCTGTTTTCGTATGGGATCGGAGCAAGTAAGGCTCTTACATAAGCTCTCCAAACATTAATCACCGGAACAGTTTCCCCAGGGTAGTAATCCATGGTTATAAATTGAGCCATCCAAAAACCGCGTGACATAGGTCTGATCCACTCAACTTCTGTCAGACGCACCAATCCGCGCATTTTAAACTCGTTAATATTTCTATTGATATCATTGGATGCAAAATTTTGATATACTCGTTGAGAAGACATCCAAAACAGTCTTGAACCTCGTCCCCATCTGGTCATCAGTTCGTCATAATCTGCGGTGATTGTATGCCTAAGCAAAATAAATTCTTCAATAAAAGCTTCTGTTAGCAGGTCGATTGCGGCAACCGGTCGTTCGGCTTTTTCCAGTGGAGCTAATTGACTAAAAGTACGCAGGTGTTGAAATAACAGCGGTTCAGCACCTCTTTGCGGTAACATAACATATATTGAAGATACCAGCATTATATTTAAGCAAATGCTCAATGCTGCAAAAATAACCAGTAATCTGGAGCTCCACAGATATCTTCGCTCGGGCATTGCACCGGTATGGATAGCCTCAGGATACAATCCCAACTTATCCGGACTTTGCTTTTCCTTATATTTAAATACGGTATTTAAGAGCTCAATCATTTTTTCAAACCACTAATATGCATACAATACCAATACACTACATTATAAAGATATCTTTTCTGTTAATTTTATACAACAAAGTTGGATAAAATCAAATAAATACTGTTAATATGCAAAATATTGGTATAAGTTACGGATAGGAATATTGTTTTTTAAGGTAAGGCAATGAAAAGAATACTATCAATACTCGTTGTAATAAGTTTATTTGTAAGTGGCTGTTCAAAATTTGATGACAACACCATAACCGAGCAAGGCGTTCCCGCACCGGCAGCTTACAGTGATTGGGATAGGGCGATTCGAGTTGATACAGACATGCAAACAATGTATGCAAACTCTCCCCGCAAAATAGAAAAGCCTATAGATATGTATATGGCTTTTGCTCTTGCCTTGAAATACAATTACACACGCCGCTTGGTTAGTTACCAACAGAGTATGGTCGAGCTTGGTATGTCACCGGAGAACAGACTGCCGGAGATTTTTTCATCTGCAGGTTATGTTAACACTTCCAATCCCAACGCTATGGATTCGGAGTTAAAATTGGCGTGGAATATTTTGGATATAAGTACTGTCTATTATCAAAGTAGAGATAATTGGTATCAATCAAGCGTGGCCTATGAGCAAAGCCGCAAGGTTATACATAACTTAATGCAAGAAACCAGAGTACTGTATTGGAAGGCTTTATCGGCTCAAAGAATGCTCCCGGTCATAAATGATATGATAGAATATATGACTTTGGATGTCGACGAACTCAATGCTCGCTCCAACGAGTTGGCTAAAGAAGGAAAAAGTTTAAGTGTGGCCGATTTAGAGAAAAAACGCGAATATATGCAAGCGGTAAAAGAATTGTCGGACTTAAAACGCGATTTGGAAACGGCGGAGGTTAGATTAGCCTCCTTGATGGGTTTCCATCCTTCTACCGAGTTTAAGTTGGTTGGTAAAGAATATGGAAATTTTGACTTGCCGGAGATAAAAAGCTCTTTAAGCGAAATGGAGTGGGTAGCTTTAACCAATCGTCCGGAATTGCGAGCCAGAGATTTGGTTACCAATTTTGATGAAGTAATTGCTTCGTTTCAGGTTATAAAAGATCCGGGAGCAACGGCATATAAAAAGGATTCTAATTATTATAATAGAGCATGGTCAAAGAAGGCTCGCGAAGTTGGTTTGGAAGTTTTCGAAAATGTTCAAAATCCGCAGTATTTTGCTGCCGAGGCTTTGCGTCGTCAGCGTATGACCACTCTTGTGTTGACACAGGTTTATGTTGCTTGGGCCAGATACATGTCGGCTCTCGAGGACTATCAGATATCGCAAGAATTGGCTAAGGCTTCGGAGGATATAGCTGAAGATACCACCATAACCGACGGTTCCAGAGCTACTAAGTCGCAGCTGGAGGCTGCCAGAGCTATTGAAGACGAGGGAAAAGCCCTGTTGGCTTATGTAAATTTGCAAGATGCCTTGGGAAATTTATATGCAGCTTTGGGAATGGATGCGATTCCTTATTATATGTTAAACGAAAAACCGTCAAAAATAGCGGTTTACCTGCGCGGTGTTTTAGAAAAGTGGCGCAAAGGCGAATTTTTGCCCGACAATCGTCCGTATATGTTGGAAGTTCCGACCAAACGTCCTCCGGTAGATTTGTCATCATCAAAATTGATGCCTGATTTAACTTTGGAAAGTGGCCAGAAATTCGAGGTCAAAATTCCTGATGAAATAATAGCCAAAATGAATTTTGTCGGCGACGTTACCATTAAAGCCGGATTGGTAGATGATACTCCCTTACCGGATTGGGTAATGTTCGACGAAGAAAAGAGAGCTTTTGTTGGTATGGCGATGCCGGGTAATGTCGGTAGCTACACCATGAAGGCTTATCTAAGTGACGAAAGTGGTCAGGTAGCCTATGTTACCTTTAAGATAAAGATTACCGATGTTTATGTACCGTCGGTAAAGTTGAGAGGATTGACCGAAGGGCGCACCGCCACAGTCTTAAAAAAATGTCTAGGTCGCCAGTGCACCGACGAATATATTGTTGAAGATATGATTGGCGAAGATGTTGTAAAAACTGCCAACTAAAATTTTATTTTCATCAGAAAAAAAGCCCCATGAGATATGGGGCTTTTTTTTGAGAATCCGAGTCGAATCCACTATTGATAAAAGACTCGGCAAATTGCGCAAAAATAGGTTAATTTCTTGCTTAAATAACCTAAAATTTTAGACAGATTTCCAAATAAAAAAGTTATTAAGAATTTTATCTACAAGCATAAAAAAATTTTATGACAGTTTTTTAAATAGATAGTGCGGAATCACCTTTTTGTTAACCAAAAAGGTGTTGAGAAGAGAAGGGTAAAATATAGAATGAAAACAGTCTTAAGGATAAGAAAAATTATTGTTTATGTTTACCATGTAAAAAAATTGTGTATACTATATGTAGTGTTATTTACTTTTTGTTAAGACTATATATTGTATGGTCAATGTCAATGACGACATTGCGAGTCTAACCCACTAACTAAAGGAAGAAGAATAAGATATGTCAGAAGCAGAGTACAAAATGCCTTCAGCCGCCGGCGAGAATATCGGCATTGAAAATGTAACCAAAAGAGATGGTACATTGGCTCCGTTTGATAGCAACAAGATTTATAATGCTATCTTAAAGGCCGGAACTACTACCAAAGAATTCGGCGATGAAGAAAGTTGGCTTTTAACGGCGCAGGTTCTGAAAGTTTTGAAACACAAATTTTCTGAATCTTTACCCACGATTGAACAAATACAAGATGTTGTAGAACAAGTTTTAATTTCGGCCAACTATTTTGCTACTGCCAAGGCCTATATATTGTACCGTGATCAACGCAGCCGCGCTCGCCAAGATAAAAAGGTAATGGTTGATGTTGAAAGCTCAATTAACGAATACCTCGAAAAATTGGATTGGCGTATTAATGAAAATGCTAACCAAGGCTATTCTAACGGCGGTTTGATTTTGAATGTTTCCGGAAAAGTTACTGCCAACTACTGGCTGAGCCACATCTATCCTGCCAATGTTGGTGAGGCTCATCGCAATGGTGATATTCACATTCACGATTTGAGCATGTTGGCCGCTTACTGTGCCGGTTGGTCATTGAAAAACTTGTTGCACGAAGGCTTTAACGGTGTCCCCGGTAAAGCAGAGGCCGGTCCGGCAAAGCATTTATCTGCCGCTGTTGGCCAGATGGTTAACTTTATGGGAACTTTACAAAATGAATGGGCCGGAGCTCAAGCATTTTCATCAGTAGATACTTACCTCGCTCCCTATATTCGCAAAGATAAATTGACCTACAAACAAGTATATCAAAATATGCAAGAATTGGTATACAACTTGAATGTTCCTTCTCGTTGGGGGTCGCAAACACCATTCACTAACTTCACATTCGACTGGGTATGCCCGGAAGATTTGCGCAACACCCACCCGATAATCGCCGGCGAAGAACAAGACTTCACCTACGGCGAATTGCAAGAAGAAATGCACATGATAAACAAGGCCTACATGGAAGTCATGATGAAAGGCGATATCAAGGGCCGTCCGTTTACCTTCCCGATTCCGACCTACAATATGACACCGGATTTTCCGTGGGAAGATGAAAATACCGAATTGTTGTTTGAAATGACAGCCAAATATGGTTTGCCTTATTTCCAGAACTTCATTAACTCGGTATTAAAGCCCGGACAAATTCGTTCTATGTGCTGCCGCTTGCAACTTGACTTGCGTGAACTTTTGGCTCGCGGCAACGGCTTGTTTGGCTCGGCCGAGCAGACCGGTTCTGTAGGTGTTGTTACCTTTAACTGCGCTCGTTTGGGCTATGTATACAAAGGCAACGAAACCGGCTTATATGCTCGTTTGGATGAGTTGCTCGAGATTGCCAAAACCTCGCTTGAGATTAAGCGCAAATTCATTCAAAGATTAATCGACGGCGGCTTGTTCCCCTACACCAAACGTTATTTGGGAACATTGCGCAACCACTTCTCCACCATTGGTGTTAACGGTATCAATGAAATGATCAGAAACTTCACCAATGACGAACACAGCATAGCTGATGAGTGGGGACAAAATTTTGCGGTTAAATTCTTGGATTACATTCGCGATAAATTGGTAAAAATCCAAGAAGAAACCGGACATATGTACAATTTGGAAGCAACTCCGGCCGAGGGTGCTACCACCAGATTTGCCCGTGAGGATAAGAAAAGATATGCAGATATTATCCAAGCCGGCACCAAAGAAAATCCGTTCTACACCAACTCTTCGCAATTGCCGGTTGGTTACACGGATGATCCGTTCGAAGCTCTGGATTTGCAATCTACTTTGCAAACCAAATATACAGGCGGTACGGTTTTACACCTGTATATGGGACAGAGAATATCATCGGCCAAAGTTTGTCGTGATATCGTAAAAAGAGTTCTGACAAACTACCGCTTACCGTACCTTACCATTACTCCTACTTTTTCCATTTGCCCCAAGCATGGATATATTTCAGGAGAACATAAGTACTGCCCGATTTGTGATGAAGAAAAGAAGGCAGCCAAGAGAGCCGCAATGTCAAGAAAAGATGTTGCTTAAGAGATTAACTTAAACTAGAAAAATGGAGAAAATTATGACAACTGTTAATTTTGAAGATGTAAAACTGTCGGATGAAGAAAGACAACCTTGCGAAGTATGGACCAGAGTAATGGGTTATTTGCGTCCGTATTCAGAATTCAATGTTGGTAAAAAATCCGAGTTTCGCTCTCGCGTATGTTTTTCCGAAGCCAAGGCTTTAGAGGGCTGTGCTTGCCATTGTGAATGTGATGCATACGATGTTGCAGCCGAGTAATCGGAATTAGAAAAAACATGTCCAATATAGTTGTCGGCGGCGTTGAGAAATTCAGCGCCGTTGATTTTCCTGGGAAGCTAACCGCTGTTGTCTTTATGCAGGGTTGCCCGTGGAAATGCCCCTTTTGTCACAATGCTTCAATTAGGGACATTAAGAATTCAACAGATTTTTCGTGGGAGAAATTTTTTGAATTTTTAAAAACCAGAGTGGGTAAATTAGATGCCGTAACTTTTTCCGGAGGTGAGCCCTTAGTTCAAGATTGTTTAGCCGATACCATAAAAGAGGTAAAAGCTTTAGGCTACAAAATCGGGCTTCATACCGGAGGTTATCGCCCCGAACACCTAGCTAAAGTGCTGCCTCTTATCGACTGGGTCGGTTTTGATATCAAGGCTCCGTTTATTGCCGAGAGATATAAAGAAATAACCGGAGTTGATCATTTATCAAGAGCGATGCAGAGTTTGGATATGCTGTTGCAAAGCGGAATAGATTTTGAGTGCCGCACGACTTGTGACCCCAGATTTTTGAGTGTTGATGACTTAAAAAATATGGCTCGCTCGCTAAAGGAGAAGGGCGTTAAAAAATACTTTTTGCAAAAATATCGTCCGATAGACAGCGATAAGACCACTACTGACGCCGACTGTGAAAATTTGCTCAAAGATAAAGAATTGTTGGAATATTTACAAAATAATTTTACAGACTTTGAGGTTAGGAGATAATAGGTGCTGCAAGCAATTTTGATTTTGCCTTTCAATGTGCTGATAACCGTGCCGTTTATTATTTTATGGCTTTGCGGTTATAGACTTATAGAACCGGCATTGTCATTATCTTTCGTCGGAATGATATTGAGTTTTGCTTTTGGTTTTTTCTTAATTGTTTGGACGATGATGTTGTTTGCAAGTGCCGGTGGCGGTTCGCCGGCTCCATGGAATCCGATTAAAAAGCTTATAATCACCGGTCCGTATGCCTATGTAAGGAATCCGATGTTAAGCGGGGTTTTCATGGTTTTGCTGGGAGAGTCTTTATTATTTCGGAGTTGGGCTTTGTTTTATTATTTGCTGGTATTCATAGTCATCAACGCCTTTTACTTTCCCCTTTCTGAAGAAAAAGGGTTGATAAAGAGGTTTGGTGATGAGTACATTAACTACCGTAACAATGTTCCACGTTTTATTCCGAGATTGCGACCGTGGAATAAAGATTAAAGAAAAGCCCTGCTTTTAAGCAGGGCTTTAATATTATTTTTTTGCTTCGTTAGGATCACGCAAGACATATCCTCTGCCCCAAACGGTTTCAATATAATTTTTACCGCCGGCAGCCTTTTCCAATTTTTTACGTAATTTGCAAATAAAGACATCAATGATTTTCAATTCCGGTTCATCAATTCCGCCATAGAGGTGGTTTAAGAACTGATCTTTATTAAGGGTTGAGCCTTTACGCAAAGAGAGCAACTCCATAATACCGTATTCTTTGCCGGTCAAATGCAAGGGCTTGCCGCAAACCGTAACTGTCTGAGTGTCAAGATTTACCACTACATCGCCGGTGATAATGATAGATTCCGAATGTCCTTTGGAGCGGCGTACTACGGCATGAATTCTGGCCAAGAGCTCGTCTTTATCAAAAGGTTTGGTCAAGTAATCATCGGCACCGTAACCAAGTCCTTTAACCTTTTTATCAGGCTCGCTCAAGCCCGACAAGATAAGCACCGGAGTATTAACTTTTGCAGCACGAAGGTTGCGCAACACTTCATATCCGTTCATATCCGGCAGCATCAAATCAAGGATTATAATATCATAATCATAAAGTTTTCCGATTTCCAATCCGTCCTCGCCCAAGTCGGTGGTATCAACAACCATACCCTCTTTTTTGAGCATGGTTTCAACACTTTGCGAGATGGCAAAATCGTCTTCTACCAAAAGCACACGCATGAAATTAATCCTTTCTAAAAAAACAAATTATCCCTCGATAAAAATACTATACATTCATAAATTTTATTTGTTTAGGTTTGTTAATAATTATTAACAATTTTTTCTAAAATAAATTTGTTTTATGTTAATAACCTTCATAAGTATGGCAAAAAATCAAATAATATATTATAAGAAATATGTTGCAAATAATAAGGAATATAGGC
The DNA here is from genome assembly GCA_949297185.1 of uncultured Pseudomonadota bacterium. Lineage (GTDB taxonomy): Bacteria > Pseudomonadota > Alphaproteobacteria > RF32 > CAG-239 > CAZU01. The sequence continues at coordinate 16,851 of CASFRM010000012.1, forward strand.
TTTGGGTGCATTTACTGAAAACATGATACAAGCGCTTGACAAACTTGAGGTGTCATCATATTTCGGACGCGTCAGCGGAGTTCAGGGGTTGTTTATTGAGGTAAGCGGAATATTAATTCCTCTTGCTATCGGTGACAGATGCAATGTTATAAACAACCGTCAAAAGAGAGTGCCTTGTGAGATAGTAAGTTTCAAAGATGACAAGATATTGCTCATGCCCTATGGTTCGATGGACGGTATTGGGATTAATTGTTTAGTTGAAGTAGTTGATGCCAAACCGGTTATTTATCCGCACCCATCATGGCTGGGCAGAATAGTCAATGCTTTTGGTGAGGCTATAGATGGCAAAGGGCCTTTAATAAAAGGCAATAAACCTTATTTTATAAAATCTTCTCCGCCGCCGGCACAGTTTCGCGACCGCGTAAAGGGCAAGGTTGACTTAGGTATTAAGGCGGTCAATACATTTCTGACCATCTGCAAAGGACAGCGTATGGGTATTTTTGCCGGTTCCGGAGTAGGAAAGTCTACTTTGATGTCAATGATGGCTCGCCACACCAATTCCGATATTTCCGTAATTGGCCTAATCGGCGAAAGAGGTCGCGAGGCTAAAGAGTTTGTCGAGGATGTTTTGGGAGCCGACGGTTTGCAAAAATCGGTATTGGTTTTGGCCACATCCGATGAGAGCCCGTTATTAAGAAGACAGGCCGCTTATGTTACCATGGCTATTGCCGAATATTTCCGTGATGAAAACAAAGATGTTTTGTGTATGATGGATTCTATCACGCGTTTTGCCATGGCACAAAGAGAAATATCCCTATCGGTCGGAGAGCCTCCGGCATCTAAGGGCTATACTCCAAGCGTATTTTCTGAGCTGCCCAAGCTTTTGGAAAGAGCAGGTCCGGGCTCCGGCAACGGTACTATAACCGGATTGTTTACGGTGTTGGTAGACGGTGATGATCATAACGAACCGGTTGCCGATGCCGTTCGCTCAATTTTAGACGGTCATATAGTTTTGGATAGGTCAATCGCCGAACGCAATCGTTATCCGGCAATTAACATATTGCGTTCGATTTCAAGAACCATGCCCGACTGCGATACCAAAGAAGAAGCCGAGCTGGTATCCAAGGCTCGTAAATATATATCCTCATACGAAGATATGGCCGAGTTGATAAGACTAGGCGCTTATAAAAAAGGTTCTAACCGCGAAGTTGACGAGGCAATTTTTTATTACCCGATGATAGAAGAATTTTTATCACAAGGCAAGCAAGAGCGGTTTAGCTTAGAAGAGGGGTATACAATGTTGGCCAATATATTAAACACTCCATATGTTCCTGAAGAATAGGTGATGTAGATGCGAGATTCTCTGGCAGTATTGGAGCGTATAAAGAAATTTGAGCTTGATGAGCAACAACGAATTCTGGTAATAGAACTTGGGCAAGAAGAGGCCTTGCAAAAAAAACTCAACCAGCTGATAGAAGATTACGAAAAAGAAAAAGAATTTGCCATGCAAAATCCACTGTTGTGTGATTTCGGAGCCTATACCGATAAATATCTAAAAGAAAAAAAACGCTTAGAAAAAAGACTGGCGGCTGTGCGTGAAAAAATTGCCGAGATAAGAGATATAATGGCCGATATTTTTAAGGAACAAAAGACCTATTCGATTGTTGATGAAAATCGCAAGAAAAGAAAACAAAAAGAAGAAGACATAAAAGAGCAGAAGATGCTTGATGAAATCGGAACCAATGTATATATCAAAAAACACCAAGAATAAAAGGAGATAATAAGATGTTTGAAATGAAAAAATTAAATTTTGGCACCAATGCCTTAGAACCCTATATGTCGGCTCGGACTTTTGAATTTCATTATGGCAAACACTACAAAACCTATTTGGACAAGCTTAATGAATTAATATCCGGCAGCGATTATGAAAACATGGGACTGGAAGAAATCATCAAAGTAAGTTATTCAAAAGGTGACAAAGCCGTTTATAACAATGCCGCGCAGGTATGGAATCACGAATTTTTCTGGAATTCTATGTCAGCAAAAGGAGGTGTTGAACCCGCATCCGATTTGCTCAACAAAATTGTTGCAAGCTTTGGCAGTTACGACAATTTCAAAAAAGAGTTTAAGCAAAAAGCTTTGGGTCAGTTTGGCAGTGGCTGGTGCTGGGTCGTAGAAAAGGATGGCAAATTGAGTATTGTTGCCACTTCTAATGCCGATAATCCTATATCGCTGGACTTGGGTAAAGCTTTGGTTTGCATAGATGTGTGGGAACACGCCTACTACTTGGATTATCAAAATCGTCGTGCTGATTTTATCGATTCGTGGCTTGCTCACCTGCTAAAGTGGTAATTAATCAAAACTTAAACATTTTTGTTATATACTAGCTCCATATAGTGTCATTTAGGCATTTTACGATATGGAGTAATAAGTTATGGCAGAATATGTTACTGAAAAAGAGTACTACATAGCAGAGGACGAAACCGGCTGTTTATATATATACATAAAGGCGCGTTCTTCCACACCGCAAATGCCAAAAGTAATATATGACGGCTATGACCACGCGGTTTTGGTTCGTTCGGCCAATGAGAAAATAATTTTGGACTATATCAACCCGCAGGTAAGGGATAAATTACGCAAGGCCACACAAGTTGTTATTGTCGAAACGATAGTAGAAAATATCAAAGATGCCTATATGGCCGATATGAGTATAGTTGATAAAATACCGCTTGAGTGGTCGGATATTGGTTTGAGCAGTTGGGAAGAAGCGTCGCTGCAACATAAAGAATAACATATTTATCTTCCGCCCCTTCCGGTCGCTTTGATCTTCATGATTTTAATATCTTTATCATCTAAGGGCTCTCCGTTTTTTTTGCTGTCACCCTCGGCCACCACATATACGTCACCCTCGGCCACCACATATACGTCATCCTCGGATTTATTCCGAGGATCTCGCAAGCTATGGCACATTGTTTTACTGGATTCTCGGGTCAAGCCCGAGAATGACGAAAGAGAAAAAACACCCCCGAGAATTACAAGTCTAGAATAGGCTCAAGATGCTACTTGCCGATTGCGAGGCCAGCGATAGGGAGTTAATTGCTAACTGTTGACGAGTTTGTAATGTGAGGTACTCTGCCGAAGCCTCGTTCATATCGGCAAGTGTAAGATTATCAGCTCCGGTTTCCAATACATCGGTCAGAGCCTCGGTAAAGTTAATGCGAGTTTGGATTATGCTGTAATGATTGCCCAATTCTTCTTGAAACGAACGAATTGAATTAACCGCTTTGGTAATTTCTTCCAACGATTTTTTGACTGATGAAACATCTTCTAAATCCCTAGTTTCCAACCCCAGCGACATACTATCGGCCAAAACTCCGGCAATGCTATATTTATTGGACCGACTTTCGTTAAAAGTAACTTCCAAATTTCCACCCTTGAGCAGATTAATTCCCTGATACGAACTATCTTTAATTAGCAAGTCATACTCATACAAAATCCTATCATATTCCTTTTTTTTGTTTATTAGTAATCTATTTCCTTCGTAAGAAAAACTTCTATTTTTATTAAACTCATTTAGCCATTGTGCATTCACAACTTCAGTCACTACATATGAAGTACTAACAAAACCATCCGGCAAGTTATTAGCATTAACTGATGAATTAACAATATCTTTATTGCTTTTATACTGTTTGCCATTAAATGATATTTTAGAATTTATCTTTGACGACAGATTAATATAATTCCCCTTCCCATTATAAAACAAATTAGTGCCTTTAAAGTTTAAGAAAGCATCTGAGGAATTAATATATACATAGCATTTGTATGTCTCCCCGGAAGAAGTAAAAATATTTTTTCCTAAAAAATTTACCTTACAATTATCATTAAAATTTGAATTTCCATATATCACAACATCATTTCTTGCATATAAACTTATTAAACTGTCATCATTAAAATGACTATTGCAGGATTCAATTGCTCTATCAAACGAGGATATATTCAATTTTGAATTTCCATATGTTTTGATGGTTGATATAGAAATACCTCGGCCATACTGTTGGTTTACGCAAATATTTAGCTCTCCGTATAAATTTATGGATGTTTCCGATAAGCCAAATGTCATAACTTTTTTATTTTGCAATAATTCTCCATCATAAATGTAATTCTTTCCGGATATACTAATATTTGAACCTCTATATATACCTCTCGCTTGAGAGTAATTGTATTGATAATTTTCTAAATTTGAAACATCCATGAATAAATCAACATTATGTAATTTATGATTTTCTGTTGATGTAAAATCTAAAACAGAACTTTTTTTGGACATGACCGATTTAATTGAGAGGTCAGCTATTGTGATTCCGTCTCCAGCTGTATTAATTGCATAAGTGTCATCTGTTGCAGCTAGATCAAAATTAAGTTGAGAGAATTTATCAGTATCACTATCTCTAACCCCATAAAAGCCAACCCCGACTAGATTTTGCCCGTCTTTCAGGGTAAAAGCTTCTTCGCATTTGATATTACCATAAATAACAATATCGCCCTTAACACCGGAATTAACCGCGGCTTTTAGCTCTTGCCAGTTAGATACCACCGCCGCCACTCCGTCTTGGGCTTCAAACCATTCTTTTTCAGGTACTGCAACCGTCATCGCTTCATTAACTACCGCCGAGGCTTGTTCCAAAAATTCCGCTCCCGAGGTCAATCCTTGGGTAGCCGCCTCTATAGTTTGGATACCTTGTTCCATCGCATCAAGCAATGCCGTTAAATCAGCTGCACGATTGGTCAAAGAACGTGCTTGGTAATAGGCGGACGCATTGTCTATCGCCGAGTTAACTTTCTTGCCCGTCGCTAATATCAGCTGAGTCTTATCCATTTGTTTGGAGATATTTCTCAAACTTAGCAAATTATTGCGCATTGAGGTATTTAAGGTGATATTGTTATTCATCTCTCACCTCCGCCCTCAGGCAATATATTTTATCATTTCTGCTAAGTCGATTCGTAGGTATTTTAAACGCAACAAAACTTTCCGCCTTATACCGGCAGAAAGCCCACAATTCCTCATTAAAGAGGCTATGTCTCAATCCTTGTGACAACATTCTTGTTGCGTCCTTATATCTTATTTCCTTAAGAAAATCCCGTATGGATAGCTACTCCATACGGGTTTTAATATATCACATTTTTTCTTAAAAAGAAATTAATTTTTGTCCGCATACGGATTTCCGGTTTTGCGTACCGTCATTCTAATTGGAATACCGCCCAAATCAAAAGTATCACGCAGACTGTTAATCAAATAACGCAAGTAAGAATCCGGCAGTCCTTCAGGGTTGCTCGAAAATATATAAAATGCCGGAGGTCTGCTTTTGGCTTGTGTTATATACTTCAATTTAATACGGCGTTTATTTTTGCCCAGTGGTGGTGGATTATTGTCTAAAATATCAGAAAACCATTGGTTCAAAGGTGATGTCGGAATTCTGGTATTCCATCTATCATAAATCTTAAATACTGCTCGCATTAACTTATCTAAATTTTCTTTTTTCAAAGCCGATATTGTAACAGTGGAAATTCCCTCAGCCTGAGTGAGTGAGGTTTTTAGTTTATAATTTAATTTATCCAAGGCTTCTTTTCTGTTGGCAATATCCCATTTGTTCAGAGCAATAACAAGAGCTCGGCCTTCGTCCAAAACTTGTCTGGCAATAGTCAAATCTTGCTTGTCCAATATCCCGTCGGCATCCAAAACCAACACCACAACTTGTGCCATAAATGCGGCATGTTTAGTTGCAGCTGCCGACATTTTTTCTAATCCGTCATCAACTCTTGAATGTCTTCTCAAGCCGGCAGTATCAACCAAGTTGATTTTTCTTCCCTGATAAACAAATTCGTTGCTTATGGCGTCTCTGGTAACACCGGCTTCCGGACCGGTTAACATCCTATCTTCATTAAGCAACGCATTAACCAAGGTCGATTTTCCGACATTCGGTCGCCCGACGATTGCTAGTTGCAACGGTTTGTCAGAATTTTCTTCACTTTCCGATTCTTCTGGCTCAATTTCATCTAGCTTGTCGTTTTCTTCTTTTAGCAAGTCATACAAGTCTTGCATTCCCAAACCGTGTTCGGCCGAAAAGGCAATCGGTTGCCCAAATCCTAATTTATAAGCTTCAAAAATACTGTCTTCTTGTAATTTGCCTTCGCACTTGTTGGCCAATAAAATAACCTTTTTTCCGGTTTGTCTGACCAAATTTGCCAAATGCTCATCATATGGTTGCAATCCGTCTCTTGCATCAATCAAGAACAGCACCACATCAGCTTCGGTGATTGCTTTTTGGGTTTGTGCCCACATTCTTGTTTCAATGGCATTCACATCGCCGTCTTCATAACCCGCTGTGTCAATTATTACGAGAGGTAAATCTCTGATTTTGGCATCGGCGGATTTACGATCACGAGTAACTCCGGGACGGTCATGCACAATCGCTACCTTTCTTCCGACCAAGCGGTTAAAAAGGGTAGATTTACCAACATTAGCCCGACCTATAATTGCAACTTTTAAGACCATTATTATTACCTATAAACCGTTATTTCCGCCTCATCGGTTGCTAAAACTAAAGACTGTCTTACAACAACAGGGGCAAATACAATGCCTTCTTCAACTTCGGCAACACCCATTATTCTGCCGTTATATGGCGATACGGAAAATAACTTACCGTTTGAAGCTGTTACCAACAAAGCATCATTAGCCAAAACCGGACCTTTGAGTGTAACTTGCTCACCATCTTCATTTTCAACAGGCAAGATGGTGTTCCAGATTATTTTACCGTCGTTTTTATTCAAAGCCACCAAATCATTATCGTTTGTTAAAACAAACAAGATATTTCCGGCAATCCAAGGCTGATTTGCAGCGGCAATTTCTTTTTGCCAAACTTTAACGCCGGTACGCATATCAATGGCAGCTAAAGGAGTGTTATATCCAACGGCAAAAACCTTTCCGTCATTAATTACCGGATTAGCTTTGATTGATGTAATGTCGGCCAAAGATTCCGTCATTGAGCTCGAAGTCAACCAAGCATTCCACAACGGGGTTCCGGTCGAAGCTTTATAGGCTTGTAATTGACCGTTTGAAAAAGCGGCAACAACCAAATCATTAGCCGGAGAATATGCCGGAGAAGCGCCTCCGATAATTGTTGTGGTTTCTGCCTCTATTTTATCTTTCCACAAGATGGAGCCATCGGCGATTTTGATTGCATATATACCATTATCAAAAGTCTGGACAACAACCAATTCATCATCAACACTCGGAGCAGTTCTTAACGGAGAATGTACATTTTGTTGCCACAGAATATTACCATCTTTTGCATCTAATGCAAACAGCTCACCAAAGCCTGTTGCAGCGAAAATTTTGCCGTCATAAACAGCTATACCTCCGCCCAACAATGACGAACTTTTAGCTTCTTTATTTTGCGGTTTTAATTTTCTTTCCCACAAAATTTCACCTTTTGTTAAATCAAAAGCGGTAATCAAAGCCTCGGCATCCATAGTAAATAATTTATCGTCGGCAGAAACATAGTTGGTAACAATCGGGTTTCTTTTTGACGAACCTTCACCAAAACTTTCTTGCCAAATTTCATCAAGATTGCCGCCGGCTTTTAGGTGCCCGCAAGCATGTTCGGCATTACAACCGCTTTGTTGCCAACTGGAATTTTCTAATGCTTTGGGCAATCTAATCTTAAATTGTCCTGCCGTATATTCCGGTTGCAAGTTTTTATTTTCTCTTATCACCCTCTGTCTGACACCATCAATTTGCAAAGGATCTTTATCAAAATATGAACATCCGGAGACAAGAGCCGCAACCGAGCATAAAATAACAAATTTTTTCATGATTATTTTCCGCAATTATTTAGTTTCACTTAACAAATTAGCCATATCCAAAGCACGCGCTTTCATATTGTCAGGAGCATTCTCCGAAGAAGCAATGCTTTCGTACATTTCTTTAGCTTTTACCATGTCTTTTTCTCTGATATATAGCATAGCCAAAAGTTCTTTGGCAATATTTGAAGGGTTCTCGCTTATTGTAAGAGGGGTTAACAAGTTTGAAATCTCATCTGCCGGTGCATTGTTATCAAGTTTGTAAGATGCTAGTTTAAGGGCTGCAATATCGCGCATCTCTGGCAAGGTCGCCGTATCATTGATAAGGTTTTGCAAGATAGCCATAGCATCATCAATTTTACCTTGCTCAACAAAAACATTGGCAATTTGCATTTTGGCAATATCGGCATATATTCCCGACGCATTTTCAGCCAAATCGTTATAAATTTGCAAGCTTTCATCAAATCTGCCCTGATTTTGCAAAGATAGAGCTACCGAATAAGCATTTGACAACTCTTGGCTTTTCTTTAGTTGCCAATTTTTTATTCCTTCAAAGCTGACTGTCGCAGTAAGAATGATGGCAACGGCAATTATAATAAACAATCCGTATTTATCCCACATCTGGCGAAATTGGTCATTTTTGACATCTTCGACCACTTCCCGCAAAAGGGCATCTTCTTCAATTTGAGCTTGTAATTTATTTTTTTTCATCATTGTCTCCATAAAAAAGCCAAGGTCATTGCGGAATATATACTAGAATATTCCGTCAAGGTAAAGTAATTTTTATATTATTTCATGAATTAAAAAGCTTTTTATCCATTTAAGGTCTTCAATCGGCAATTTAGCTCCGAAAGTTATGGTGTTATCATCAGAAATAACTGATACAAAAAATCTGCCCGTTGCCGGATTCTGAGTAACCTCTATTTCCTCAATATCTTTTTTAAGCATCTGGTTGTGTTTGGTTGAAAACAACATATATTTGTGAGTGTTAACGATTTTGTTTTTCTTTAAAACCAATTTTTCCTTACGAAACAGCACTTGTACTGCGGCAATAATTATTACGACGGCAATTCCTGCAAGTGTATATATTGTCGACGCAGATTCTTCCTTAAAGTTTTCAAGGTTGGTTAATATTAACATCAACACAAAACCCACCATAATTATAGCCAACCAAGCCAAGAGATTATAGGCATCCCACAAAACTTTTCTGACCTTTAGTACGATTTTATCTCTTTTTCTCACAAAAGAAACCGAAGACGGTAAATTAGCATAACCATCATACTCATCTTTGATTAATCCGGCCTTGTACTGTTGAGCAACAGATTTATTCAAATCTTTTAGTTCAATAACTTTCAAGCCTTTTTCGATATTAATCAACGCCGGAAGCTTAAAATACTTGGCATATTCTTTCCATCTTTTTCTAACCCCTTTTTCAGAAGTTGACAAATAAAGCGGAACGATTTTTTCAGGATTTGGATGGTAAAGTTCAATCACATAACGATTCTTTGTTAAGAAACCTGATTGCAAGAATTCAACTCTGAATCTGACACCGGTGTAATTTTTAAGCTCCTCGCTCATCACTACTTTATCGCGAAAAACCGGCCTTTTGATGATGGATACTTTTTTACCGACAAATTTGTATTTATTGTAGCGCAAATATAATAAAATATTGGTAATTACCATGCCGATACCAACCATGGCAAAACACAAATCAAAAAACCACACGGCAAATATAGGTTTGTAAACCAAGACGGTATCTTTAGGCATCATTTCTTCGCCGCCGTTTCTGAACATATCAAGCCACTCATAAAGTCCGAGCAAGAATAATAAAGCTCCGAACACAATTCCCGGCCACAAAGTCCGTAATTTTGCTCTGTCGGTTATAAACGATGGCTTTTTGTTGCAGTCAAATTCCAAATTATTGCTTAAGTGGCAAGGTATGTTTTGGTTCATGATTCTCCATCCTTTGTTCAATCAAAATCATTGCTATGGTAACTTAAAAAAATTAAATATTCATCAATTTTTTGCTAAATTTTATTTTATATTAACAAAATCAAGATAAACTCAGGACAATAACAAGGGTTCTGATAAGGAGACAAAATGGGAAGTTTTGAAATGTTTTCGCAAACTGGCGGTACAACCTTAAGTGTTTTTGCATTTTTGTTTTTATTATTCTCGGCAATATATGCTGCCAGAGATGACAGTTTGCTGTCGCCGGTAAGTTATTTTATAGCGGCAATAGTATTTGATATATTTGGCGTTCTTTTTGAAAAGTCGGCAGTTTCTGCATTCGAGCAGGGTGGATCGGTCGAAGTTTTGATAATGTTTGAACTGTTGATGTTTTTAACTTCCATGATTTTCATGATGCTTTCGGCATCAAGCTTTATTAACGGAGCATCAAACAAAGATGTATCATTTTTACCTGTTTGGATTTTAGGAGGTCTTGGCGGTGGAGCAATTATTTTGTTTACCCTGGTAATACCGGCTGGAGACATCGTTAATAACATGCGTTTTATATTTCCGTTGGTCTCATTTATCTATTTATCCATAGGACTTGCCTCAAGATTTTCTTCTTCTCACAATAGTGGATTCATAGTAGCATTTGGTGTAGCATGTGGCCTAGCTGTTGTTATTTTATCAAAGTTTTTAGGAGCTTATACTCCTTGGTATGTTTATCCGTTTTCATATATATTATTTGCCGGTGGATTCTTGTTGATGAGCCAAAATATCTGTGCCGAAAAGCTTGATAAGGCTAATCAAGAAATAATTAAATACAATCACCGTATTGAAGAAATTATCAAATCTTCTCCATTCCCGATAATAATTTCTCGCTTGGGAGACGATAGGATAATTTTGGCCAATGACAATGCAGCTAAGCTGTTTGGAATTGATCAGTCGGAAGTTGATAAATATCATCTCAAAGACTTTTTTGCCGATTCCGACAACCGTCGTTTGTTATTGGAACGTCTCGAAGAGAAAAAAGAAGTACAAGACTTTGATGTACTGATTAAAACCCCTGGAAACGACACCCCGTTTTGGCTTTTAACTTCGGCCAACATTATTGATTACAACTATGATGTGGTTTTATACTCGGCATTCCAAGATATTACTTCGCGCAAAAATCGCGAAGCCTTATTGCAAAATCAAGCAACTCGCGATCCTTTGACTTCACTTTATAACCGTCGTTATTTTGAAGAAGAAGTCAAAAAACAGATTATTAAAGCTAAAGACATCGGCAGTCATTATAGCGTACTTATGCTCGATGCAGACTTATTCAAAAGAGTTAATGATACCTATGGACACAAAACCGGCGACAGAGTGCTGATAGAATTAGCTTCCAAAGCCGAAAAAGCCTTGCGTGATAAAGACATCGTAGCTCGGTACGGTGGTGAAGAGTTTGTGGTGTTTTTGCCTGACATTACCGCAGAACAGGCTTATAAGGTTGCAGATCGTTTGCGTCAAAGTATTGCCTCGATAGTTGTACACTCTGACGACAATCAAGAAGTAAGATTTACAGTTTCAATCGGTGTATCATCTTCTGACATTTCCGATAATGTCGATATGTTGGTCAAGACCGCAGACGAAGCTTTATACAGGGCAAAGCAAAACGGGCGCAACCGTGTAGAATTGTTTGTCAAAGAAGATTTAAAACAATTTGAGAAAAACAGCCAACAAGCAAATAAAGATGAAAAACGCAACATTCATCCGATATACGACAAAGAGAACACCGCCGAAATTTCTTTACTCGACGGAGTAGATGCCAAAGATATCGGGCTAAAAGTAGACAAGGAATAAAAAATGGATTGCGAATTTTCCGAAATTTGCGGAGGATGTTCATATCGAGATTTAAGCACTGCCGAATATCAGAAACTTAAATCAGAAAACTTCGCTAAAATTCTAAAACCATTAGGAAATGAATATACATTAAATCCGCCGGTATTCATCAATGATAGTACGCGTCGTCGTTTGAGTATGGCCTTTTCTTATTCCAAAGGCAAATTGGTACTGGGATTTAATCAGAAATCAAGCAAAGAGATCGTTGATATTTCACAATGTTGTTCCTTGCGAAAAGAAATCAACGACATTTTGCCGTTTGTTCGCCGGTTGGTAGAAGACATTTGCCTTGAGCCCTATCAGCTAAAAAAAGGCAAAAAAATCATCAACGAATATGTAAGAAAAGGTGATGTTTTTATTTGTGCCGCTGATAATGGTATTGATATTGTTTTGGAATACGATGCGCCTTTAGAGTTAAATCACCGGCAGATAATTTTTGAAAAAGCACACCAAAATAATGCCGTTATTCGTATTTCGCATCGCAGCTCTCCCGATTCTTATGCCGAAACCATAGTTGAAAAATTGCGTCCGGAAGTAAAAATCGGAGAATATTTTGTATCCATTCCGGCCGGTACTTTTTTGCAACCATCCAAAGAGGGCGAAGAAGCCTTGTGCGGTTTGGTCAAAAAATATTTGCACGGCGTCAAAGGAAATATAGCTGATTTATTCTGTGGGGTAGGCACATTTTCTTATATTTTGTGCTCTGATTTAGATGTTAACATTATCGCCTCGGATTCGTCTCAAGCTCTGTTAAACGGGTTTCAAAAATCGCTTAATGCCAATCAGATAAAAAATGTCAAAATTCTAAACCGCAACCTGTTTAGATATCCGCTCAAAGATGATGAACTAAAAGGAATTAATGCGGTAGTATTTGACCCTCCCAGAGCCGGCGCCGCAGCACAGTGTCAAGCTCTTGCGGATTCGGAATTTAAACCTGATATAATTGTTGCCATATCATGTAATCCCGCAACTTTTGTAAATGACGCACAAAAGCTGATAAGCGGCGGATATGAGCTCAAAGAAGTTACCATGGTCGATCAATTTGTTTATTCTAATCACAGCGAGTTGGTAGCCTTCTTTACAAAAGCAAATATGTAATTTATATTTAGCGATATGTTTTAGTTTCAGGATATATCCGATGAATAAATTACTGGTAACGATATTTGTTTTAATGCTCGCAGGATGTTCTTTGTGGTCGCAAGAAGAAGTAGACGGCTGCCCGAAAATTAGCATTCCGCAAGATGCCGATCGTGTTTTCCAAAGCAACGGAGTTTCAGATACCTTTCAAATAAATTTGATAGGCTATGAAAGTTTTTGCTTTACCCATTCTTCCAACAATCGTCGCTATGCCGTAATTACCCCTTTGTTCAAGGTCAGACGTCTGCAAGCCGATGATACAACCTCATTGGATATAAAGTTTTATGTCAAAACCTCTATTAATGCCGAAGATTACCTTGGGGTTAAAGAATTTTATCAAGTCTTGAATATTCCACAGTCTTCAAAAGAAGAGATTATAAAAGGTCGCCGTACACTAACCCGAATACCCAAGCTGCCGTACGGTGATTTTGATATCAGATTGGGTTTGGTATTAACCTCGGCCGAAAAAGCCAAAGCTCGTTCTATGTACGATATATATTATAAATACCTAAACGAAGAAGAGCTGTTACCTTCTGGTGAGATAAAAACCGAGAATATATATATTGAAGCCTCTGATGATGAAGTTTTTTATGGCGGAAGCAAAAGCTTTTTTATAAAAGAACCGACCCCGCCGCAAAATTCATGCAGTACATGTAGCAAATGTCAGTAACACAAATTGGAGAAAACAATGTTTTTTTGTTCATGCGATAATCAAAAAAAGCAAATGGCCAATGCTGTAAGATTTTTGGCCGCCGAGATGATAGAAAAAGCCAAGTCCGGTCACCCCGGAATGCCTTTGGGTATGGCAGATGTTGCCACTGTTTTGTTTAGTAAGTACCTCAAGGTTAATCCGCAAAATCCGCGATGGTTTGACCGTGACCGTTTTGTTTTGTCGGCCGGCCATGCCTCGGCTATGCTGTATTCTTTGTTCTATCTCATGGGCTATAAAGACATAGACATTGATGATTTGAAAAATTTCCGTCAGCTCGGAGCTAAGACTGCAGGCCACCCCGAGTACGGTCATCTCGAAGGAATAGATATTACTACCGGCCCCTTGGGACAGGGTATTTCTTCGGCTGTTGGTATGGCTTTGGCCGAAAGAATTATTGCTTCTAAATACGGCGAAGATGTATGCAATCACTATACCTATGTAATTATGGGCGACGGCTGCTTGATGGAAGGTGTATCCGAAGAAGCAATTTCGTTAGCCGGTCACTGGAAGCTAAACAAGCTTATCGCTTTTTGGGACAACAACAATGTTACCATCGACGGTCATGTTGATATTGCCTCATCAACCGACCAGATAGCTCGCTTTAAGGCTAATGGATGGAATACTATTTCAATCGACGGACACGACTATAATCAAATAGAAAAGGCTATTAAAAAGGCTCAAAAATCCGACCGTCCGACCATGATTGCCTGCAAAACCGTTATTGGCTACGGAGCTCCCAACAAATGCAATTCTCCCAAATGCCATGGTTCGCCGCTCGGAGCCGAAGAGCTTGCCGCAATGAGAGAAAATTTGGGCTGGAGTGCCGAACCGTTTGAAGTTCCGGCCGAGATTTTGAATGCATGGCGTTTGGCCGGCAAAAAGAATGTCGGATTGGAAGAAGCTTGGACACAAAGAGCCAAAGCCAAGGGTAAAGAATTCAATGATGTTATATCAGGTAAACTTCCCAAAGGTTGGGATAAAGAGCTGAATAATATGAAAGCTCAGGCAATTAAAGACAATGTTTGTGTCGCCAGCCGCAAAGCCTCGCAAATGTGCCTGGAAGCTATTGTTCCGCATATTCCGCAGTTGGTAGGAGGCTCGGCAGATTTGGCCGGTCCTAATATGACTTTGACCAAAGCCAGCAAGACTATAACAGCCAAAGATTACAATGGTAATAATATCGAATATGGTGTCAGAGAACATGCCATGGGCGCCATTATGAACGGCATGTCTTTGCACGGTGGTATCATCCCGTTTGGTGGTACTTTTTTTGTCTTTTCGGACTACTTGCGTCCGTCCATGCGCTTAGCTTCATTAATGGGCTTGCACAATATTTATGTCATGACCCACGATTCTATTGGCGTTGGTGAAGACGGACCTACTCACCAGCCGATTGAACACTTGGCATCTTTCAGAGCAATGCCCAATATGCTTACCTTCCGTCCCTGTGATGTGGTAGAAACTGCAGAAGCTTGGGCTTTGGCTATAGAGCAAGAAAACACTCCGGCTATTTTGGCATTGAGCCGCCAGAATTTACCGCTTTTGCGTCAAGATTCTAAATTAAATATGTCGGCTCGCGGTGCTTATATAATTGCCGGAGATGCCAAGAAAAGACAGGCCACATTAATAGCCACCGGTTCAGAGGTCGGCTTGGCGGTCGAAGCCCGCAATAAATTAAAAGAAGAGGGCATAGAAGTTGCCGTTGTATCAATGCCTTGTGCCGAGTTGTTCGATGCTCAAGACATAACTTATCAAGAAGAAATATTGGGTAAAGCTCCTCGTATCGCCGTTGAAGCAGGCTCCAAGTTTGGCTGGGAAAAATATGTCGGCCTAAACGGTGATATCATCGGAATGGATGGCTTCGGTGCTTCGGCTCCGGCGGCAGAGTTGTATAAATATTTCGGTATAACTCTCGATGAAGTTGTTGATGCGGTAAAAGATGCACTAAAATCGCGAAAATAACTTGCAAAGGAAGATAGTTTTTATATATTAATTTCAGTTAAAATTTTTGAATTAAGGAGAAAATAATGCCTTTAGTAACAATGCGTCAAATATTAGACCACGCTGCCGAGAATAACTACGGTGTTCCGGCTTTCAATATTAACGATATGGAACAAGTTATTGCCGTTTTGCAGGCTGCTCGTAAAGTTAATGCTCCGGTAATTTTGCAAACCTCTACCGGTGCTCGCAAGTTTGCCGGTGACCCGATGATTCGTCACATGGTCGCAGCCGGAATCGAAATGTTCCCCGAACTGCCGATTTGTATTCACCAAGACCATGGTTCATCTGTTGATGTATGCCAATCAGCCATTGTTAACGGTTATTCTTCGGTAATGATGGATGGATCGTTGGAAGCAGACGGCAAAACCCCGTCATCTTTCGAATACAATGTTAAAGTAACCAGAGAAGTTGTAGCCAGAGCTCATGCTGTCGGTGCATCGGTAGAAGGTGAGTTAGGTGTTATCGGTTCTTTGGAAACCGGCAAAGGCGACAAAGAAGACGGTCACGGTGCTGAAGGCGTAATTGACAAGAAAAAATTGGTAACCGACCCAGACGAAGCAGCTCGTTTTGTAGAAGAAACCAAATTGGATGCCTTGGCAGTAGCTGTTGGTACATCACATGGTGCATACAAATTTACTCGCAAACCGGACGGTGAAATTTTATCAATAGAAACCATTGAGAAGATTCACAAAAAACTTCCCAATACTCATATGGTTATGCATGGGTCTTCATCGGTTCCGCAAGAGTTGCAAGATTTGATTAATGCCTATGGTGGTGCTATTCCGCAAACCTATGGTGTTCCGGTAGAAGAAATTGTCAGAGGTATTAAATCCGGTGTTCGTAAAGTAAATGTTGATACCGATTGCCGCATGGCCATTACCGGTGCTATTCGTAAGTTGTTTGCCGAGAATCCCAAAGAGTTTGATCCTCGCAAATATTTGAAACCGGCAATTGAAGAAATGCAAAAAGTATGCGAAGCTCGCTACATTTCATTCGGTGCTGCCGGACATGCCGACAAGATAAAAGTAATACCGATGTCGGAAATGGCCAAACGCTATGCCGCCGGCGAAATTTAGTCGCCATATGCTTCAAAAAAAGCCTCTTTAATAAAAGAGGCTTTTTTAATTACCAAGGAACACCTTTTATACATTTTTCCGGATTGGTATCACAGTTTGGTTTTCCCAAATCATAATCGGCGTGTCTTTCCGGTGTAAACTCTCCCACCTTTACGCAAGCAGCCAAAAAAACTATCAAAAACAACATAAACAATTTTTTCATGATTAGACTACCTCATCAAAATTTTGTTCCATACCAAGAACACCATTGCCAAAATTCCCAAGCGAGACAATCCTACCAAAAGTGGACTCTTATCATAAGTTTTACCGCTGCGCCAAACTGCCAAGATGATATTATAAGAATAAAAAATCATAATAACAAAAGTTGACATATAGCACAGAGCCCACCAAATACTCATTTTAGATGAGTATACAAAATGAAAATGGTGCATAAAGAAATCATATATGGTTCTGCCCTTTAAATGTACTGACAAAAGAGAGGCAAACATTCTTAAGGCAAAGTGCAAAATGATTAATCCCAATACTCCAAACTTCCAAAAAGTCGAAGCCAGAGAAAGTTCTCCCTTAAAAAGTTTACTAAGCATAAAATAACACTCCAGATAGATCAGTTATTATTATCTCTTTTACCCGCTAATGGTGTATTTAGCAAGCTTATATTGCAAAATCCTAACAGTTAGCGATATTAACCGCCAATCCACCGAGCGAGGTTTCTTTATAGCGATTGCTCATATCTTTTCCCGTTGCATACATTGTTTTAATAACATTGTCTAACGACACGATATGCTTTCCATCACCCCTCATGGCCAGACGAGCCGAGTTAACCGCTTTTACCGCGCCCATGGCGTTTCGTTCTATACAAGGAATTTGTACCAAACCGTCAACAGGGTCACAGGTTAAGCCCAAATTGTGCTCCATGGCAATTTCTGCAGCTTGTTCAATTTGTTCATTTGTTCCGCCCATAGCAGCAGCCAAACCTGCAGCAGCCATTGAGCAAGCCACACCGACTTCGCCTTGGCAACCAACTTCGGCACCGGAAATAGAAGCATTTGTACGATACAAAGAGCAGATTGCCGCCGCAGTTGTTAAAAATTTGAGAACACCATCTTCAACCGACAAAGGAGATGCATGTGAAGCAAATCTTTCAAAATAACGCAACACCGCTGGCATAATTCCGGCCGAACCCATTGTCGGTGCCGTTACCACTCTGCCACCGGCTGCATTTTCTTCGGCAGCGGCAAATCCCCACAAATTGAGCCAATCAATAACCTCTAGGCCGTCTTGTTGATTGTCGATAAATTTTTCTTTTAGTTTTTCGTATATTTCCGGAGCTCTGCGTTTAACTTCTAACCCACCGGGTAAAATTCCGTTTTTTGTCATTCCGCGTTCTACAGCATTTTCCATAGTCTTATGAATCTTATCAAGATAAGCAAAAACATCTTGTTCTTTTTTTAACGATACCTCATTTTGTAGCACAATTTCCGAAAAAGAGAGCTGATATTTGCGGCAAACTTCTTGTAATTCACGGCAAGTATCAAAATTGTACGGAACATTATATACCGTTCTTTTTAGCCCGGAAGCAAATTCATCTTTTCGCAATATGGAGCCTCCGCCGATTGAAAAATAGGTCTCGTTTAATATTTCGTTTCCCTTTTCATCAAAAGCAACCAGCCTCAATGCATTTGAATGTTCCGGCAAAAATGTTTCTTTATTTAAGACAATATCTTTGGCAATACAAAAAGGAATGGCTTTTTTACTGGCCAAGTGTAGTACATTATCTTTTTCAACAGCCACAAAATAAGGCTGTTCAGGATCAACATCTTCTGCCGTAAAATTCATCAAACCCAATACCACGGCCCGCAATGTCCCGTGACCAATTCCGGTCAAAGCCAAAGAACCATATAAATCAGCTTTTACCGAAGCTACCTCATCAAATTTGCCACTGTTGAGCAAATTATTAACAAATCTTCTGGCAGCTTTCATCGGACCAACGGTGTGAGAGCTCGAAGGGCCGATACCGATGGCAAAAATTTCTTCTAAAGGATAATACATTACAAATAAGTCCTGATTTCTTTATAAGGTTTAACGCCTAAGCTTAGCAAAGTCTTGGCAATATATTCATGCAAATCGCCCCATTCGGAATAATCATCAATAAATTCTTTGGCTTTTTTAGGATTTTTTGACAATTGTACTTCAATGGTTTTTTGCAAAAGCTTATTAATAACTTCCGGCATTTTGGCAAAATCTATATTAATTTTATTATCAGCCGTTATCGTAATTACACCGTGTTTTAACAAGTAGTTGAAGTGAATCAAATCGCCTATGCGGTGTGGTTGAATTTTTTTTGGTTTTGCTTTCAAGAGCATTCGCATAACCCAAGTTACATAAATTTTTTTCAAAGTCGTTTCGTCAATCACACCCGATTTTACATACTGCGGCATCATTGCAATCGACACAACATCGGCTTTGTTTTCTTCAATAATGTGCTGATATCCGCCCAGTGCGGTTTTATAAGAGCTGTCAGGCCCGAGCGAATGCCCGTTTTCATGACCGATAACAAAAATATGATCGGCTTCCTCATCATAATACTGATGAAAATCTTTTAAGAGCAGAGCATCAAGCATTCGTCTGATTTTTTCTTCATCACGGGTCATTCTTACTTGACGATGGTAAACATTTCTTCTGCCTCCGCCGGTTTTAACCGCGAGCTTGTCGTCATTGGGCAGATTTTGCGCAGTGGTGATGCCTCCGCGGCATTGAGCATAATCTCCTTGCAAGGTTGCCAAATCGACATCAACCATGGTTTGTTTAACTTCATTTCCGGAATTTATTTTTTGCTCATAAAGGTCGCAAAGCGGCATAAGTTTTGCCAATTCCGGCATTTGTTTCTTAAATTTTAAGATTAAATCGGTACCTTGTTTATTAATCAAGCCAACTCTAATTCCCAGCATATCTTTAGGTACCGGATTTATATTATGTTCTTCCAAAAGTTTTGCCATTTCCGCATTTTCAAAAACCGTCGGAGTTATTTCGTCATCATAATTTTCACGCGATAAGGTAAACTCCAGAGGTGTATCTTGCAGAACCGCCCAATGTTTATCTGCCAACATATCCATATCTTCGTTGTTTTGCAACAAAGCTTGCACTTGCCAGCTCAAATATTCGTTAAATTCCGGATTGGTGGAGTAATGAGCAGCCACTTCCAGTTCATTGGCAATTTCAAAAAATTCGTCTTTGAAGTATTGGGTATAATCTATTGCATAAAGCTCATCATCTCTGCGACGAACCATAGTTCTGGCCGAAAGAATTTTTTGCACCTCTTCAACTTTCCCTTTGGCAATCATTCTGCGCAAAATGTCATGAAACTCATCAACCGATAAATCAGCAGGGTAGAAGTTTCTTCCTTTCAGAATATGCACATTCTTAAAAATTTCTACCGGATCATCATCAATACCGTTAAGACCTGCCACGCCGTTTAGCGAATTAAACAGCTTGAGAGCTTTAGCGGCATGAGAGCTTTCTTTAGCTTGTTTTTCCAAACCATCCTTAAGCATTTTGTTAAGCGGATGATCTTGTTCCAACGAGATGTTGTTTAATATTTTGGCTGCAACGATAAGATGTTTTAAGGCTTTTTTATCGCCATCGGCCAATTTTTTGTAGCCGTCAAAATTTTCATCAATCATTTCAATCGGGATAGTTTGCTCATTAATGATTTTATCTAATTTTTCTTCACTTATGGCAATTTCGTAACCATTAATTGTTGTCATCTTTTATCTCCACTGTTCTAAAACGAAATACCTTAGTCTTTTCTGACCAATGCGAAGGGCTGAGACCGGCTTTTATCTTTAGCTGAGTCATAAATTCTTGTTTATCAGGAATGTCTTTCCATACACTGGGTAAGAACAAACCTTGGCGTTGCCCGTCTCTTATTAAAAGACCGTCAACATTGGGTTCAATAATCTCAATAAGCTCATCATAGGATTTGAATTTAATTTCTTCAAATCCGGTAAGCAAGGATATGGTGAAATCTATATCTTTAATTTCATCAGGTTCAACCGGTTTAAACCGCGGGTCGGAGTTGGCGGCATTAAATGTATTTTCGGCAATATCATCGGCAATAGCTTTGTTAGGGTACAACGAGCCTATGCAACCGCGCAATCTGCCGTTTTTTTCCAAAGTAACAAAAGCCGCACCTTTATCAAATAATACCTCGTTATAGATTTCTCTTTCCGGATGATATATGGTTCTGGTATTTACTGCTGCAGTCAAACTCTTTTTTACGATATCAATAAGCTGTGTTTTATAATGTCTGGCAAAATTCTTTAGGTGTTCCTCTTGCAGCATAATTCCGGAAAGTTCTTCTTGCTCGGCCTTTTTCTGATAAGACCAAGCGCCATAGCCCACAACCCTTGATTTATCATCCGAAACATCGCCCGAATTAACCATGTCCAAAAGTCGAGGTACAAAGCCAAAATCTTTTGCTAAAATCATGGCTGTATTTATACCTGTCGCACCGCAAGATTGATGATAATCAACCGGCTCGGAATTTTGTATTTGTGCTGCGGTTTGCTTATCTACTTGCAGAGCCGTTTCATAATCAAGATAATGCGATAAATCTGCCGAAATAATCAAAACCGTATCGTCATTTTTGATATAAGGTTGCAGTGCTTTAGCCACATCTTTGGGGTTTGCATTCCCGTATACCATGGGAATAATGGTAAAGTTTTTAAGAGTTTTTTGCAAAAAAGGTAATTGCACCTCCAAGGCATGCTCTTTTTTGTGAGCTTTTGCACTGGTGATAAAAAGAGGATTTTTTTGCAATTCCTGAGTAATGACATCATTGGTTTTAACTATACCCAAAGGAGTTTTAAAAGCTTTATCCGGCGATAGAGCAACCCCGTTGAAAGCAACAGTATGCGAAGGTCCCAAAATAAAAACTTTTTTAATTTTACCGGAAAAAGGCTCTAATTTTTTATAGGCATAAGCCGCAACCTGTGCCGAAAATTTATATCCGGCATGAGGAACAATCATAATATGCGGACGCCCGCTCAAATCAGAATGCACATGCTCAAGGTAGCCGTTCAAATCTCTATCCAACTGATACATATCAGCCGGATAAAACAATCCGGCAACGGCGGTTTCGCGGATTGGGTAAACATCTTCGTCGGTCAAATCATAATCCAATATTTTTTCGTCGTTGGCAGAAATGTGATTATTAAAATAGGAGAAGTTGAAAAAGACCGCTACTGCAATTATCACCAATATCATAATATAAGAGGGCAATTTTTTGCGGTCTATTTCCATAATACTTCTCCTTATTTAATGCTATAACGGCAGAGCCTTATACTAAGCTACATTTTTCCCGATAACTTTTTTACCGCCCATATAGGGTTGCAACTTAGCCGGAATATTAACCGTTCCGTCGGCATTTTGGTGGTTTTCGATAAACATAACCAAAGCACGCGGTGTTGCAATACCGGTATTGTTAAGGGTATGAGCATACTTAACTTTACCCGAAGCATTCTCGCGATAACGCAAATTGGTGCGTCTGGCTTGCCAATCGGTAATATTAGAGCAAGAGTGTGTCTCACGATAGCAGTTTTGGCTCGGCAACCAAGCTTCCAAGTCATATTGACGATATTTGGGAGCCCCCATGTCGCCGGTACAAATATCCAATACCTGATACGGCAGTTCCAAATCTTGCAAAACTTCCTCAGAAATGCTCAAAAGTTTTTGATGCCATTTTTGGCTTTCTTCCAAATCACCTTTGCAGATAATAAATTGCTCGGTTTTCATAAATTGATGTACGCGGATTAAGCCTTTGGTATCTTTACCTGCGGCACCGGCTTCGCGGCGGAAGCACGGAGAAAAGCCTGCATACAAAATCGGCAAATCGTTTTCGCTCAAAAGCTCATCGGCATGCAAAGAGTTGAGTATCAACTCGGCAGTACCTGATAGATACACATCATCGGCCGGCATATAATAAATTTCATCTCTGGAGAAGGGAAGATAACCTTGTCCGTAAAGAGGTTTTTCCTTAGAAATTGACGGAACCGATATCACGGTAAAACCATGCTTTCTAAGCTTGTCCAAAACCATCATGTGCATGGCGAGTTCAAGCTGAGCCAAGTCGTTTTTAAGTGCGTATGTTCTGGCACCCGATACTTTGGCAATTCTTTCCATATCGGTCCAATCGTTGAGCTCGCAAAGCTCAATTTGATCACGCGGTTTAAAATCAAATTTACGCGGTTCGCCGACTTTTCTTATAACCACATTGCCGCTGTCATCAGGACCGACGGGGCAATCTTCGGCGGGATAGTTCGGCATGCGCAAAATCATATCGTCAAATTTAGCCTGAGCCTCATCAAGCATAGTCTGTTCTTTTTTGAGCTCTTCGCCGATGGCTTTACTTTTGGCAATGATATTTGCTTTTTCATCAGCCGGAGCGGTTTTGATAGAATTGCTCAAGCGATTTTTTTCTTCGGCCAAATTTTGTGATGAAGTCTTAAGTTTATTCATCTCCTGATAAGCTTTAATTAAATCATCAACTTTTTCTGCGGCAAAACCTTTTTTAGCCAATGCGTTTTTAACCCATTCGGTATTTTCGACAATAAACTTAATATCCAACATCTTTTTTTCAAAACCTCATATAAAACTATTGATTTAAGCTGACAGGTATAGTACTGGTATTAAAATATAAATTCAACACAAAAGTACAAGGAAAGCACACAAAATGTTTGACGGCAAAATTATTTTAACCGGAGTAAAACCGACCGGCACCCCGCATTTAGGAAATTATTTGGGAGCTATAAAACCGGCCATAAGCTTAGGGCATAAGGCAATAGCTCAAGGCGGCAAGCACTATATGTTTATTGCCGATTATCACGCCATTAATGCCGAAAAAGATCCTGCCGTATTGAACCAAAAGCTAAAAGAGATAGCCTGCATATATTTGGCTGCCGGTCTCAACCCCAAGGATTCGGTATTTTATCGTCAATCCGATGTGCCCGAGATTTTAGAAATTACAACCATTTTGTATGCCTATACTCCCAAAGGATTTATGAACAAAGCACATGCTTATAAAGCTGCGGTAGATAAAAACCGCGAAGCCGGCAAGCCCGATGATGACGGCATAAATATGGGGCTATACACTTATCCCACCTTAATGGCGGCAGATATTTTGAGCTTTAATACCGACATTGTTCCGGTTGGCAAGGATCAGGTTCAGCATGTTGAAATTGCCCGTGACATAGCCGGAGCCATAAATGCCCACTACAATAAAGAGCTCTTGCACTTGCCGGAATATTATGTTGAAGAAAATGTTGCGGTGGTTCCGGGGGTTGACGGTCGCAAAATGAGCAAATCCTATGGCAATGTAATTCCGTTGTTTGAAGACGACAAGGCGATTAAAAAGGCTGTTTTTTCCATCAAAACCGATTCTCGTCCCATGGAAGAACCCAAAGATCCCGAAGAAATTTTGGTCTATGAGATATACAAATCAATAGCCACCCCCGCACAGCTGCAAGAAATGGGTGACGGACTTCGTCAAGGCAAGCTCGGATACGGACATATAAAAAATATGCTGCTTGATGCGGTAATTAACGAGATTAAAGATGCCAGAGAAAAATATGATTATTATATGGCACACTTTGATGAAGTTGAAGAAATGTTGGCTCAAGGAGCTAAAAAAGCTCGTCCGGTAGCTCAAGCCACATTAAAGCGGCTAAAAGATGCTGTTTTCGGACGAGAATAATAAGCTTGCGGTTTGTCTGAATTATCCACAATTTATAGTTTATTTTTTCACAGATATTGACTAAGCCGTCGGGTGAGTGTATAAATGCTACTATGATACATTAGTGTATCATGAAGCGACCTGAGATAATTAGGTCGCTTTTTTTGTTTGTACCCCAAACGCCTCAGCTTTTGATTAAAGCAAGAGGCGTTTTTTTTATGAAAGGAAAAAATATGGATTTGTACTCAAAATATAAATCACCATTAGGATATTCTCTCAACAATAATATTGATAGCTATGGTGTTGATCATAGCGGGTTTAGTTTGCGTGATGAGATAGAATATCAAGTGGCTCGTCAACAAAGAGAAAACCAAATTATTAAAAATTATAATAACCATGGTATAACCAAAGATTACCCGCAACTTAGCATCAACTTTTGGGGTAGTTCACCTGACAACAACTATGGTTTTGGCTCTTCCAATATTCACGACAATATTGAGAATAGAGAGAAACAAAGCGAACAAACTGGATTAGTAAAACAATTTGGAAATTATTTTGAAAACGCTATGGAGAAGTATGGTATTGATAAAATGGTAAATAGTCTGCATAATTTAGGTTATGACGCAGGTGAAAGACTACCGGATTATATAAATGACATTTCTAAAAATCCTAATGAATATGATAATCTTTCATCAGTTGGAAAGGCTCAAGCCGAAGCTAATCGTTTGACATCAGTGCCAATATCAGATGAGAATAAACACCGTTATATTAGTTGTGTTGGCTCTTTTGATGGTCCTTTTGCTGCAGCTGCAACAGGACTTGCAGGAATATATAAAGAAGGTAAAGATTTATATCGGAAATGGAATAATCCTCGTTATGGTACAAATGTAGAAATCATCCAAGATAGCATAAAAGATTTAAAGAATGATGCTTTGGGAATTGCTGCCGGACTATCTTCTTCTGATATAAATCAATGTAGTTATATACTTCCTCGAAGTGCTAGAAAACGGTTGTACTAAATAAAACTCATTAGGATAGAGGATTGACAACCCCTCTATCTTTTTATATCATCCACTAATAATTGATTAAATATTAAGGTAGTAAAATGCAAAAGATTTTAACTTTTCTTGATTACACTGCAGCCATTTTGATTGCAATTTTTTGTTTAGGACAATTATTGCAAATCTTCGGTTTGAATATATGGGAATTTCCATTGAATGAATATGCTACACAAGAATTGTTAATTGCGCAAAATTCGTTAAATTATATATATGATTTATTAGCTTTCTTAGGAATAATTTTGTTATACAAACATAAATATATATTTTTGCAAAAAATAGAAATGATATTATGGATTATATTATTTTTGCTAACACCTTATTTATTACACCAAATAACATCGCTTGAACAAATTTATATTGTTGATAAAATTTAGGAGAAAATCATGACTAAATATCAAAAAATTTGGTGGTTTTTATGGGGAATATTTTTTACTTTTTGCATTTTAAGTTATGTTTATATGTTGTTTTTTGAAAAAAATACTCAGGTAGTCAATATTGAATATAAAGTTTATTTTTTAATACTGTTTATGGCGGCTGTTAGTTTATCTTCTATCAAATTTGGCAAAATTTTGATATGGTTTATTCTTTTTTGTGGTTTAGCAACCATCCATAATCTTCCTGAATTTCAAAAAATCATGGAGCTTGAAATATGTTCTGACGGAAAATGCCAAACGACAAAAAATGCAGATATTGCAACTTTAAGAGACGAGAATTAAGTTGGCATCAAAACAATAAGGCAACTAATTCATGGAAAGCAATGTCAGGTAAGGCTGACATTGACAGCGTAAAAGATAAATCCCATTGCCTGAGGGAAAATGGGTGGTCAAACAAATTTTAGAAAACCTACATAGTTCTATCCATTCCGGCTCTTGTCTATTTAGCGAGATATATCTATTTTGCTAATTTTTTTAATATGTAAATCCAGCCATCGCAATGACCGCAAATAACTTGCGATTAGAGGAGGTTTCCTAAAACCTTAGGCAACAGCATCACCAATCGCAATCCCCACCCTTGCGGATGGTGTTTTTGTATTAGCAGTGGCCTCGTTATGGAGCGGCTGGTGTGATTGGAGGGGTTAAAACTCTTTATAATTACTTAAGATTGCGGCCAAAACCTTATACAGATAAATATAAGCATGCCGTAATTAATTGTAGTGCATCACAATCTGGTGAAGCTGGTTATGATTTAGCAACTGCTTTTTCTAATTTTAAAGAAGATAGAGATATTTCATCAGGAGGGAATACACTTGACAGTAGTCAAGCTGACCAATATGCTAATAAAATAGGTAGGTTACTCGGAACTAAATATCCTAATGGAGATTGCGATGAGATTGTACAAAGATATATTAAAAAAAGGTGGTAATATATTAAAAAAAACCATAATTTTAATTGGTATAATATTTATGATTTTTTTTCTTTATTTAATAGTTTCTTTTTTCAAATATGAATACATTGAAAAGCCTAAACTCATCAACCAATGTGTGCAAACAGGAAACTCTTTAGAAATTTGTAAAGGAAGATTTGATTAATAGTATGTCAATAGAAGAGAGGGGTTACAATAAAGCCCCTCTGAATTTATTTTATGGCTAAAAAAGTTCATAGCTTAGAAAATGATAACTTGAATCAACCATCCTTTTATAGGCCATTGCTAATACAAAAACACCAATCGCAAGGGAGGGTATTGCGATTGGTGACTCTGTTACCTAAAGTTTTAGCCCCTATTTGATTCAAGTTGTCCACAATTTATAGTTTATTTTTTTCACAGATATTGACTAAGCCGTCGGGTGAGTGTATAAACACTACTATGATACATTAGTGTATCATGAAGCGACCTGAGATAATTAGGTCGCTTTTTTGTTTGTAACCCAAACGCCTCAGCTTTTGATTAAGCCCGAGGCGTTTTTTTATGAAAGGAAAAAATATGGATATCAGTCGAGTAAGAAAAGATGTTGAAGATGTATTTTATGGTAAAAAGCCTGTCAAAAGAACCAACCCAAAAGAAGGGCAAAGTGCATACTATTATGTAATGCCCAAAGATAATGACCCCGATGATTATGAAATTATTGATGTGGAGAGCAAAGATACGCCCAATCCTCGTTTGCAAAATTCCTCGGCACCATCATCAACTGCTACCAACAATAATAGCGTCAATCCTATAAAGACGCTCTATAATAGCATCCAAACCGTCAACGCGTTTGTTCCCACGGTTGCCGACATGGCCGGTGAATACTTCAAGATGAAAAATCATGGATTTAGATACCTTGATGATTACCACCATTGCAAAGCCAATTTCAATGCGGCTCAAAAAGGAACCGGAGCTGCCAATGCTGCAAGGATTGCGGGAGATATTAAAGAAGGAATTGACTATTACTGGAATGTGCTATATAAAGGGTTATCGCCCGAGGCTGCCCATCAAGACATGGTTCATGATCTTTCCATCAACCGTCTGGGGCTTAGCAAAGGCCGCAGCGGCAAATGGAATAATGCCAAAGATGCCTGTGCGGAGTTTCGGGATAGTAACAAGGATTTTCATGAAAAATATTGGTAGGTTATGATGTCAAAGGTCTTATCGTTTTTATCCGCCCACAAACGAGCCATTAAGGTTTTGATATGTATATGCGTTATTGGGTATATGTTAA
>CASFRM010000013.1 GCA_949297185.1 uncultured Pseudomonadota bacterium
ATGATGGGAGGTTTTTTTATGCGGGTGAAGGGATTGCATCCCTGTCTGGCTCGTAGGGCTCAATATTTCGCCAACTCGCTACGGTCACTTGATTTGTAAAGCTTTGGCGGCGGCGAATATTCTAGCCCTAAAGCTAACTTGCAAAGCCTTGGGCTTAGGAGTGTTTATTATATTTGTATTTGGAATTTAGCGGCAGAGCTCTTTACTTAGAGCAAGAAATTGTGTCGGGGTTATTTCTTCAGGACGCATTTGTGTCGAGATGCCGATTTTGTTGCAGATGGCATCTAAGTTGCCGTATCCTTTTAGACTTTGGCGAATCATCTTGCGTCTCATGGAAAAAGCTTGCGATGTGATTTTTTCGAGAGATGATATTTCTTCTCGGCTCAAAGTAATTTCTTGAGGTTCAAAAAGCAGCACCGTAGACCATACTTTCGGAGCCGGTGTAAAACATTCCGGATTGAGGTCGTAAAGTCTGGTTATTTTGCTTTGAAGCTGCGCAAGAATGGATAATCTGCCGTAGTCTTTGGTCTTTATGGGGGCAATAATCCTTTCGGCTACCTCTTTTTGGAACATTAGCGTCAAAGATTGGTATTTATTTATATCATAAAGCCATTTAGTTAATAACGGAACAGATATGTTGTATGGCAGATTTGAAATTATGTGCTTTTTTATGTTTTCTTCAAATGCAAAATCATATTGCAAGGCGTCGGCGTTGACTATCTCAAACATATCTCCAAGTTTGTTTTGAATGTCTTGCATTATTTTTATGCAACGCTCATCAAGCTCTATAACCGTCATTTTTTGAGGACAAGCACTTAAAATTGAACGTGTCAGACCTCCGGGGCCCGGACCTACTTCAAAAGCATGTGCTTGCGAGAAATCTTTTAGGCCTTGTTGCTTTAGGGATAAAGATATTATTTTATCGGTAATATTAGGGTTAAGCAAAAAGTTTTGCCCCAGAGATTTTTTTGCTAAAAGACCATAACTTTCAACCGTGGTACGTAATGAAGGTAATGCCGAAAGTGCTGTTTTTATATCCATATCCCGCGCCTTAAATTATTTCTTTATTTCTATAATGGCGGTTTGCTTGATATCTTGTAACTGTTTCTTGGATATTGCTTCCATTTTTTGGTTTTCAAGCAAGGTTTTTATTTCTTTTTGGTCTGGTGTAAAATTGGGGTTTTGTTTGGGGTCAAAAACTTGTTGCAGTTTTACTATATAATAACCGTTACCAATCAAAATGGCATCACTTATTTCACCTGGTTTCATTTTTGATAAACGCATCTCAAGAGACGAAAGCATTTTGCCTGAGTTTATCCAGCCTAAATTGCCTCCGTTTGCGGCTGACGGAGCTTCGGAAAAATGAGCTGCGTATAATTCAAAGCGAGGATCTTCACGCAATTTGGCCACCAAACCTTCAATATCTTTGGCATTTTCTTTTTTGATAAATATTTCCGAAACCAGATATTTTTTTATACTCATGTCTTGGGTTACTTCTTTGATGGTTTCATCAATTTCTTTTTGTGTCAGGCCTGAGGTTTGATAAAATTGACGGCGTATTAGTTTGACCCAGCCAATTTCAGTGCGAATATTTTCACTAAGCGCTTTTTTATTTATTTTTTTATCTAGTGATGAAATGTTGAGTTTGTTTTTTTGAGCCCATACTTTGAGTTGATTGTTTACTTCTTCGTCGCTTACGGAAATACCTGCTTTGGCGATGGCTTGTGATTTGATTTTTTGCTCAATGGTTTGCGCCAAAACTCTGTCGTTTATCATGTCTTTGGTTTGTTCATTGTAAGGAATCGGCGAATTGAGCATAAATATTGCTCGTTGATCTGATAAATCTTCGTTGGATATTATATCGCCGTTGACAAGTGCCGCTATTTTGAAGGCAGCAGCATTTGCCGTCGAAATGCAAGCAAAAACTAATAAAATCGGTAAAAGTCTTTTTAACATTTTGTTGCTCCTTGTGTGTTAATTTGTGCCTACGCCGCCGAGGGTTTTGAGGTAGAATGACAGGTATAAGTTAAAGTCATTTTCACTGTCGGGGTCGTCTGAATATTCTTTTTCAATATGGAATGCTACTCTTGAGCATTCGTCTTCATATGCAAAACCGCCGCCGTTTGATATGGTTTCGTTGTTGACCATATCTTGTCTGGTGAATACATCAACAGACCAGTTGCGGGTTACCTTTGAACTGAGCGAAAGGTATATTTCTTCGCGGCGGCTGTCAAAATAGTCGGGGTAAAGTTCTTTTAACTCTTCGTAGTAGTCTTGTTCCGGAAATAAAATATAGGAGACATATAATCTTAGCATATCGGTGCCTAAAGAGGAACTTAACTCACTGTAGTTAATACCAAAGTCTTCTTTATCTATCTTGAAGCGGTAGTTGATATCAAAATATTCGTTGGGAGCGGCATACATACGGCCTACATAATCTGAGAAATGACTGTTTTCATCCGAGGTGTTAAACAGATCGTTATCTTTATCAAATTCGTATGTTTGTGCCAATAATAGGGAAGAACGCCCCCATTTTTTGCCATAAAAGCTCCAGTTCAAACCATAGCTTACTCGGCTGCCGGTATCATTTCTGTCATAGCCGGAATAACGATCAAGATCAAAGATGTTGACATCGGTTATTTCGACATCTCGGCTATCGGTATTGGGTATTTTTTCAGGATTATTGTCGTTGTTTGGTGATACGGCAGCAACTATTATCGGCTCAAGTATTTGTGATGTTGTTTGTGTGTTTTTTACAAATGGTAGGCGCCATTCCAATCCCAATTGCGGGAAAATCCGTCCTGTCGCTCCGCTAAATTCTTCGCCTTCGTCATTTAGGTATTTATTAATGTAATAGAGGTCTGATTTTACCGATGCAACCAAACGATATTTTTCTCCGTAGGGACTGGTGTATGGTAAATTCCATGAATTTATCATAGTAACTCTTTGCGAAGAGGTATCCTCATCATCATGGTATACCGAGGCCGTATTAAATGTATTTTTAAAGTAGGCTCCGTACTTATCGGGAGACGATATATTTTCATAGCTCATCAGCGGAATGACATATGGGGTGTCCCTGTTTTGCAGATTATAGCTAAGCATGTCATAATAATAGCCTTCTATGGCCGCATAATTACGGTTATCAAAGGCTTGTAATCTTACTCTTGAAGTGAGCCAAGAATCGTCTTTTTTTGGCAAAGATAGATCTTTGAGGTAGTTATGGTCGGAAGCATAGTTAATGTCGGTATCTGCGACCCAATAGTCATTTATTTCATAACGTCCGTATAAGAATAAGTTGCCGCGATTTTTGTCGTCATCCTCATCGCGCAAAAAAGTGCCTGAAGCATTTAGTTCGCCGCGGTAAAAATATTTGTTGAGAATACCAGAATAAATTATACCTTTATCTGAAGATAGAATCGGGTTAAAGGTAAAGTTTTCATGTGGCGATATGTCCCAAAAATACTGTGGCTGTATTGCTGCGCCAAGATAATTACTACTCTGAAGTCTTGGAAAAAGAAATCCTGAGCGATGTTTTACAGAGGGATCCGGATGCGAAAAATAAGGCGAATAAAGAACCGGAACTCCTTTTACTTCCAAAAATGCATTTTGGTACTCTATATTCTGGTCTTTGGGATCGTGTATTACTTTATCGGCCTTAAGTTGCCAAAGCGGTGATTCCCCTCTACAATTGTCACAAGGAGTATAGATAGCTTGTCTTAGGACTTTTTTATCATTAACTTTTTTGTGAAAAGAGTTTGCGGCCATGCGGGTTTTATCGGATAATACTACTTTGATGTTTGCAACATCGGCATTTTGCATGCGTTCACTTAGGTCTATCTTGTCAGCAAACATCACATTGCCGGTGTCGTCAAGAAGCACCACATTACCCTCGGCATTGATTTTATCTTTTTTTTGATCGTAAACGACTTTATCGGCACGGAGCGTGATGTTTTCTCTTATGATTTCAACCGCTCCTTTAGCGGTGATAATGCCGTTTTCGGCATCGTTTTCCATCTCGTCGGCGCTAAAATAAATGTCGGTTGGTTCTTCTGACTGGGGCTTGATTATGTCGGTCATGTTATGCTTGGGGTCAACATGACTGTTGGGTTTGGGTCTGGTCGCTTCAATGGTCTTTTTGGTGTTTAACAGTATTAGGCTATCGTCTGATGCCAAAGATGCAAGCGGCAGTAAACATATTCCGGATAATAGGAGCAAAGTGCGTTTAGTCATCTATAGCTCCTTTTATATAGGGATTTTTTTGCGGACGGCGGTGGTGTAAAATTTGCGGAAATACCAGAAGCATCAGACATGATATCAGAGGTAATATGATGTTGGCATACATCAAGATGAGCCACCACAAATTTTTGGCGGCTAAATTGCCGGAAGTTAGGTCAATGGCTTGAATCAAAATTACCGAGGCCAGCGCAACACAGACTACTTTGCCTTGACCGCGGCGGTTAAAGTTGCTTACCAAAAGTCCGGTGCAGGCTATAAGAGCATAAACTAAAGCCAATAGCGGAGTTGTTATTCTTTTGTTGCCCTCGACAAACATTTTGCGTTGTTCTTCGGCTGGGATTTTGGTGTCGTTTACTGCGGTAATAAGCTCTTTGAATGATTGTACCCTGACGCTGTTTTTGCGGCGAGCTTTAGTTTCCTTCAAGCCAAAGTCAACCGAATATTTTTCAAAATTAACCGAATAGAATGTGCCGCTTTTTTTATTTATCTCTTGGCGGTTGCCGTTTACCAACACTATGCGAGGCCCTTTGGAGGTTTGTATAATAACACCTTTTTCGGCGGTGGTTGTGGATTTTAGGTTGGGATTGCGTTCATCGTTTATTAAAATTCCGCCGACACTGCCGTCTTTGTCATGTGAGGTAACAAAAACCGTAAGTTCCGGCTGGATGGTCGTGAATTCTCCTTCGCGGAACATAAGGTGTGAAACATTATTTTTTATTTTCCATTCCAGATCGTTAAATGCGTTTTCGGCCTTAGGTATGCCAATGTTCATTACATAGATGTTTATGAATACCATTAAAAATCCGCAAAAAATTGCCGGTTTGGAAAGTTGCCATGGACTGATGCCTGATGATTTCATTACTATCAATTCTTGGTCAGATAACATTCTGTTATATACAAACAAAACTGCCGCAAAAAGAGATATGGGGGCAAGGATGGTAAAAATGCGGGGCATCAATAGGGTGGTGAGCTCGACAAATATGCCGATGGTTATGCCTTTGGAGGCAATCATGTCCAAAAATCTTAAGGATTGCGAGAGCCATATAATCGACATCAAAGAAAAGCT
Organism: uncultured Pseudomonadota bacterium; assembly: GCA_949297185.1. Taxonomy (GTDB): domain Bacteria; phylum Pseudomonadota; class Alphaproteobacteria; order RF32; family CAG-239; genus CAZU01. The sequence continues at coordinate 5,303 of CASFRM010000013.1, forward strand.
TATCAGCAAAAAGCCGATAAGTATCTGCTTGGTTATGTATGTATTTAGTCTTTTCATAGTTGCCGATTATAACCGTTATATTTTATATTTAAACTGCTTTATGCAAGATGGTCGATTTTTTGTGAATTGTCAAAATGTTTTTATTAACTAAAATTGTACTTGAAGTTGATTTTTTTTGCCTTTATGATTCTTGACAGTTACTTAATCTTTTCAAGGAGACGCAGATGGTTGAAACTTCACAAGCCGCGCAAATTGCCAATAAATGGCGAAAAAAGCGCGGCTCTTTGATTATGGCTTTGCACGAAATCCAAGATGTTAAGGGGTATGTGGACTGGCAAGATGCCGTTGATGTATCTTTGTGTATGGGAATACCTTTGGCCAGAATCTATGAGGTTTTAACTTTTTATAATTTCTTTAAGTTGGAGGCTCCGGGAAAAGCAGTTATTTCGGTTTGTACGGGAACGGCTTGCTATTTGAAAGGTAATGATAAAGTACTGGAGAAGTTTAAGGCCGAGTTGGGTATTAACGAGGGTGAAAGTACTCCTGATAGAATGTTCCACCTGCAAAGCGTGCGTTGCGTTGGGTGCTGCGGTTTGGCTCCGGTGTGCGTAGTTAACGGTAAAACCTACGGAAGAATGACACCTGATATGGTACCGCAGATTTTGGAAGAATGGCGTCAAGCTTTTAAGGAGAACTAACATGGCCGATATGGATTTAGATAAAAGATTTGATATTCACGAAATGGCTAAAAATAAACAAGCCGAAATCGATAGATTTGTTTGCTCGATTTATTGTTGCCATTCTACCGGTTGTAAGTCTTCCGGAAGTGATGATTTGATTGATTTGATGAAAAATTTTATTGCCGAAAAAGAGGCCGAAGACAAGATTAGAATCGTGGCTACGGGGTGCATGGGATTGTGTGCTCAGGGGCCTTTAATCAGAGTGGAGATTAAGGGTAAAAAAGATGTCTTATTCAAAAGATTGGATAAAGAATCCGTTGCCGAGATTATGAATGATTATGTTTGGCCGGCAATAAATACTCAGGGCGATTTTTTAGTTCCGGAAAAGTTGCAAGAGCACATTTTGTCTCTTGATTTGCCGTTCTTTACCAGACAAGAGAAAGTGGTGTTGCAAAATACCGGACATATGGATCCCGAAGATATTCAAGAATATATTGCCCGCGGTGGTTATTTGGCCTTGGAAAAAGCCTTGAAAACCATGACACCGGAACAAGTGGTGGCCGAAATTAAAAAGTCGGGCTTGAGAGGTCGCGGCGGCGGTGGATTTTCTACCGGTATGAAATGGGAATTGGCCGCGAAGGTGCCGACGATTGATGAGAAATTTATTATTTGTAACGGCGACGAAGGCGACCCCGGAGCTTATATGGATAGGTCGATTTTGGAAGGGGATCCTCATGCCGTAATCGAAGGTATGATGATTGCGGCTTATGCAATCGGGGCAACAGAGGGATGGTTTTATGTCAGAGCAGAATATCCCTTGGCCGTGGAGAGATTGGAAAAAGCCATTAAAGCATGCAAAAAGAATCGATTGCTCGGTAATAATATTATGGGAACGGACTTCTGCTTTAATGTTGATATTCGTCTTGGAGCAGGTGCTTTCGTTTGCGGTGAGGAAACCGCTTTGATTCACTCAATTGAAGGAGCCAGAGGTACGCCGCGTCCGCGTCCGCCATATCCTACCAACAAGGGATTGTGGGGCAAACCGTCTTGTGTTAACAATGTTGAGACTTTGGCCAATGTGGCAAAGATTTTGCTCAAAGGTGCCGATTGGTTTGCTTCGTTTGGTACCGAAACTTCTAAGGGTACAAAAGTATTTGCTTTGACCGGTCAGGTCGAACATTCCGGCTTGATTGAAGTACCGATGGGAACTACCATTAATGAGATTGTTAATGAAATCGGCGGTGGTGTTCCAAACGGCAAAAAGCTTAAGGCCGTGCAGACCGGAGGACCTTCGGGCGGTGTTATTCCTAAGGAATATATGGATATGCCGGTGTGCTATGAAGAACTAAAAAAAGTAGGTTCTATCATGGGGTCGGGCGGCATGATTGTTATGGATGATACATCTGATATGGTATCAATCGCCAAGTTTTATCTTGATTTTACGGTCGATGAATCTTGCGGAAAATGCGCTCCGTGCAGAATCGGCGGTAAGCAAATGTTGAGCTTGCTTGATAAAATTAATAAAGGAAAAGGAACCAAAAAGGATTTGGCACAGTTGAGAAAAATCGCTTCGGCAATGCAAAAAGCTTCTTTGTGCGGTTTGGGTCAGACGGCTCCGAATCCGGTATTGTCGACGCTCAAATTTTATGAAGATGAGTATCAAAGCAAGTTGGTGGATAACAAAAAGGCTGCAGGGGAGAACTAATGATGGTAAAGCTTAAAATTGATAATTTTGATGTAGAAGTCGAGAGCGGCACCAGTATCTTGGATGCAGCCAGAAAAGTACATATTGATATTCCGACTTTGTGTAAACACCCTGATGTGGATCCCTCTGCCGGATGCGGAATGTGTATCGTAAAAGTGGGCGGGAGAATATTGCGTTCTTGTTGTACTCCGGTAGCAGAAGGTATGGAAGTTGTTACCAATGATGCCGAGTTGCAAGAAACGAGAAAAACCGTTTTGGAACTTATTTTGAGCAACCACCCGAATTATTGCTTAAAATGCGCCAGAAGCGGTCAGTGCGAGCTACAAGATTTGGCTATGAGATTTGGTGTTGACCATGATGAAATCAGAAAAATTTTAGCGCCGACCGAAATAGACGAATCGACTCAAGCAATAGTTTTGGATCCGGCGAAATGTATTGTTTGCGGTCGCTGTGTAGATATTTGCCAAAATCAGCAAAATGTGTGGGCTTTGAGCTATCAAAACAGAGGTTTGGCAACCAAAATTACCGGTGCCAATGATGCAGATTTGGCAAATACTCCGTGTATTAAATGCGGTCAGTGTGCGGCGCATTGTCCGACCGGTGCTATAGTTGAATATGACGAAACGCAAAAAGTTTGGGATATGCTCAAAGATAAAGAATTGTTTACCGTAGTGCAAATTGCTCCGGCGGTCAGAGTGGCTTTGGGCGAAGAATTCGGTTATGATTTCGGTGAAAATTTGACCGGAAAAATCTATGCAGCTTTGCGGAGAATCGGATTTAATAAGGTTTTTGATACTAACTTCGGTGCAGACTTGACGATTATTGAAGAAGCAAGCGAATTTGTCAGAAGATTTAGTGAAAAAGATAATTTGCCGATGTTTACTTCTTGCTGTCCGGCATGGGTCGATTATGTGGAAAAATATTATCCGGAGAATATTTCTAACTTGTCGACCTGCAAATCACCGCATCAAATGGTCGGTGCAGTGGCAAAAACCTATTATGCTCAAAAAGCCGGTGTATCACCGGATAAAATGCGGGTAATTTCGATTATGCCTTGTACGGCAAAAAAATGGGAAGCACATCGTCACGAAACCATGTCATCTTCAGGATATCAGGATGTTGATGTGGTGCTGACAACCAGAGAATTGGCCAAGATGATAAGACAAGCCGGCATTAATTTTAAGGGATTGCCGGAAGAGGTGGCTGATAATCCATTGGGAGAGTATTCGGGTGCGGCAACCATTTTCGGAGTTACCGGCGGCGTGATGACGGCTGCTTTGCGTACGGCTTATTTCTATATCACGGGGCAAGAATTGGGAATGCTCAATTTTGCCGAGATTGACGGACTTGACGGTATAAAAGCGGCAGAGGTCGATATCAACGGAACCAAGATTAGAATCGCGGTGGTGAATGGTGTCGGCAATGTCGAAGAAGTTATGAGCGCCATAAGAGAGGCTGCAACTAACGGTGAAGAATTGCCGTATCATTTTGTTGAGGTTATGGCTTGTCGCGGTGGATGTATAGCCGGCGGCGGTCAGCCCAAAGTAATGATGCATGGTTTGCCCAAACCATGGGGTATTAATGACGAAATTCGTAAGCTGCGTTCAAAGGGTTTGAATGATGAAGATGAAGAGGCTAAGAATCGTTTATCTCATCATAATAAATCGATTAAACAAGTTTATGATGAATTTTTGGGCAAGGCCGGTGAGGGTAAGGCACATGAGTTGTTGCACACCAAGTATCGGCAACGCGACTTATATAAGTAGTGAAAAAGCCGGATGAAAGTCCGGCTTTTTTGTGTTCTATAGTGCCACCTTTGGATTACAAACGTACTGTCACCCTCGGACTTGTTCCGAGGGTCTACCCTATATTGTCATCCTCGGATTTATTCCGAGGATCTCATGAGTATTGGCACATTGTTTTACTAGATTCTCGGGACAAGCCCGAGAATGACTAAAATGAAAAACATGCCCGAGAATGACATTATTAAAATAAACTCAATACACCTCTTGCTGATTGCGAAGCCAGAGATAAAGAATTAATTGCCAATTGCTGACGTGTTTGTAAGGTTAAGTATTCAGCCGAAGCCTCGTTCATATCAGCCAAGGTCAAATTGTCCGCTCCGGTCTCTAAAATATCGCTCAAGCCTTCGGTAAAGTTAATGCGGGTTTTAATTATTGAATAATGATTTCCCAATTTTTCCTGAAAACTTCTTACCGAGTTAATCGCCGCCGTCAGCTCATTCATTGCCTTGGTAACATCGCCCAAATTTTCCCATTTATCACGACTTAATCCGATATTTTTCGAAGACATGTCTTTGCCTTCTACTTTATATTTATTCGAACGGCTTTCGTTTAAGGTGATTTCTTTCAAAGCGCCGTTAAGCAGGTTTATGCCTTGATATGACGCATCTTTAATCAAATTATCATACTCATCCAATATCAAACCATATTGTTTTTCATAACCGCTAAAATCTTTTTGAGCATTACCATCCGCCTCGTTCATCAAATCTTGCGGTAAACTCCATGCCCTCACATTTTCAACCTTTAGCTTAGCTTCAACATTGCTGATATTTACAAAGTTACTTGTTCCACTTGTATTTTCGTGATGATAATTTTCTTTGAGTTGATACCATTTGGTAATTCCATTTCTAGAAAAAGCTAATTTTGCTCCTGCTGCTATATCTAATGTATTTCCATTTGCACTATTAGAAATACCGGAAGAATTTCCGGTATCAAAATAAATTTCCGCGGTTGCAAGAATATTAACAGAGTTTCCAGGAAAATAAGTGGCTTCATTAATTCCCCAGCCGTTTCCGTTTTTTGTTTGTATTTTTCCGGCTATGTTAATTTGGCTTGCCTCATAAACCGATATAGCTCCAAAAGGTGTTAAAGGAATCTTTGCTAATTTTAAATTAATATTTGTTTCTGTAAGAATGTTAACAGTTGAATTTTTGTTTACAAAAATTCCTGCTCCTAGGTTTCCGTCAACAGATATATCAAAAGTTCCTTCTAAATCTGCGGTTGCGCTTCGATTAATATATATAGCACCTCTGGCGTCCTGATTTGGATTTTTATCCGAAAATTTTGTAGATATATTCAAACTTTTTATTTTCGCATAAACACCAACTACATTAACTGCCGCAGCACGGCTTATTTCTGCAGCACTATTATCATAGGTAATACTTAAATCCGCAACTTCGCAGTTGTTTTTTTCTATAGTAATCAAATCTACATTTGTCGAAGATATTGCCGAGATAGAGGAAAATTTATCGGTTGTGGTGTCGTAATTGCCAAAATATCCGACCCCGACCAGCTTTTGATTTTCTTTTAACTCCAACCCGCCGGAAGTTGAAATATCCCTCAAATCGATTTTGCCATATACGCAAATCGTTTCTTTGCCTGAGTTTATCGCATCTCGCAGTTCTTGTGCCGTAGATACTACCGCACCGTTTGCTCCCACTTTTTCAACAAACCATTCCTTATCCGGTACCGGCAAAGTAGGTGCCGTTGCCGCTTGCATGGCTGTCGCCGAGGCTTGTTCCAGAAACTCTAACCCCGAGGTCAATCCTTGATTGGCTGCCTCAATGGTTTGGATACCCTGTTCCATACTGTTTAACAATTCCAGCAAGTCTGCCGAGCGATTAGTCAAAGAACGTGCTTGGTAATAGGCGGACGCATTGTCTATTGCCGAGTTCACTTTCTTACCCGTCGCTAAAATAAGCTGAGTTTTATCCATTTGTTTGGAAATGTTTCGCAAACTTAGCAAATTACTGCGCATCGAGGCATTTAAGGTGATGTTGTTATTCATCTCTCACCTCCCGCCGATTCGGCGCAAAGCCTAGAAACTGCCCCACATTGGCAGAAAGCCCACAATTCCTCACTAAAGAGGCTATATTTCAATCCTTGTGTCAACACTTCTGTTGCGTCCTTATATCTTTTTCCTCAAAGAAAATCCCATATGGTCTTCTACTCCATACGGGATTTATCATATCACGCTTTTTCTTAAAAATAAATTAATTTTTTTTATATACTTTTATTCCAATAAGTCAGAAGCTTTAGCTATGCTGACAGTTACGCGTTTGGCATTGTCCGAAAGTTCCATGTTTTCAAAAATGTATAAAGCATCGTGGAAATATTCCAGGCTTTCTTCCAATAAATCTTTATCTTCTTTATCGCGTCCTAGGCGGTAGTAGATATTGCCGATTTCTTCCTGAATAGCAGCCCAAGCAAATGGATCACGTTTTTCGGTGACTATTTTTTGTTGGTTTTTGTAGGCATTTATTGCCAGCTCAGCTATTGCATTGTTTTGGGTCAAAGAACTCAATATATTAAGCCTGTGTCCTAACAACCCTTCTATGTCAGCCCAAAATTCCGGAAACAGCGAGTAGGTAAAAATCTTTTCGGTTTCGCGCAAATTAAATACGGAATCTCTTAGGGCTTGAATGTCTTCTTTTTGTCGCCAGTAGTCATATAAAATATCAGATAGGCGGTAGGATATAAAACCATAGTCATAAGGATATACATATTTGCCCAAGTGTTTTTGAGCAAGTTGGTAGTTGCGAATTGCTCCTTTGAAGTGTTTTTCTGATTTGCGAGAAAACATATTTATGGCACATTCGTGTAATTGTCCTAAATGGTTGTATATGCACCCTAAATGTAATGGATTTTTTATCAGATTTTTGTGTTCCAGTGCCGTTGCCAACAGACTGTTGACTACCTTGAACTCTTTGTCGTTGTCGTTATTGCGGCAATAACTTAAATAGATGAGCGCCAAAAAATTCATTATGTAGGGCATATATTCAATGCCTAAATTTTTGGCTGAACTGTCTTTTGATAATATGTTTATGGTTTTTTTTAGAAGGTATTTTTGGCGAATACCTGCTGTCTTGTCCGGTGTATCAAGTGCTGCAACAATAGCTCCGATAATGATGTTTAGTATCGGTAAAGGAAAATCTTGCGGCTTGTCAAAAAGGGAGGCCGGTAAATATAGACTGTCAAGCAAAGACAAAAAAGATGAATTGCTGCGTTCGTATTGCATAGGGGTTTGAAAATTGAGTCTGATTTTGCCGTCTTCTCGATGTCCCCATATTAGGATATCGGCTTTGGTTTTGGCTAATATAGCTTGACCTTTGTCGATAAAATCAAAAAAAGTGCGTCCTTCCAAATTGAGGAAACTTTTGCTGAATGGTTCATCAAAATATCTGACGGTGAGGTGTTTTTGGGCATGTAACTGTGCTGCCAGAATCTCTCCTGATGAGCTTTCCACATTTTCGTTGAATTCAACAACGACTACATTTATGTTAATGTGTAGAGCCTCTTCTTCCGAAAGTAGGTCGTAATCGTTGCGACGAGGCTGCAAGAAATATGATTTTAGGAAATCTAGCAAAAACATCAGTCTTCGTCCTTATGGTTTGTCTTGGCAGAGGAAAAAATCTGGCCGAAAGTGGTTTTTATGTCTGAAATAAGCTCATGCGAACTTTCTTTGAAACTTTTATCGGGTGTTTGCCACTGTGATAAACGATAAATTTGCCAAGTTGTAAGAATGCCTGCAAAAAGAGGCATTGATAGTGGATTGCGCCCGTAAATTTGAATGCAGCCGAGTATTAGAAGCAATATAGAGATGTTCCAACGATTGTGAAGCAATAGTGGAGACGGATAGCCACTGTTGTATACCAAAACCGAAACAGAATTGTATCCGAGTTCTTGGTATTGGGGAAGTAAACTTAGTTTTCTGGTTATGCCGACAAGCAGTTCTATCAGATAAAACATGCAAAATACCGTAAAGCAAGGAAGTAAATATTCGGCAGCACTTTGAAGACCAAGCCAGCCAATCAGGTAGCCGCTTAAAACAGAAGTGTTGAGTCCTATGGGTGAAAATCGGCTGTAAAAATAAGAGATTGTCAAAGCACCAAGAATTCCTGCCGCAGTGTAATACATCATGAGCGGAGTAGCACTTAGCAGGTACAGGGCAATAATACCGCCGCTTATGGTTAATCCTTCTATTTGCGGCATGGGGTTTAGTCCGCTTAAAACTCTCCAACCTGAGGCAAAGCCCCAATAGAGCAAAACGGTGATGATTTGATTATAAAGAGGAGATATTTGAGGAAAAATATTTATGTAATTGCCGCTGACAAAGACAGCACATGAGCAGGCAATAAGTGTTGTTAAGCCGCAGAGATAAGGGCGATTGATAAATAGTGATCCGATTATTAAAAAACCGAACAGCAACGGAGAGAGGTATGTCAGCAGGCTATTGTTTCCTATAATATCGTATGGATACCAAAAAGTATAAACGGATATTAAAGAAACAAGAGCTACCGAAATGTATACCGATAAGACATTAACTAAAAGGCGTTCGCGCAAGTATTCAATTTTGAGAAAAGATAAAAATAATGCTATCGTCAGTAGCATGCTGACGATAAAAATAGCTCCGCCGATGAGGGTGTCTAGGCTCATATTGTTAAATTAATCCTTTGTGTGAAGGTTAATCTTTGCGTGAAGTATAAACAATACTCAAAGTATCTTCAAGCGTGTTTGTCGGGTTATGCCATGTATTTCTTAGACATCTGCATTAAAAGATTGTAGGTTTTGGGGGCATTGCTTGCATTTATACCGGAGAAGATATTGCTAAAATTGAGAAAACCAGACTTTTGGAAAGTGGCTCCATGGTAATCATCCGGTGTGGTATAGATGCCACTTAGAATTTCTCCATCGTTTATTTGAATGTTGTTTTGTTGCATAATGATTGATTTAAGCTCATTAATAACACCTGAAATTTGTGTATGCGACTGAGCGCTTTGTGTGGAATCCGGTATCTTGCGGTTGTGTGTGGCTAATAAAAGTTCAGCGATAAAATAAATGCATAAGTTTTGCCATAGTGCCATTGATAAATTTTTTATGGCAGTTACGGTAAATGACGGAGAAGAAAATAGCTTATTGATGTAAAATGTAATATCGTTCGGTGCCGATAAGAAAAAAGTTAGGTCTTTATCAAAAACATCCAGAGTGTTTTTATTTGTGTTGAGTGTAATATGAGTGTTGGTAAAGCCATTGATGATTTCGGGAGTTGTGAGCTGACTTATAAATCGGTGGTTATAAAAACCTGAGAGATTTATTATGTGATGATTGCTGCCTGAATTTGGCAAGAAGAATATATCACTGCGGCAGCTCTCGGCCGAAGAGGCTAAAAAGTAAAAATCAAACTGTTGGGCAGATGCTGTTATTATTTCCGGTTTGTAGCGAAAGTGTTGCATAAACGGAGTGCGCACGGTGACGGGACCTAATTTGCGGTATAAATTTGCTTGGTTTTCGGAGATAAACAGTTTGCATTCATAACCTGTATTGAGAAAGTAGGCCTGCAAGAAAAAAGCTAAGGGGGAATCGCCGATAATGGCTATTTTTTCGGGCTTGGTGACAGTGGTCTTTTCTTCTTTGGTAAAGAACATTGGTTAGTTTCCTTTTTGTAAGCAGGCGATAAAGAAACCGTCAGCTCCTCCGAATTGTGCAAGATGGTGAGGCAAAACTCTGATAAAACCTTCGGGAGTGAGTATTGCGGAAAGTTCGGCAGGTATTTGCGGTGTGAGATTTACAACTTTGTAATTTTTATGTTGTTGTAAAAATGAGTTGATTTGCTTTTCTCCTTCGTCTTTGCAGAGAGAGCAGGTGCAATAGAGTAAAATTCCGTTTTTGCTAAGAGCTTTATCTATGTTTTGCAAAAGGTCATGTTGAATTTTTGATTGTTTTTCTATGTCCGATATGGTCTTGGTGTGGACTATTTCGGGGTGGCGGCGTAAAGTGCCGGTAGCCGAACATGGGGCATCAAGCAATATAATGTCAAATTTTTGGTCGGTATTTTGCAGATACTCAATTCCATCAGAACAGATAATTTCTTTGGGCGAAAGTTTAAGACGAGTTAGGTTTTCTTGTAAGGTGGCAAGTCTTTCTTTTGAGATATCAAGGCAGCTTACAATAGCTCCGCCGCTTAGCAGTTGGGCTGTTTTGCCTCCGGGGGCGGCGCATAGCTCAAGAACTTTTTTGCCGGAGATGTTGCCAAGCATTTTTACCGGAAGCGATGATGAAAAATCTTGAACCCACCAAGTTCCTTTGTCATACGCCGGAAGGGCGGATATCCTGCCTTTACAGTCAAGACGAATCGAGCCAAGAGGTAGTTTTACGCCGCCTAATGTTCCTTCTTGATATGTGTTGCCGCAGGTGATGTCTAAAAGAGGTTCTTGGGAGGATATTTTTTCAATCGCTTCTACCGTTTTGGAAGAATAGTCGCGTCTTAGCAGTTCGCGGAATTTTTGTGAGAAAAACTCGCCCCTGTCGTTTTTTTGAAATTCTTCTTTCTTACTGCATATTTTGCGTAGAACAGCGTTTACAAAACCGGCAAGATATCTGTTGGTGCGGCTTTTTACCAGCTCGACATAGCTGTTTATAACGGCATAGTCGGGAGTATTCATGTATAAAATTTCGGCAGCTCCCAAAACAAGGGCATAACGAGCTATTTCGTCTTGTTTGGATAGCTTTTTGGTTATTAGGGATTTGAGTATTTTGTTGATATAGGTTAGGTGCCTGAGAGAGGTTAGTACCAACATGGTAGTAAAGGCGTTGTCCTCGGTTTCTGTATAAGAAAGACCTCCTACAGAATTGCCGGTAAGAGCTTTGCTTAGTAAAAGAACAGAATTTTCGCGGGCCGAAGACATTTTGTTTCCGTGTTAGTGTTTTTGCTACCGGCATTCTAAATAAATGAGCGGATAATTACAAGGTAAAAAATCTATCTTGTCAAATTTGTTAAAGTAAGATAATTTCATACGAGGTGATTTTATGTTAAACCAAAGGGAATATAAGATAAATGAATAAAAGATACAACGGTAAAGCCTCTTTTGACGAGTGGATGAAAGAATGGCATATGGAAGAAAGATATAATTTCAAGGCTATCGAGAAAAAATGGCAAGAAATTTGGGATGATGAAAAAGTATACAAGGTAGAAATTGATAAAAATAAAGAAAAGTTCTACGCTTTGGTCGAATTCCCTTATCCTTCCGGTGCCGGATTGCATGTCGGACACCCGCGTTCTTATACAGCCTTAGATGTAATTGCCAGAAAAAAGAGAATGCAAGGCTTTAATGTGTTGTATCCTATGGGATTTGATGCTTTTGGTTTGCCTGCCGAAAATTATGCTATTAAAACCGGCGTGCATCCGGCAGTTTCTACCAAAGCAAATATTGAGAATTTTACCAGACAGCTTAAATCTATCGGTTTTAGTTTTGACTGGGACAGATGTATTAATACTTGTGATCCGGAATATTATAAATGGACACAATGGATGTTTATCAAATTCTTTGAAAAAGGGTTGGCATATAAAGATAAAATCGCAATTAACTGGTGTCCGTCTTGCAAAGTAGGTTTGGCCAACGAAGAGGTGATTAACGGTCATTGTGAAAGATGCGGAGCTGAGGTCGTCAGAAAAGACAAAGAACAATGGATGATTGCTATTACCAAATATGCCGACAGACTAATTAAGGATTTAGACGATTTGGATTTTATTGACCGAGTTAAATCTCAGCAAATTAACTGGATTGGTCGCTCCGAAGGCGCAGAGTTGGATTTTGAATTCGGCGATGATAAGTTGACGGTGTTTACTACCAGACCGGATACTGCTTTTGGTGTTACTTATATGGTTTTGGCTCCCGAACATGAGTTTGTTCAAAAGTATATGGGTAAATTTGAAAACCAAAACGAAGTCAGAGCTTATGTTGAAGAAACTGCCAAAAAGTCTGATTTACAACGAACCATGAGCGATGAAAAAACCGGTGTGGAACTCAGAGGAATTAAAGCAAAGAATCCCTACAACGGTCAAATGATACCGGTGTTTATCTCCGACTATGTTTTAACCGGTTACGGAACAGGTGCTATTATGGCTGTGCCGGCACATGATCAACGCGATTATGATTTTGCCAAGGTGTTTAATCTGCCTATTGTTCAAGTACTTGACGGGGGTGATATTTCCGAAAAAGCTTGGGAAGAAGACGGTAAGCACATTAACTCAGGTTTCTTGGATGGTTTGAACAAAGATGAAGCCATGCGCAAGGCCATTGATTATGCCGTTGAACATGGATTTGGCAGAGCCAAGGTTAACTTTAAGCTGCGCGATTGGGTGTTTTCGCGTCAGAGATATTGGGGCGAGCCAATTCCAATGGTATATTGCGAAAAATGCGGTTGGCAGCCAATTCCGGAATCAGAGTTGCCGTTAACCTTGCCTGAGGTGCCTGATTATCATCCTAATGATGAAGGGGAATCGCCTTTGTCAAAAGCCGGTGATTGGCTTAATACAACTTGTCCAAAATGCGGCGGGAAAGCCAGAAGAGAAACCGATACCATGCCTAACTGGGCCGGTTCTTCTTGGTATTTCTTGCGCTATTGTGACCCGCATAATGATAAAGAATTTGCTTCAAAAGAGGCGCTTGATTATTGGATGAATGTCGATTGGTATAACGGCGGTATGGAACATACTACCTTGCACTTGCTGTATTCGCGTTTTTGGCACAAATTCTTGTATGATTGCGGATATGTTCCCATGCCGGAACCTTATAAAAAGCGCACATCTCACGGTATGATTTTGGCTGAAAACGGCGAAAAAATGTCAAAATCTCGCGGTAATGTCATTAATCCTGATGATATAATCGACGCGTATGGTGCAGATGCTTTCAGATTGTATGAAATGTTTATGGGGCCGTTTGATCAGACAGCTATGTGGTCAGACGAAAGTTTGATGGGTGTTTATCGTTTTGTCGGTAAGGTCTTCGGATTGTTTAAGAAAGTTTACAAAAATACAAAGCCCTCCGAAAAAGATTTGCGGGCAATGCACAAGTGTATTTTGGAAGTTAGTGAAAGAATCGAGCAAATGCGCTTTAATACCGCAGTGTCTTCGTTGATGACATATGTTAATTATCTGTCTTCACTCGATAAAATTGCTCCGGAGTTGTATGAAAATCTGCTAAAACTTATGTCACCGTTTACTCCGCATTTGGCTGAAGAAATGTGGGCAAGATTGGGGCATGATACCTTTATTGTTGCAGAGACTTGGCCGAAAGGTGATGCTAAGTTGGCAGAAGAAAATACGGTGACTTTGGCCGTGCAAATTTGTGGTAAAATGCGCGGAACAATCGAGCTGGCTAAAGATGCTTCAAGAGAAGATGCCGAAAAGGCGGCTCTCAACCTCGAAAATGTGAAAAAACAGCTTGAAGGTAAAGAAATTAAAAAAGTTATCGTGGTGCCAAATAAAATCGTTAACATTGTGGCAGCCTGAGAGGATAGAAAATGATGAAAAAAATCGCCGCTTTAATATCGGTTTTACTGATTGCTGCTTGCGGGTTCCAGCCTTTGTATGTACAGAGGTCCGGCGGAAAAGCTTGGTATTATAGCGGTGATTTTGATACCTCAATTGCCGATGAAATGGCTCAGATAAAAGTGGCTACCATCGCAGATCGTTTTGGTCAGCAGTTGCGTAATGATTTGCTTGATATGCTTACACCCAAAGGTGTGCCGCAAAATGCAAAATATAGGCTTAAGGCCGTGCTTGCAGATAGAATCGTGACACAACAAGCTATGCGTGATGATGTGACCGCAACCAGCGAAAGAATCGAATATCGAGTTTTTTATCAGCTGTTTGCAGGCAATGAAGAGTTGGTAAAAGGTGATTCGATAGCTTATGTCAGCTACGATATTTTGCATGATCCGTATTCTACAACAATGGCTCAGAAAAAAGCCGAAACCGATGCAGCGAGAATTATTGCCAATGATATAGTTCTTCGTATCGGAGCTTATTTCCATTCTCAAATTAATGGCAACTTATGATATATAAACAAGTACAGGTCGAATCATATTTTAAGAAGCCGGCATCTGAAATCAAGGCCGTGCTTTTGTATGGTCAAAATGAAGGATTGATTGACGAGTATACCAAAAAATTTGTTAAAACCGTAAGTGCAGATTTGTATGATCCTTTTGCGACAGCTTATTTGGATTGGGATGATGTTAAAGCCGACGGTGGAGCGGTTATGGCTGAGTATAATGCTCAGTCATTAATGAATGTCAGAAGAGTGGTTGTGGTAAAAGAAGCTGATAATAATTTTACCAAAACTTTGGAAGCTCTTTTGGAAAACGATAAAAATGATAATCTGCTTTTGCTTATCGGCAAACAAAGCCTTAATAACAAATCTTCTTTGGTCTTGCTGGCTAATAACAATAAGGCGGTTGCCGCGGTGGCCTGTTATGAAGACAGAGAAGAAAATGTTTCATCATCAGTGCGGGCAATGTTGGCAGAAAACGGTATCACTTATGAAATGCCGGCGTTTAGCTTGTTGTGTTCGCGCTTGTCTAACGATAGAAAAATAAATGTTTCGGAGATTGAAAAACTTATAACTTATGTCGGTACAAAAAAACACTTCACAGCCGCAGATGTTGAAGCTGTGATTTTTGATCAGGCAGCAACAGGAATGGACGATTTGTGTTTTGATGTGTTTTCCGCAAACAAAGAAAAAGCTATAAGCGGTTTGCAAAGGTTGATAAATGAGGGCGAAGAAGAAGTTCAAATCGTGAGAGCTTTGATGCGGCATGTCAGTAATCTTTTGGCAGCTAAAGCCTTAACCGAAGGGGGAATATCTGATTTAGAAGCCGTAAAGAAAGTTCTTTCGAAAAGGTTGTTTTATCGTTATGATGCTATGGCGGCACAGCTTAGAGTATGGAAAAAAGAACGGCTGTTTGATGTGATGGAACTTTTGTATAAATCAGAAAAAGATTGCAAAACTACCAATATGCCGGTAACCGAGATTTTGTCTTATACGGTGCTTACACTACTATCTGCGGCCGGAAAACTTAAAAGAGTTTAGATTTCAATTTGGGCTTCGTAAGCATAAATCATTTTAGGCTCTTTACCTTCGTCGCGACTTAATTCGCAGACCAGAATAGAATCCTCAAGTTGCAGTGCTGATAGGATATCTTCGGATATGTCATTAATAACAACACAATCATTGGCGTTACGGTAAAGTTCGGCGCTTTTGTTGTCAAAATCTACAACCATATATGCATCTTCTGGTTTGCTCTCCTTGGCATATAACAAAAGCATAACTTCATCGTCTTCGTTTATCAAAAAATCGTAACTGTCAAATTTGTCTTTGTTCATAGTGATATCCTTTCGGTGTATGTTGGCATTATTGTACACGGCAATGCTTGAAGAAATGTTAATATGTTGCATATTCACGGTGAAAATATAGTTTATTTCTGTTAAAATCATTTCATCATGCTGAGAGGATTGTAATGAGGGATTTGGTCGATAAATTTGTTAATATGCTAAAATGGCCGGTGGCATTATGGCTGCTTTTTTCGCTGCCGGCGTTTGTGAGCTCTTTGGATTATTTTAGGTTTTCGGAAATTAAATATTGGGCTTTATTCGGAGGCTTTTTTCTGTTCTTTATTGCTCGCTCATTTATGGACTCATCGGCAAAAGTGAGCATGGAAGTGCTGGCTCATGAATTTTCGCATGCCCTGTTTGCTGTTTTGACATTGCATAAAGTGAACGGACTTAATATTAATCCGGATGACAGCGGAGGGGAAATGTCATTTGAAGGAGAAGGTAATTGGCTAATTATTATTGCGCCATACTTTTTTCCGTTCTTCGGTTTTTTGGCAATGATTGGTATTAGTATTTATACCATGTTTGCACCTATGAATCTTATCTTAAACGGTATTATGGGGTTTGTAATCGGTTATCATGTTGATACCGTGGCATCGCAAATCCATGAAAAACAAACCGATTTGCCTAAGGTCGGGTATGGCTTTTGTGCCGTATTTTTGTTGCCGGCCAATATGTGGATGATTGGTTCAATGCTGGCTTTCAATTCAAAAGGATGGGACGGGTTTATGATGTACCAGTCCCTGATATCGCATTTGAATGGTAAAAATTTGAATTATATTGCTAACTTTTTGGGGTTTTAACCTGCAATCGCCGTTAGCAATTCTCGACTAAAGTCGGCTAATGAATTATCGTGAGCTCCCATAATGACAATTCTGTCGCCTTTACGCACATTGCTTAAAACAAATTTCTTTGTATCTTCTTTATGCGGCAGAAACAGAGCTTGATTATGTCCGTTTTCTTTAATGCGGTTGATTATGTTGGCCGATGATATGCCTACATCTTGCGGGGTGAGTTCGTAAATTTCTTGCATAATCATAATATCATCTGATGACAGAACTCGAGCAACAGCAGCTGCAACTTCATCTCCGGTGTTAACTGCCGAAAACGGGGTGTGAGGCTGGTACATTGCAATTATGCGGCCGGGGTAGTCTTTGAGAGCCGATAAAGAAGCCTCTATTTTGCTCGGGTTATGAGCAAAGTCGTTGTAAACGGTTACGCCGTTGGCAGTGCCTATTTTTTCGAGACGAACTTTGATTCCGGTAAAGCTCTCAAGAGCCTTTGCGGCATCTAATGGATTGATGCCAACAAAAGAGCAAGCGGCTATAGTGGCAAGAGCGTTGGCAACATTGAACGCGCCTAAGAGATTAAGTTTGAAGGTTTGTCCGCGGAATTCATATTCAACACCGTCGGCTACGCTTCTTACCGATGAGGCATAGAAATCTGCCTCGGGGTTGTGCATGGAAAAGCTCTTGCAGTTTGGATGTGTGTTAATGTGAGTGTGGTTAGGACAATCCAAGTTTATAATGAGGTTTTGAGAATTGGCGGCAAAAGCATTAAAATATTCAAACAATTTCTCCATTGAAGTGTGGTCATGAGAGATGTTGTTAATAATACCGACAAAGGGGTGATACTTGCGGATTGAACCGTCACTTTCATCAGCTTCGATTACACAGATATCACTTTCATTATAGATATAGTTGGGGATGCCTTTGCGGTCTGAAAAATTGCACAAGGCGCCACCGTTAACCATGCAAGGCTTTTTGCCCAAGACATCTAAGACATAGCCTATCATCGCGGTGGTGGTGGTTTTGCCGGCGGTGCCGCCGACAGCTATACCTTGCGGGTATGAGGAAAATAACTCTTGCAATAAATCGGAACGGGTCTTAATCGGAATATTTAGGGCTTGAGCAGCTTTAACATCCGGATTGTTGGGATTAATGGCTGCAGATACGCACAAGTATTCTAAGTCCGAGGTAATTCCGGAGCCATCTTGTTTGACAATCTTGATCCCGACATCTTCAAGCGCTTGTTTGCGGTCGGCATCTTTGCCAATATCAAAACTGTAGTCTGAACCATATACTTCATAACCTTTTAGTGCCATAATTTGTTCGAGCGGACTGATGCCGTTGCCGGCTGCGCCGCTAAATGCTATCTTTTTCATACTGTTAAAAGTCCTTATCCTTATAATGCATCAAGAGTTTCTGCTTCTTGTTTTTTTAATATTTCCAAATTTTTGTAGTCTATCACTATATAGGTTTTTTTGTCGCCGTCAACACCTATGCTTAAAGCTGCAGCAATATCATCGTTGTAATAGGTGGAAAATAAAACTGCATCTCCGGACAAAAGCTGTGATAAAAATTCAGGATTGCCTATGGGAGCATTTTCAGTGACGGTTTCTTCTTTGCCTTGAGCGTTAGTAATGGTTTTGCTTATGACGGCAGGGGTAAAGTCTTCTTGCTTGTTGCCATATTTTTTATTTAGGTATTCTGAATAGGTATTATATTCTTTCAAAACTTTTGAGGCAGAAGCATCGTCGTCTATTAGTTTGCTATAGGCTAATATGCGGTATAGCTTGTTCTCTTCGCCATAGGTAACATAAACGCGTTCAAAAAAATCTATTGCTTTAGGTAAGTTGCCGGCCAGAAAGCTATTGGCGTAATCTTCCATTTCAACGGGGGTGAGAGTTACTCCTTGGTTGCGGGTATTATCCATTGTTGAAGCCCAGTACAGACCGAACGGAGCACTGTCAAGTTCTTGTGTGGGAGCTGTTGTTGATGAAGCACTCAAAGCGCGGCTTTTGAATTCGGGGAATTTTTGCTGCCGTAATTTTATCGGTTTTTGGTTGAGAAGATTGCGAGCGGAATCAACGGCATCGGAGATATTTTCTTCGGTATTTAGATTTTGCTTTTGCTCATCGGCTGCTGTGGGAGCCGAAGGATCGAATAAAATATCTTTTGTAAATCCGTTGTCTTGACTGAATCCTACCGAAGGCAGAATGATGGTCAGACCTAATGCAATTATTGATTTTTTCATCAAAATCTCCTGAAAATCTTACAAATTTAGTTTGAAACATAACTTATTATGTGCTTATTATATATATATTTATTCGGAATGGTTACAAGTTTTTTATCAGACTGTGAAAAACATGATTGATGATAAAGATGCCAGATTAAAAGCTTTTGTCAGAAACAAAACTAAGGAAGCTTTGCTTAACTGTGGCAGAAAGTTGGTGATAAATGAAGGAATTAATGCTTTAAGTGCCAGAAAGTTGGCGCAGGCAGCTAATTCTTCCGTGGGGATGATTTATAATATTTTTGCGACCATGGATAATTTTATCGCCGAGCAAAATGCTATGACACTAAATGAGTTATTGGAAAAAATGAGCTCATTAACAATGTCAAAAAATCCTTTTAATAATCTCAATCATTATGCCGATGTCTTGGCTTCTTATATTATGGCAAATCCTAATCTATGGGCATTGTTATATAATCGCTATTTGTCAGGCGATGGTTTTAAACTTACATTTGCCGAGGCCAGAATTATTAAAAAAATTGACATACTCATAAGTTTTCAAGTGGTGCCTCTGATAAAGAAAATGTCGGCTAAAGAAAAAAGGTTGTCCATAAAAGTTTTGGAAATGGCTCTGTTTGCCATGAGCGGATATTTGTTGAGTGACAGATTAAATACAAAATCTAATCTAAATAAAGAGACTTTGTGTAAGTTGTTGATGAATACATATATTGCCGGAATGGTCAGCTTGGAGGATATAAAATAAATGTTGGAACAAATTTATTACAGCTTTTTGGCTTTTTGGGAATATATAAATTCTTATTCGTTTTTGCAGACTTTTTTTAATAATCGTTTTTATATGATTTTGTTGGTGATAGTTTTGATTCACCTAAAAAACGCAACCTACAGTTCTATGTTTATGAGCGCTCTAATCAACATTCCGGGAACAATCTTGCATGAGTTGATGCATTTTTTGATTGGGTTGGTGATGAATGCAAAACCTTGTAATTTTTCTCTTATTCCTAAAAGAAATATGGATGGTAATTATGTGATGGGTAGTGTGGGTTTTACCAATATTACCTTCTATAATGCGGTGCCTTCGGCTTTGGCTCCTTTGTTGTTGCTGCCTATCGGATTTTATATTAACCGCTACATTTTGCCGGTTATTACACCATCATTTGTTAACTATACCCTGTATGTGTTGTTGCAGACAATTATCATTGAGAATTCGATGCCGTCTTCAACCGATTTTAAGGTTGCACGGTCGCATTTCTTGGGTGTGGTTATGTATACGGTATTATTTATTGCTCTTTTTACCATGATATAAAAAAAAGAATCAGTAGGTGTTTAACCGATTATTTAGACTCTTGGCAGTATCTTAAAGCCATAACATGACGAATCGATAGCCGGCTTTCGGGTCGGTTGTCCTGTTATAATTATAGTTTGTGGATTAATCGTATTTAAGGAATCTGATATGATAAACCTAAAAAAAGGAAAAAGTTTGGTCGCTTGGGTGGTGGCTGCATTTTTAGCCATGACCAACGCGGCTTTAGCTTCGGAAATTGATTTGAAAATTCCGTCGCTTGATGTTTCTTATAACATCTTTGGTTATGCAATTACCGGATCACATATTTTGCTGTATGGTTTGGCAATTTGTGCGTTCGGTTTGTTGTTTGGTTTGTATGAATTTGTCGGAATTAAAAGAATGCCGGCTCATAAAGCTATGCTTAATGTTTCGCATACAATTTATGAAACATGCAAAACTTATATGAAACAACAAGCTAAATTGTTGGTGGTTTTGGAATTGTTTATTGCCGCCTGCATATTCTACTATTTCTACTATTTGAATGCAACTCCGCTGCCTAAAGTATTGACTGTTTTGGCTTGGTCAATTTTGGGTATTTTGGGTTCTTACACAGTGGCTTGGTTCGGTATGAGAATTAATACTTATGCTAACTCACGTACCGCCTTTATGTCATTGAAAGGAAAACCATATCCGGTAATGAATTTACCTTTGCGCTCCGGTATGTCTATCGGTGTTTTGCTTATCTGCGTTGAATTGGTAATGATGATTTCCATTCTTTTGTTTGTGGATAAGGAAAATGCCGGTGCTTGCTTTATCGGTTTTGCTATTGGTGAATCTCTCGGTGCTTCGGCTTTGCGTATTTGCGGCGGTATCTTTACCAAAATTGCCGATATCGGTGCCGATTTGATGAAAATTATTTTCAAAATTGACGAAGATGATGCCAGAAACCCAGGTGTGATTGCTGACTGTACCGGTGATAATGCCGGTGACTCTGTCGGACCTACCGCCGATGGTTTTGAAACCTATGGCGTGACCGGTGTGGCTTTAATCAGCTTTATCGTTTTGGGTGCCGGCATGATGTATGCCACAAACGGCGATTTGGTTATGATGCAAAACGGAATCGACATTCAGGCAAGATTAATCGTATGGATTTTTGCCATGAGATTGTTGATGATTTTGACATCGGTCGTTTCTTACTGGTTGAACGGCGTGTTCTCTAAATTGGCATTCGGTAAAAAAGATGCTTTCAATTTTGAAACTCCGCTGACAACATTGATTTGGTTGACATCAATCATTTCTATTTTGGTTACCTTCGGCGTATCTTATGTGATGATTGGCGATATGGATGAGAATTTGTGGTGGAAACTTTCGGTTATTATTTCTTGCGGTACTTTGGCTGCAGCATTAATTCCGGAATTTACCAAAATTTTCACTTCCTCAAAATCCAAACATGTGGAAGAAGTGGTTAATGCTTCACGCGAAGCCGGTGCTTCTCTTAACATAATCTCCGGTATTGTTGCCGGTAACTTCTCGGCCTTTTGGCAGGGTTTGGTTATGGTCGGTTTGATGGCCGTTGCTTACTTTACCGCTCGTGAAGGTTTGGATGCTTTCATGGTATATCCGACAATATTTGCTTTTGGTTTGGTGGCTTTCGGTATGCTCGGTATGGGACCTGTGACCATTGCCGTTGACTCTTACGGACCGGTTACCGATAATGCTCAATCCGTATTTGAATTGTCACAGATTGAAAATATCAAAGGCATTAATAAAGAGATTGAAAAAGATTACGGATTTAAGCCCGATTTTGAAAAAGGTAAACACTTCTTGGAAGAAAATGATTCAGCCGGAAATACCTTTAAGGCTACGGCTAAACCGGTATTAATCGGAACGGCCGTTATCGGTGCTACAACCATGATTTTCTCAATCATCTTGTTGTTAAACTTGCAGCTTAACCTTTTGGATCCTGAAGTATTGTTCGGTATTATACTGGGCGGTGCGGTAATATTCTGGTTCTCTGGTGCTTCAATGCAAGCCGTTTCGACCGGTGCTTATCGTGCAGTAAACTATATTAAAAAGCACATTAAGCTAAATACCGCAAAAGCTGCTTCAATCGAAGATTCAAAGAAAGTGGTACAAATTTGTACTTTGTATGCTCAAAAAGGTATGTTTAACATCTTTATCGTGATTTTCTCTTTCACGATAGCCTTTGCATGCTTTGATGCAAATTTATTTGCCAGCTATTTGATTTCGATTGCCGTATTTGGGTTGTTCCAAGCTTTGTATATGGCTAATGCCGGCGGTGCTTGGGATAATGCCAAGAAGGTTGTTGAGGTTGATTTGGGCGAAAAAGGTACTCCGTTGCATGATGCTTCGGTAGTAGGTGATACCGTTGGTGATCCTTATAAGGATACCTCGTCGGTAGCCTTGAACCCGATTATCAAGTTCACCACTTTGTTTGGCTTGTTGGCGGTTGAAATGGCCGTGGCAGCTCCGAAGTGCGTATCTATGGGATTGGGAATCGCCTTCTTTGTTTTGGGATTGATTTTTGTATGGCGTTCTTTCTATGCCATGAGAATCGAACCGGCAAATAAAGACTAATTCAATCTTTAGAAAATAAGCGATTAGAGCCTCCGAAGTGTGAAAGCTTCGGGGGCTTTAATCAAATATTAGACTTTGTTTGCTAAGGTGGCAATAAAAGGAGAAGTTGCCGTGTTGTTGAGCTGGATAAAATCGCTAAAAATTTATGCCGACAGAAGAATGCCTTTGATGCTGTTGCTCGGGTTTGTTTCGGGTTTGCCGTTTTTGTTGGTGTCATCTACTTTGTCTTTGTGGTTGAAAGATGTCGGTATTTCTTTGGCGGCAATCGGGCTGTTTTCGTTGGTAAAAGCTCCTTATAGTTTTAAGTGGTTGTTCTCGCCATTAATCGACCAAGTAAGTTTGCCTTTGTTATCAAGGCTTGGGCGGCGCCGTTCTTGGGCGGTGTTGTTACAGATTTTATTGATAATATCACTATTGGTGATGTCAATTTCGGAACCGAAAGTTTCGCCGGCATTATTTGCTTTTTGGGTGCTTTTGGCAGCATTGTTTTCAGCTTCGCAAGATATTGTTTTAGATGCTTATCGTATTGAGAGATTTAAGCCTAAAGAACAGGCTGCCGGTGTGGCAGTGTTTGTATTGGGGTATAGAATCGGTACGATTTTTTCCGGAGCCGGTGCATTGTTCTTGGCAGAATTTTGGGACTGGTCAATAGTATATCAAATTATGGCTTGCGGTGTTGTCGTCGGTTTGGTGTCGATTTTGATTGCCAAGGAGCCGGAAAACAATAAGCCGTCAAAACCTAAGACTTTGCGGGCTACGGTTGTAAATGCGGTGGTAAAGCCGTTTACCGATTTTATGAAACGCGATAAATGGGCTGTTATCTTGCTGTTTATTTTCTTTTATCGGATGAGTGATGCCTATGTGGCTCCGATGGCCTATCCGTTTTTTGACGATATGGGATTTTCTAAAATTCAAATTGCTTCAATCATCAAAATTTATGGTGTGATTGCGACCATTATCGGAACGGTTATCGGTGGTGCAGTGGTTGCAAAAATCGGTTTGGTGAGAGCATTAGTTATTTGCGGATTTTTGCAAGGTTTGTCAAATCTGGTGTATGTAGGGCAGGCTTATGCCGGAAATAATACGCAGGTTTTGATGCTTAACATATTTATCGAAAATATTTCGGGTGGTATGGGTACGGCAGCTTTTGTGGCTTATTTGTCGGCGTTATGTAACAGAAAATATACAGCGACACAGTATGCACTGTTGTCGTCGTTTATGGGAGCGGCACGCGACATTTTTGCCGCGACTTCGGGATTGGTCGCGGCAGCAGTGTCATGGCAGAGTTTCTTTATTATTACCACAATAATGGCAGTGCCGGGGTTGTTGATATTGTGGTATTTGATAAGAATAAAAGCTATAAGAGATTAGGCTTTGTAGGGTAATTTATCGTAGATAAAATCACTTATGCAGTTGGGCAGAATTGAACCCAACCAAACGGCTAGACGCATTTGCCACGGAAAAGCAATCAAACCGACATTTTTTTCTATTCTTTCGGCGATAATGCGTGCAGCTTGATCTGCTTCCATAAAAAACGGCATGGGACAAGTGTTTTTATCGGTAATACGCGAACGGACAAATCCGGGGCAAATGGTGGAAACACCAATGCCAAGGTTTTTTAAGTGCAATCTTAAACCTTCGCCCCAAGCTTTGACACAAGCCTTGGAGGCGGAATAAGACGGGCAGGTCGGCATACCGTGATAACCGGCGATTGAAGATGTAATAGCAATCTGTTTTACTTGTTCTGACGGGGCTTTTTTGAAAAGCTCGATGGTAGGAAGAACCGTATTTACAACACCCATGACATTAATGTTGAAGGTGTTGCGGACATTTTCCGATGTCTCTTCTATAGAACCGACGCCGGCATTGGCAAAGACCAAATTGAGCGGAAGTTGGGCATTGCATTCTTCTATCCAATTTTTAACAGCCGCGGCGTCAGAAACATCAAGTTTTACAGCCGTAACTTCACAGCCCAATTCTCTGCATTTGGCTGCAACCTGATTTAATCTTTCTTCGTTGCGGCCGCACAGTGATAAACGCGCGATTTTTAATGATGCATAGTGCAGAGCCAAAGCTTCACCGATGCCGGATGAAGCTCCGGTAATTAGTACATGAGAAAATTTGGTCATTATTTTTCCTTTAAAAACTTATTAAACTTTTGTTTTTATAATGTTTGCAAAATTTAATTTACAAAACGGAGTTCTTACCTTGAGTATAGCAAGCATGACCGGTTTTGCAAGAAGTAACGGAAGTTTGCAAACAGCCGAAGAAAATATTAATTGGATGTGGGAAATAAAAACCGTTAACGGAAAATCTTTTGATATGAAAACAAAGTTGCCGACGGGATATGAGGATTTGGCAATGGTAATAAAAAATACTGCCGCATCTTATATAAATCGCGGCAGCATTAGTGCAATGTTGGAAATAAACTCAGAGACAAATGCAAAAAAGGTTAAAATCGATACTGATTTGTTGCAAAAACTAACTGAAGAGGCTTTGACTTTGAGTGAAAAATACTCCGGCAAAATTGCTCAGCCCAGAGCTTCGGAATTAATGTCATTGCGTGGGGTTATTGAGCTTGAGGATACTCAGTTAAGTGAAAGCGAAAAAGAAACATTGCGAGATAAAATTTTGGCTGATTTTGCTGATTTGTGCAGCAGATTGCGTCAAGATCGGGAAAGCGAAGGTAAAAAAATAAAAGTTGCGTTGGAGGCAATTTTAGATAAAATCACTACTATCGTTGCCAATATTGAGCAAGCAGCCGATAGTTTGCCGGAAAAAATTAAAGAAAAACTGCAAGAAATGTTGAAGCAATATACCGCAGATGTGCAAATAAACGAAGACAGGATGGCTCAAGAGATAGTGTTTCTGGTTACCAGAGCTGATATAAGAGAAGAGATAGACCGCTTAAAAGCTCATATAAAAACAGCAACCCAATTACTGAATTCTGATGAAGCTGTTGGAAGACGCTTAGATTTCTTGTGTCAGGAACTTAATCGTGAAGCTAATACAACTTGCTCAAAATCTGCCGATATCGCGATAACCGATTGGGGTATGGAATTAAAATCTTTGATAGAGCAATTTAGAGAACAAGTACAAAATATAGAGTAGGGGAAAGAATATGGACGAGATTATTGACAGATTGCGTAAGGTTAGAAAGGGAGCTATGTTTATTATCGAAGCTCCTTCGGGAACAGGTAAAGGAACCGTAATTAAAGAATTATTGAAAAATGATGATAATATCAAATTTTCGGTTTCGGTTACGACCCGCGCTCCTCGTGCCGGTGAGGTAGAAGGGGTTGATTATTATTTTGTTACCGATGAACAGTATAATGAATTCTTAAAACAAGATGCATTTTATGAATATGTTGATTCTCAATATGGTTCGCGCTACGGAACACTGCGTTCGGAAGTAGATAGCTTTATCAATGTCGGCCAAGATGTGCTGTTTGATATGGATTGGGCCGGAGCCAGACAAATGCGGCAAAAAGCTAAAGATGATGTGGTAACTATATATTTGTTGCCACCTTCAATAAGAGAACTCAGAAGTCGTTTGGAAGGCAGAGGAACGGACTCCCAAGAGGTGATAGATAAAAGAATGGGAATAATTTTGGATAAGGTTAGTCATTGGGATGAGTTTGATTATGTGATTGTTAATGTTAACTTGCAAGAAACCGTTACAAAAATTCAAAAGATTATTTCCGGTGAGAGAATGCGCAGAGTAAGACAAATCGGCCTAAAGGGATTTGTTGATGAGCTGATTAAAGAGGCTAAGGAAGGTTAACGAGAGAGCTTTTTCTTTTGTTCTTCGCTCATTGAATTGTATACGATCACAGCGTTTTTGTCGGCATTGGCGACATTTAGTGATGCAGCCTTTTTGTAGAGGTTAAAGGCTTCGACATAATCTTTGGAAACCCCGATACCTTTGGTATACATCCAGGCTAAAATTTCGGTGGCCTTGGGGTCGTTTTCTTTTACCCTTGAAGTGATTTCGTTTAATTCAAGCGGGGTTACCTGATTGGTTTTGACGGCGGCTATGGCTTTTAGCCACTGCTGTTGTTTGGATTTTTCCAAAGCCGAGGGATTGGAGTATTCACGAGACAAGCTCATCGGTCCTTTAGTATCTTTTAAGGGAGATATTTTTTCTTGAGGCAGATTTTTGAAGTTTTCTTCATCGAGCCAATTAAAGTCGGAAGTTTTGCGGTTTTTTACAAATAAAGGCAAGTAGCCCTGATTGTCGGAGCGGATGACATCACGGTATAGTTCATCAAGGCTTGAGCAATGTCCGTTTTGCCCAAACAATAAAAAAATACTTACCAAAGCAAAAAAACTTATATGCTTCATAGTCCTTCCCTTAAAATTAACATTGCAATAATAGCATATTTTTGCTATAGGGGTCTATATATTTTTGTGCTTTATAAACAAAAGGGATGTGGTGATTTATGTTAAAAACTTTTACCAATATTACCGAAATGATTGGAAAAACTCCGATGCTGGAGTTTGCCTCTTTAGAAAAAAGATTGGCCTTAAAAGCCAAAATTTTTGGTAAATGCGAATTTTATAATCCGTTGTTTTCAATAAAAGACAGAGCAACTTGGAATATGATTAAAGCTGCTTTGGATAAGATTGAGGTTGATGAAGATACAGTGTTTGTTGAGGCAACCAGCGGTAATGTCGGTGTGGCTATGGCGGCAATTTGTGCGGCAAAGCAACTTAAGGCTTTAATTATTATGCCGGAGGATACTTCGGCAGAAAAAATTAAGATGATAAAATATTTTGGTGCCGATGTTATCTTGACTCCTAAAGAAGACGGAATGCAAGGGGCAATCGCCAAAGCTGAGATTTTGGCTAAAAAATCGGATAAAGTCGTTATGCTAAAACAGTTTGAAAATCTGCACAATATGGAAGCTCATTTGCTTAATACCAGTACCGAGGTTTGGGATGAGATGAACGGAAATGTCGATGTCTTAATTTCGGCGGTGGGAACATCAGGAACTTTAAGCGGAATCGCGCAGGCCCTAAGAACTTCCAATCCG
Organism: uncultured Pseudomonadota bacterium; assembly: GCA_949297185.1. Taxonomy (GTDB): domain Bacteria; phylum Pseudomonadota; class Alphaproteobacteria; order RF32; family CAG-239; genus CAZU01. Next base: position 32,834 of record CASFRM010000013.1, read on the forward strand.
GATTTGTATGTGGTTGCAGTGGAGCCTAAAAACAGCAATGTCTTAAACGGAGGCAATAAGGGCTTGCACAAAATTGCCGGAATCGGAGCAGGATTTGTACCGCCGCTTTATAAAAAAGAGCTGGTTAATGAAGTGTTTGATGTGGAAGATGATGACGCTTGGGATATGGCAAAAGCCGTAGCTCAGACCGAAGGATTGCCGATAGGAGTATCTGCCGGTGCGGCTATGGTGGCAGCAGTGGATTTGGCGGCTCGTGATAAGTTTAAGAATAAAAATATTGTGGTAATTTTGCCGGATGCAATAAATAACTATATTTCGCAAATATAGATTTTTGCTTGCCAGAAAATATTTTTTTGCCTAGTCTGAATTATAATTTTAATAAAATTAAAGAGTAAAAATGAAAGCAAATTCTATTCTCGGCCGCTATTTAATTAAGCAAATAGTATTTAACTTTTTGGCGGTGTTGTTGGTTATATTAGGCATCATCTTTTTGTTTGAGATGGTGGAAAGATTGCGTCGTATTGCCGGACATCCGGATTTGGATGTGTGGTTTGCAGTGCAGCTTGCGGTGGCAAGGTTGCCGAAAACTGCCGAACAGGTGTTTCCGTTTGTGATGATGATTGCGGCAATGATAACTTTTTGGAAGTTAAGCAAAACCAATGAATTTGTGGTAATGCGTGCCGCCGGTGTTTCAATCTGGGATTTCTTGTCGCCGGTGTGTTTGGCAACATTTGTAATCGGTATTATAAATGTTACCATGGTTAATCCGGTGGCAGCCGATTTGTATAATATGTTTGAAGTTTTGGAACGGAGAATGGATAATAAAGACCCTTCGGCAGTCATGTTTTCGGACGACGGGTTATGGATAAGAGAATCCATAGACAATAATAAGGTTATGGTAATGCAGGCCAAAACTTTGCAGCAAGAAAAAAACGGTAACTTGTTGTTGCGAGGGGTGAGTATAAGCGAAATAGATGAAAAATCTCGACCCATAAGACAGATTGAGGCATTTGCCGGAGTATTGGAAAAAGGCTTTTTTGATTTGAAAGATGTTGCGATTTATACCGCCGGTAAACCCGTTGAAAAATTAGGTAATATGCAATACAAAACGGTTTTGGATATGAGTAAAATTCAAGATAATTTCTTGGAACCGGAAGCAATATCTTTTTGGAAGCTGCCGAAAGTGATAAGTTTTTATGATAAGTCGGGATTTGCAATACAGAGACATCAGATGCGTTTTTGGTCTTTGGTGGTTTCACCGTTTTTCTTGGTAGCCATGGTAATGATGGCGGCGGTGTTTGCTTTGCGTCCGAATAATCGTCGCGGCGGGGTTATGTTCTTAATCGTTGGCGGTATTGTTACCGGTTTTTCGGCTTATTTCTTATCTCAGGTGGTTTATGCCATGGGTACCAGTGATAATCTTCCGGTTGGTCTTGCGGTTATTGCACCCACAGTTATTGCTGCTTCTATAGCAGTATCATTGTTGCTTCATTTGGAAGACGGGTAAAAAACGCGTATAATGGCTCATCTAAAGCGATTTTTCGCCGATGAATTAAAAAAATACTGGATTTTTAAATTTTTTCTGTTATAAAACAGAACATATTAGATGTGAATATTGTGAAAGTGGGGCCGAAAGCTCCGCTTTTTGTTTAGGGAGAATCGATATTATGCAACAGAAACACCAACTCTATGATTTGCTGGTGCCGGTGATTGAAAAAATGGGTTTTGAAGTGGTCAGAATTATGACTATCGGAGTACAAAAACCTACTTTGCAGATTATGATTGAACGGCAAGACAGAAAAAATTTGGTGGTGGATGATTGTGCCGCCGTTAGCCGCGTGGTTTCCGATATTTTGGATGAAAAAGATCCGATTGAAGGCGAATATTCTTTGGAAGTTAGTTCTCCGGGGCTTGATAGACCTCTTACCAAGCCTGAGAATTTTTCAAGATTTGCCGGTTATGAAGCAAAAGTCGAAACCGATGAAGCGGTAGACGGTCGCAAAAGATTTAAGGGAAAAATTATCGGAATCGATAATGACCAAGTTATTAGCTTTGAAATGGATGATAAGGTTTATAATATTCCTTTCAATGCAGTTGCAAAAGCTAAGCTTCTACTTACCGACGCTTTGTTGGCAGAGGCAGAAGCAGAACAGTTTATTGATGAATAATGTACTAACTTTTAATTTTTTTACGCAGAGGATAATATGCAAACACAAGAAAATATGCCCAGACCTGAGATTATCTTAGTCGCAGATACCGTTGCCAGAGAAAAAAACATTGATAAAGAAGATGTTTTTGAGGCAATGGAAGTTGCAATTCAGAAATCTGCCCGTTCTAAATACGGTATGGAACACGATATCAGAGCTCATATTGACCGCAAAACCGGTGCAATTTCTCTATCAAGATATCGTGAGGTTGTAAAGTCGGAAGATGATATCGAAAACGAAGCTACTCAAATAGCTTTGGATGATGCTTCGGCTTATGATGATAAAATTAAGGTCGGCGAATTTTTGATTGATCCGCTGCCGCCGATTGACTTCGGACGAATCGCCGCTCAAACCGCAAAGCAAGTTATTATGCAAAAGGTAAAAGAGGCTGAACGCAATAAACAGTTTGAAGAATATAAAGAAAAAGTCGGTACAATTATTAACGGAACAGTTAAAAGAGTCGATTTTGCCAGTGTATCGGTTGATATCGGTAAAACCGAAGCTTTGTTGCGTCGTGACGAAATGATACCTAGAGAAAAATTTAAGGTCGGCGACAGAATCAGAGCTTATGTTTTGGAAGTTCGTCGTGAAAATAAAGGACCGCAAATCTTCTTGTCCAGAACTTGTCCCGAATTTTTGGCAAAATTGTTTACTTCGGAAGTTCCGGAAATCTATGACGGTATTGTTCAAATCGTTGCCGTTGCTCGTGATCCGGGATCAAAAGCAAAAATGGCCGTTAAGACAGATGATGTTACCGTTGATGCAATTGGTGCTTGCGTTGGTTTACGCGGTATCAGAGTTCAAGCAGTTGTTAACGAGTTGCAAGGTGAGAGAGTTGATATCGTTCCTTACTCTGATGATAAGGCTCAATATATTGTTAGTGCTTTGGCTCCGGCAGAGGTAACCAAAGTGGTTATTGATGAAGAAAATAACAGTATAGAAGCCGTGGTTCCGCAAGAGCAGTTTTCGATTGCTATCGGCCGCAGAGGTCAAAATGTAAGATTGGCTTCGCAGTTGTTGGGATGTGATATCGATGTCTTGACCGAAGAACAAGAGCAAGAAAGAAGATCAAATGAAAACAAAGTTCGTTCACAAAGATTTATGGAAGCTTTGGATGTTGATGAAATGATTGCTCACTTGTTGATTGCCGAAGGTTTCTCCAATGTTGACGAGATTGCTATGGTAAGCGTCAATGAATTGGCTGAAATTGAGGGCTTTGACGAAGATGTGGCTCAAGAATTGCAAAAACGTGCCAAAGAATATGTTGAAAAACGCAATGCAGAATTTGCACAAAAGAGCAAGTCTTTGGGTATTGATGAAAAATTGCAAGCTATTGAAGGCTTGGATAAAGATATGCTCTTGACTTTGGCTAACAACAACATTCGCAATGTTGATGATTTGGCCGATTTGGCAACAGATGAACTTATTGAGATTTTAGGCGAAGATACTTTGTCGGTTCAAGAGGCCGAAAAGGTTATTATGGCAGCCAGAGCTCATTGGTTTGAAGAATAGTGTAATAGAAGTCGACGGGATTATCTCCCGTCGACTTAAGGATTAAAAAATGCAAAAAGAAACGACCAGAAAATGTATTGCAAGCGGTGTTGTGGCAGAAAAGGAGCAAATGTTGCGCTTTGCTGTTTTGCCGGACGGAACTGTGGTGCCTGATTTCAAAAAAAGGCTGCTAGGTAAAGGGGGTTATGTTTGTAATGCAAAGTCTTTGCTGCAAAAAGCCATAAAGGCAAATTTGTTTGCTAAAGCTTTGAAAGTAAAGACAAAGGTAAGTGAGGAATTACTTGCTCAGGTCGAAGGTATTTTGCATAAACAGGCTCTTGATGCCGTGTCTTTGGCTCGCAAAGCCGGTTGTTTGGTTTGCGGAATGGATAAGGTAGCAGATGCATTGAAAAAAAATAATGTCGAGTTTTTGTTGGAGGCCTCCGATGCCGGTGAAGACGGGCATAAAAAAGTTATGGCTGCCGCCAAAAATTTGGAAGTTTTCAGTTTGTTTAAGACAGAGGAGTTAGATAAAGAATTAGCAAGAGATAATACAGTCCATTTGGCCTTTTTGAAAGGTGGCGATATGGCAAAAGCGGTTAGAAAAACTTTTGTTGCTCTGACCTCGTTCTTAAACAACTAAAGATTAGAAACGGAGATTAATATATATGACAGAAGATAATGCAAAAACTAAATTAACATTATCGGGAAAATCTACCCTGACGCTCAAACTCAGCGGCAAACCTCAGACAACTGACGGTAAAAAAATGGTGCAGGTTGAAGTGCGTAAAAAAAGAGTTATCGGGCAAAATCCGCAAACTGAAACCAAACCAAAAATTGACGAAGAAACAGCTGCTAAGTTAAAACTTATTGCCGAAGCAAAGGAGTATGATTCAAAGCGCAGGCAAGAAGAGGAAGAACGCAATTTATTGAGACAAAAGCAAAAAGAAGAGGAATTGCGTAAACAAAAAGAAGTTGAAGAAGCACAAAAGAGAGAAGCCGAAGAAAAGGCTAAACAAGAGGCTGAACAACAGAAAAAAGAAGCCGAACAACAAAAGAAAGAGGAAGCGGCTGCTCAGGTTAAGGAAAATGAAAACAGAGTCTTGACCAAGTTTAAGGAAAGACAAAAGCACGATTTTGATGATGAAGATGATGACGATGATTATGGTTATGCTTCTTCGGGAGCTTCTAAAAAAGCCGTATCAAAAGAAGAGGTGTTTGAGCAAGAACGCAAAAAACAAATAACCAAGCGCTCTTTTGAACCGCAGCGCAGACAGGCAAAAGTCAGCATCCACAATATTTCGAGCGGTGATGATGACGATGATGATTATGGATTTGGAGCGCCGCGTCGCAGATTTAAGAAAAAACAGCCCAAACCGGTAACACAGGTTGCACCCACAGAGAAGGTAATTAAGGAAGTTATTATTCCCGAGATTATAACCGTGCAGGAATTGGCAAACCGTATGGCCGAAAAATCTGCCGAAGTTATTAAAAAATTGATGTCTTTGGGCGTTATGGCTACCATTAACCAGCCGATTGATGCAGATACGGCACAAATCATTGTTGAGGAGTTCGGTCACAAATTTAAACGTGTTGCTGATAGCGATGTTGAGCAAGTTTTAAATGTTAACGAAGATACCCCTGAGCAGTTGTTACCCAGAGCTCCGGTCGTTACCGTTATGGGACACGTTGACCATGGTAAAACCTCTTTGCTCGATGCTTTGCGTGAAACTAATGTCGCCGCAAAAGAGGCCGGTGGTATAACCCAGCATATCGGTGCTTATCAGATTACCGTTAAATCGGGTGACAAGATTACCTTTATTGATACCCCCGGTCACGAAGCATTCTCAGAAATGCGTGCCAGAGGTGCTAAGGTTACCGATATTGTGGTCTTGGTTGTGGCCGCCAATGACGGTATTATGCCGCAGACAGTTGAGGCTATCCGTCATGCGCAAGCAGCCGAAGTGCCGATTGTGGTGGCAATTAATAAAATCGATTTGCCGGGGGCAGATCCGATGAAGGTTAAAACTTCATTGTTGCAACATGGAATCGGTGTCGAAGAAATGGGTGGCGAGTGCTTGTGTGCTGAGGTTTCGGCTAAAAAGCGCATTAATATCGATAAATTGGTCGATGCAATTTTGCTGCAAGCCGAAATGCTTGATTTGAAAGCCAATCCGAATCGTAATGCCGAAGGTGCAATTATTGAAGCTAAAATGGAAAAAGGCCGCGGTACGGTAGTTACAGCTTTGGTACAGAAAGGAACACTCAAAGTCGGTGATATTTGTATTGCCGGTAAAGAGTGGGGCCATGTTCGTGCCATGTTTAATGAAAATGGCCACAAGATGCAAGAAGCAGGTCCGGCCACTCCGGTAGAGGTCTTGGGATTGCAAGGAACGCCTTCGGCCGGTGATGACTTCGTTGTGGTTGCCGATGAAGGAAAAGCCAAAGAAATTACCGGATATCGTATCAGAAAAGAACGCGAAGCCAAGTTGGTTAAATCGGCTAAGTCGGCTATGGAACAAATGCTTGATAAGATTAAGTCCGGTGAGGTTAAACACTTGCCGATTATTATCAAAGCCGATGTTCAAGGGTCGATTGAGGCTATTGAAGGTACGGTTTCTAAGCTTTCTAATGATGAGGTTAGCGTTCAGATACTGCATTCGGCTGTCGGTGCAATTTCCGAATCGGATGTAACTTTGGCTAAAGCGTCTCATGCTTTGATTATCGGATTTAATGTTCGTGCCAATGCCCAAGCCCGAGATATGGCTCGTCGTGACGGAGTTGAGATTAAGTATTATTCAATCATTTACGATGTTTTGGATGATATTAAGAAAGGTTTGGAAGGTATGTTATCGCCCGAACTCAGAGAAAAACTCTTGGGTTATGCTGAAATCAGAGAAGTTTATAACATTACCGGCGTGGGCAAGGTTGGCGGTTGTATGGTTACCGAAGGTATGGTTAAACGCGGTGCTAAAATCCGCTTGTTGCGTGATAATGTGGTTATTCATGACGGAGCTATCGGTCAGCTCAAGCGCTTCAAAGAAGATGTAAAAGAAGTTAAAGAAGGGTTTGAGTGCGGTATTTCATTTGAAAATTATAATGACATTCAGAAAGGTGACTTTATTGAATGTTATGAGATTGAGGAAATTGCCGCTAAGTTGCAAGCCTAATTCTTTGAAAATCAATGTAAAACAGCCTAAAGTAAAAAATGGGCTGTTTTTTTGTCTTTTTATGTTTGACAATTTTGTCTATTTCTGATAAATTTATGTCATAAGGAAATATAATTTATATATTATGGGAGCATATATTCTTTTGCTTTTGTCATTGATAGTGTTCGTGGCAAGGCGGATCCATCTGAAACGGAACGCCGTTAAAATTGTAGAGATACGGCGTTGCGGAAATATCAGGTATTGTTCTTTTGTATGGAAGGGACAGTATTTTGAAAATGGTGTAATTAGCAGTTATGCCAAAAAAATAAAGAGACTCAAAGTTGTCGGTTACGATGTAACAGATGAAATTTGGGTTCTCGAGTAAATAACCTTTTATTTTTTTATTATGGATACATTAAAAATTTTATCTCCGGCACTGATGGTGTTTGGAACATTCGTTTTATATCAATTCTGCTGTCGCGGAATGGTGTTGTCGTTTTCGGCAATATTCGGACTCTCAATGATCTTAAAGGTTGTTGATGTCCTGTTGCTCGCGGCGGTGGTGGCAATTTTTTATAAAAATCCACCCGGATTGGTATTTAATCTAACCCTTTCTTTTTTGTTGTTTGGGGTGCAACAAGAAATTCTGCATCAAGCAAGAGCAGACTTTCTTGATTTTGTAACTCACTGTGGAAAAAATGTTGACTTTGTCTTGACCGACGAAGTCAATGGCAGAGAGGGTGAAGTGAAGATGGAAGGAGTTTCATTTCCGGTGTTGTATATCGGGGATGAAAAATTAAACAAACAAGAAACATATAAGGTTGATTTGTTTGTTCTATATGACAAGCGTGGTGAACCTGAGGATATTTACTGCAACTTGTCAGAAATTTAGACGGTGAGGTCTTGAAGATCTTGCCGTTTTTTGTTTTAAAAAATCCTTGAAAAATAAAAAAATTGCGTTATAAAAGCAAAAGCTTGAAGACACCCCTGGAGGTCTTTGAGTCGTTTGGTTTATTTTATAAAGGATTTTGAAAATGATTACTTTTAATGCAGAAAAAAGAGAAAAAGCAGGTAAGGGGGCAGCTCGTGCATGTCGTCGTGAGGGCCGTATTCCTGCCGTTATTTATGGTGGAAAACAAGAACCGATGATGGTTTCTTTGCATCCGGTAGAGTTGGAAAAGGCTCTTGACACCAGAGGTTTTTATGAATCTGATGTAGAAGTTGTTGTTGACGGACAAAAGATTGCCGTTGTTTGCAAAGATGTGCAGTTCCATCCGGTTTCGGATAAGCCTATTCATGTTGATTTCATCAGAAAATAAAAAATTCGTCTAATGGGCAACTAATACAAAATTTGCAATATGGCGGCACGAGGATAAATATTTCTTGGTGCCGCTTTTTTATAAAAGAGAAATAAAGATGTTTTTAATCGTTGGTTTGGGAAACCCCGGAAAAGAATATGAAAATACTCGTCATAATGCCGGTTTTATGACGGTTGATGCTTTGGCGCAAAAGTTTGGATTTGCTCCGTTTAAGAGCAAATTTGACGCCTTAATCGCCGAGGGCAAAATTGGGGCAGAAAAGGTTTATATCTTAAAACCGCAAACCTATATGAATTTGTCCGGCAATGCAGTAGTAAAAGCCGCTAATTTTTATAAGATTTTACCGCAAAATATAATAGTTATTCATGATGATATGGATTTGCCATTGGGAAAGATAAAAGCCAAACTCGGCGGTGGTGCCGGTGGACATAACGGATTAAAATCAATAGATGCGGCAATAACTCCGAATTACAATCGTATCAGAATCGGGGTCGGGCATCCTATTGGCAAAGGCGAAGAGGTGGTTAATCATGTGTTGTCCGGTTTCGGCAAGGCTGAAAAAGAAATTTTGCAAAAAGATATTGAGCTGATTTTAGATACCATAGAAGTGTTGATTGAAAAAGGAATTGCCGAATATTCGTCTTGCTTGGGAATGAGACAAAAGAACTGATATAAGCGGTTTTTTGCGGTTGAAATTGTAAAAATTATAAGCTATAACAATGCCAATTTTGAATTTTTTGGAGAGTTTTGATATGGGATTTAATTGCGGTATTGTCGGATTGCCTAATGTGGGAAAATCTACTTTGTTTAATGCCTTAACTCAAACTATTGCGGCACAGGCAGCCAATTTTCCGTTTTGTACGATTGAACCAAATACCGGCAGGGTGGCAGTACCGGATGAACGCTTACAAAAGCTTGCCGATATTGTAAAGCCTAAGCAAATTGTGCCAACCCAACTCGAATTTGTTGATATTGCCGGATTGGTCAAAGGTGCTTCCAAAGGCGAGGGTTTGGGCAACCAGTTTTTGGCCAATATTCGTGAGGTAGATGCCATAATCCATGTGTTGCGTTGTTTTGAAGATGAAAATATTACCCATGTTGAGGGTTCGGTCGATCCTATTCGCGATGCCGAAATTGTTGAAACCGAGTTAATGATTGCCGATTTGGAATCTTTGGAAAAAAGGTTTGATCAGGCTCAGAAAAAAGCCAAAGGCGGTGATAAAGAGGCCATACTCAATGTATCGGTTATGGGACCGATTATCGAGGCTTTGAAAATGGGACAGCCGGCTCGTACTGCCGCTCCCGATGAAAGCAATAAAGATGCTTATAAAACCTATAAAATGTTGCAGCTTTTGACTGCAAAGCCGGTGTTGTATGTATGTAATGTCGATGAAGCCGCGGCTGCCGATGGCAACGAGTTTTCTAAAAAAGTATTTGAAAAGGCCAAAGAAGAAAACGCTCGTGCGGTAATTATTTCGGCGGCAATAGAATCGGAAGTTGCACAGCTTGATGATGAAGCTGAAAAGAAAGAATTTTTGGAAACATTGGGGCTAAAAGAAACCGGATTGTCAAAGATTATTCGTGAGGGTTACAATCTTTTGGGGTTGCAAACTTACTTTACAGCCGGTCCGAAAGAGGTCAGAGCTTGGACATTTGTTAAAGGTTCGAAAGCACCGGTTTGTGCCGGTATCATTCACTCGGACTTTGAACGCGGCTTTATTCGTGCCGAAACCATCTCTTATGATGATTTTGTGACTTTGGGCGGCGAGCAGGCATGCAAAGAAGCCGGCAAGGTGCGTTCCGAAGGAAAAGAGTATGTGGTGCAAGATGGCGATTTGCTGAACTTTTTATTCAATGTTTAGCGGATTTCTACTTGTGTATTTACTCCTCATGTACCTCTTTTGTGTACACCTTCGTCGTAAATATACTGCGTATTAATTTCGCTAAACATTAAATAAACAAACAAGAGCGGATTCCTACTGGTATATTTACTCTTCGTATAACTTTTAAAACTTTCTTGTTTATAGGATATAAAAATGCGTTTGGCTTTGTTTCAACCCGATATTCCGCAGAACACCGGAACTTTGCTAAGGCTGGGAGCCTGTTTGGATTTGCCTTTGGATATTATTGAACCTTGCGGTTTTGTGTTTAACGAAAAGGCAATGCGGCGCGCCGGTATGGATTATTTGGATAAGGTGGAATACCGCAGACACAATTCGTGGGATGATTTTTTGCAATTTAGGGCGCAAAACCAGAAAGAATACGGGCGCATTATTTTGATGACAACCAAAGCCAGCCAACCTTATACCGATTTTCAATTTAGAGAAAACGACATTATTTTGATGGGACGCGAATCGGCGGGAGTACCCGAAGAAGTGCATAATTTGGCTGACGCCAGAGTGGTAATTCCGATGTCGCCGGATACTCGCTCGATAAATATGGCAATATCAGCAGCAATGGTGATTGGTGAGGCTTTGCGGCAAATTAGGTGGCAAAAGTAAGATTTTTAATATTTTTTGTACAAAACCAGTTGACCATTTTGTCTAAAAGTGCTATTTTATGGTTTGTAAAAAAATTATGAAAATATTATTAAGTCAGGTTTCAGGCATCTTTTGTTGTGCTCTTTTAGGCTTAAAATTTTAAAAATTTTTTGAATTATGGCAAAAGAAATTGTAATCCCGACAATTTCACGGGATTTAGAACTAAACCGGTCCGTGAGCACTGCAGCAGGTTTCAAAAAAATAGAGCTAGGGCTTTCGCGCTCCGAGCGATTTGAACGCCTTGAAAGAAATCTTCCTTGGGTATATGAGGAAGAGATGGGAGAGTTTTTCCCTGAAGGTTTTTCAGGGCTTTTGTCGGCGGTATCTGAATCCTATCCAATGGGAATTAGCTTTACGCTGACACCAAAACTTTCGGATGAGTATCAGAAAGTTCCAGTCGGACTAAACTCTTTGTTTAGAGGAAGGTCTGCTTTTGAAGCTCGTACATATCTGATTGATAAAAAAGGCAACCTATCAAATATCATGGATGCTAAGCGCGTTATGGTATATAAGGCAGCCTTAAACGCAGCAGTGAAGGTGGCTGATTTCTTCAAGCTGGGGACGCCACAACATAGCGGTATTTATCTGATTGGAGAAAAGAAGATTCCCTTCAGGGTCTTTGAGACCAAAGGAAAGAGTATTTTTATGAACATGGTGAACGGAATTATCTCCGTTGGGGGAGAAAAAAATGAATTTATGGAGCTTGCTCCAGAAAAATTCTCCTACGGAGAAACAAGATTCCGTCCGGATTGGGGGGATAATCCCAAAAATTATGTGCGCTACTAGGTAGTGCGTTAAATTCTTAAAAGAGGTGTTAAATGTCTGGTCAAAGGCATTTGACACCTTTTTTGTTGCAAAAAGAGAGAAAATATTAACTTTTTTATGCTATATGTGTTTTTGTTATTGAAAATTAAGTTTTTGTTGCTAAATTTAATCTTGTGTTAGCTGCGGTTGCAGTTATTGCAAAATTTTAAAACCATATGGAGAATATAAAATGAAAAAGCTTTTAAGTATGTTTTGTGCTGTTTTGGCTTTGTCTGCTTGTTCAACTTTGGGCGAAAGCTCTTTCTTTGGCGGCAGTGAATGCGAATCCAGAATGGCTCGTGACTTCATGGAAAACGCTGAAGACAGAGTCTTCTTCGCATTTGACAGCTCTGCTATTTCTGCCGATGCTGCCGAAGTTTTGGACACTCAAGTTAAATGGTTGAAGAAACACGAAGATGTTAAAGTTGTTGTTCAAGGTTACTGCGATGAAAGAGGTACCAGAGAATACAACTTGGCTTTGGGTGAAAGACGTGCCAATGCCGTAAAACAGTATTTGGTTTCTAAAGGTATTGCCGCTGACAGAATTTCTGTAATCTCTTACGGCAAAGAAAGACCGGCTGTTTTGGGTAACAACGAAGCTGCTTGGGCTCAAAACCGTCGTGCCGTTACCGTTGTTGTAAGCGAATAATTTTACACGACAGTAGAGTTTTGGTTATGCCTTCGGATTATTTTCCGAAGGCATAATTTTTTGCTCTTGTGCTTTGCTGGCTTTTGTTTTAAATTGTGGTAAAATGTTGTTTTATCCGGAGATGAAAAATGAAAAAAATTGGTTTGGTTGTGTCGGTTGTGGCTTTGACGGCCGCTTTTGATGTGAAAGCAGTATCAGATAATGCTTTGCAAAGACAAATAGATGAATTGCGTGAAGATATACAAGTAATGCAAAGACAGCAATATCGTAATAAAGATGCCGGTGCTGCTCAGGATGTGGTAAAAATGGGCGAAATGGATGAAAATTTGCGCGATGTTATCGGCCGGATGGATATGATTGAACATCAGATTAAAACTTTGGACGAAAAAATAAATCTGCTTAATAAAGATGTTGATGTCAGAATTAAAATGATTGAGGGAAAGCCTATTGAGAGCAGTGGATTGGGTAAGGATACCCCGAAGAAAAAGTTTGATGCTCCGGTAGCTAAAGATGCTCCGGCCTCTATTGTCGGTGGTGCAATTACCAAAGGTAATGATTTGCCGGAAGTTAAAACTAAAACCGCAGAGCAAGTATATCAAGAAGGCTTGGATGCTGTTAATGCCGGAAAATATGATGAAGCGGCAGATAAATTTACGGTATTTTTAACTAAATTTCCGGATAATAAATTAGCGCCAAATGCTCAATATTGGTTGGGTGAATCATATTATGGTAAAAAAGATTATGCTAAGGCTGCGGTAGCTTTTGCCAAAGGATATGAAAAGTATAAAGATGGTAATAAGGGGGCAGACAATATCTTAAAGCTCGGTATGTCGATGCAAATGCTCGGCAAAAAAGAAGAAGCTTGCACCGCTTTTGTAAATTTGCCCAAAGAATTTCCCAAGGCAGCTGATAATTTGAAAAATAAGGCGGCTCAGTTGGCTAAGGAGCTTAGCTGCAAATAGGTGTTATGAAAGAATTTTTTGCCAAATATAAGATCGATGAGGATGTTATCGCCGTCGGGGTATCCGGAGGAGCGGATTCTTTGGCATTGGCCTTATTGTTACAACAAGCCGGAAAAAAGGTCGTCGCTTTGACGGTTAACCACGGCTTGCGAAAAGAAGCTCAAGATGAGGCGGAATATGTGGCTCAAATTATGGCAGAAAATAAAATAGAACATCATATTTTGTTTTGGCAGGGTGAAAAACCTAAAAAAGGAATCGAAGAAGCCGCCAGAGAAGCCAGATATAATTTGTTATTTGATTTTTGTAGGCAAAACGATATTAAAGTTTTGGCTACCGGACACCATATGCGAGATCAGGCCGAAACTTTTTTGCTAAGGCTGGCTCGAGGCAGCGGAGTGTTTGGTTTGAGCGGAATTTTGCCGGTCAGCAAGCGGCAAGGAATTAAAATCATCAGACCATTGATTAATACTCATCCCGATGAGATGAAAAAATTTTTGCTTAATCAAGGTATCAAATGGGTTGAAGACCCGATGAATGGTGATGAGGATTTTCTCAGAGTAAAGATGCGTAAATTTCTGCCGGAACTTGCAAAAATCGGTATTGATGAAAAAAGGTTGGCACAAACGGCGGCGACACTCCTTAAAACTAGAGAATTTATTCAAAAAGAGGTTGATTCCTTTGTAAAATCTTGTGTCAGAAATTGGGACAATGTAGCGGTAAGTTTGTCGTGGCATAAATTAAAATCCTTGGATTTAGAGATAAGCAGACGAGTTTTAAGCGATTTGATTTGCCGGATAGGTAATGAAGATTATGCTCCTAAAGCCGAAGAGCTGGAAAGAGTTTTGACCGAAGATGATGATTTTAAGGGTTGCACTTTGGGCAAATGTGAATTACTTTGGGCGGCAAAAAGATTGTGGATTATACCGCAAGATGAAACAAATGAACTTATGAGCAAAAGTTGTTGGGATGATTTTGTAGAGGCTCATCCGCAGTATAAAAACGCCGGACTGCCTTATAAGGTCAGACGGGCATTGTGGCAGAATTTGAAGGATTAAAATGGCAAAGGCTAAAAGAAAATCGGATTTTATTGTCAGTGGTTTGGTGGCACAAAACCGTCGTGCTAATTTTGATTATTTGATTGAAGAAAAATTTGTGGCCGGTTTGCAGCTTTTGGGAACTGAGGTTAAGTCTTTACGGCTTGGGCATGCCAATATCAATGATGCATATGGTATTGAACGAAACGGCGAAATTTTTATGGCCAATATGTTTATTGCCGAGTATGCCAACAAGGGATATTCTTCACATGCCGAAAAGCGCGAACGCAAGCTGTTGCTTACCAAAAAAGAAATAAGAGATATTATGAACGCTTTGGCCAAAAAGGGAGCAACCTTGGTAGCGATAAGATTGTTTTTTGACAATCGCGGCAGAGCCAAGCTCGAGGTTGGGCTTGGTCGAGGCAAAAAGAATTATGATAAGAGAGAGACGATTAAGAATCGCGAACTCGATAGAAAAATACGTCTAAAGGATTTCTAAAGCAGCTTTGTGCGGTCTCGCAAAATTCATGTACTGCTTTGTACACTAAAATTTTGCTCACCTTCAAATCCACTTTATAAATCTCTTTATCCGTATTTTTCTTGAAGCAGCAAAGGATTTCTAAAGCAGCTTTGTGCGGTCTCGCAAAATTCATGTACTACTTTGTACACTAAAATTTTGCTCACCTTCAAATCCACTTTATAAATCTCTTTATCCGTATTTTTCTTGAAGCAGCAAAGGATTTCTAAAGCAGCTTTGGCGGTCTCGCAAAATTCATGTACTGCTTTGTACACTAAAATTTTGCTCACCTTCAAATCCACTTTATAAATATCTACAAAACTTCGCGACGGCCAACATGGTCTGCGGCAGAAACTATGCCCTCGGCTTCCATGCGGTCAATAATTGAGGCCGCTCGGTTGTATCCTATTCTTAATCTTCTTTGGACATAGCTGATGGAAGCTTTCTTGTCGTTTTGTACAATTTGAACAGCTTGGCGATACAAGTCTTCGTCACTGCTGCCCCCTCCGAAATCGCCATTGTCAAATACTGCTCCGCCACCGGATTTGCTGTCATTTAATTCGCCTTCGGTTACGGCCTCAACATATTCGGGTTGTTTTTGCTTTTTCAAGAACTCAACAATTTGCTCAACTTCGCTATCTTTGACAAAAGGTGCATGAACACGCAACGGACGTTGTCCGGCCGGCATATAAAGCATATCTCCCATGCCGAGTAATTGTTCGGCACCTTGCTCACCCAAAATGGTGCGGCTGTCTATTTTTGAGGTTACTTGATAGCTGATACGGGTCGGGAAGTTGGCCTTAATCGTACCGGTGATAACATCAACCGATGGTCTTTGCGTCGACATAATCAAGTGAATACCTGCGGCACGAGCCATTTGCGCCAAACGCTGAATTGCCGCTTCGACCTCTTTGCCGGCAACCAACATCAAATCGGCCATTTCATCAACCACAATCACAATATAAGGCATTGGGGTTAAGTCGAGTTCTTGCTCTTCGTATATCGGTTTGCCGGTTTCCATATCAAAGCCGGTTTGAACCGTGCGGGTTATTTTTTCGCCGCTGCTTCGCAATTCTTCAAGTCGTTGGTTGTAACCGCTGATGTTGCGAACATTTAACTGAGCCATGGCACGATAGCGGTCTTCCATCTCTTTAACCGCCCATTTTAGACCGATAACCGCTTTGGACGGGTCGGTAATAACCGGAGTAAGTAAGTGCGGAATGCCGTTGTACATGGTAAATTCCAGCATCTTGGGGTCTATCATTATCAGTTTGCACTCATCGGGACGCATACGGTACAAAAGCGAAATTATCATCGAGTTAACACCGACAGACTTACCGGAACCGGTGGTACCGGCAACCAGTAAGTGAGGCATTTTTGATAAATCGGCATAGGTGTTTTTGCCACCGATATCCTTACCCAAACTTATGGTCAGAGCGGCTTTGGCGTTTTTAAAATCATCACTTTCCAGTAAATCACGCAGATACACAATTTCGCGGGTGGAGTTGGGGAGTTCGATACCGATGGTATTTGACCCCGGAACAACCGCAATACGAACCGAGACCGCACTCATGGAGCGAGCAATATCATCAGACAATCCAATTACACGAGCCGTTTTGGTGCCTGGTGCCGGTTCAAGCTCGTAAAGAGTAACTACGGGGCCTGGACGAATCTGTACTATTTTGCCCGATACGCCGAATTCTTGCAGAACTTCTTCTAATTTGGCGGCAACTTTTTCAAGTTCTTTTTGACTCATGTGCTGCGTGGCTTTGTCTTTTGCGGCAGATAACAAGTTAATATCGGGAAATTCGTAGCCATCATCTATCTTGCTGACCGGTTTAGCAATCTTTATTGCTGCCGGAGCAGGTGCGTCCTTATCTTCTTTACTTTCGCGTAGTTTGGGTTCTTTGCGAGTTTTGGTCGGTTTTGTTGAGGCTTTTTTGCCTTTTATTTGGGAACCGAAAGAGTATAGGTTGCGGCTGCCGTTGACGAGCATGAGTAAAATACCGGCAATGAATAAAACAATTTTTTTGCTTAATTTGTACCAACTGCTGATGTTGATTCCGCAAGCAAAATTAAATGAAATCAACGCAAGAGCAAACATTATGAAGCCTAAGATAATTCCATGATAAGCAAAGGGGTATATTCTGGAGGCTAAACTTAGGAATTGCCGGGTGAAAAATACGCCGATGTTGCCGCCGAAACTAAATCTATCTATTTCGCCGATACTTAAGTCAAAAAACGAAGATAGGCAAACAGAGCCTAAGATAAAAGCAAAAATGCGA
Source organism: uncultured Pseudomonadota bacterium (assembly GCA_949297185.1). Taxonomy (GTDB): domain Bacteria; phylum Pseudomonadota; class Alphaproteobacteria; order RF32; family CAG-239; genus CAZU01. The sequence goes on from CASFRM010000013.1 coordinate 49,791, forward strand.
CCGTAAGCATGAACAAAGGTTTTGTATCTTAAAATTTCGTATCCCCATACTAAAGGAGCTATTAAAAATATTGCCAATCCTAGTCCAAACCAACTTAGAACAAAACTTGCCGCATAGGCTCCGTTTGCTCCCAATAGGTTGTTGATGGGAAGGGAATTGGCTATGTTGTAGCCGGAATCGCGACTGTCATAAAACAGGCACGAAAATATCAGGAATGTTGCTGATAGTATAAAAAATACACCAAGTCCGAAAGTTAGAAGTTTGGCGAAAAGTGTTTTTCCTTTTTTGCGTTTAGCCATTTTAATTCCTTTGATTTGAGATAGCTCTTTAAATATCTTAGTTGCCGAGTATATATTAAAATTGTCAAAAATCCCTTAATTTTTATTTTTATAACTGGCGCAACGCTCTTGACTTTTGTTGAGCTTTAAACCAATCTTATGGGCAGTTAATTTTAGCAGTAAAAAGGATAAAAATATGTTTAGATTAGATGGAAAAGTTGCTTTGATTACCGGTGCTGCCGGTGGTTTGGGCGATAAAATTGCTCGCACTTTGCATGCTCAGGGTGCTAAATTGGCTTTGACCGATATGCGTGCCGAACCAATGGAAAAATTAAAAACCGAATTGGGTGATAATGTTGAAGTATTTGTTGCCAATCTTTCGGATTCAGAGGCTATTAAAACCTTGGTTGCTGAAGTAGAAGCAAAATTCGGTCAAATCGATATCTTGGTTAACAATGCCGGTTTAACCAGAGATAATTTGTTTATGAGAATGAGCGATGATGAATGGCAGTTGGTATTGGATGTTAACCTCTCTGCCGGTTTCAAATTGGCAAGGAGCGTTATCAGAGGAATGATGAAACGCCGTTTTGGTCGTATTATCGGTATTGCCTCGGTAGTCGGTGTTACCGGAAATGCCGGTCAAGCTAACTATGCTGCTTCTAAGGGTGGTATGATTGCCATGAACAAATGCTTGGCTCAAGAAGTTGCTTCTCGCGGTATCACAGTTAACTCTATTGCTCCGGGCTTCATCAGAACTCCGATGACCGATGTTTTGCCCGATGATGTTAAGACAGCTTTGTTGGCTAAAATTCCGGAAGGAAAACTCGGCGAAGCTCAAGATATTGCCAATGTAGTTGCTTTCTTGGCTTCTGACGAATCGCAATACATCACCGGTCAGACCATTAACATCAATGGTGGTATGGCTATGATTTAATAGCTGATTATAAGCTAAAATAAAAAACCGGATATTTTTGATATCCGGTTTTTTGTTATTTCAAATCTTGAGCAACTTTGGGGTCTTGCAAGAGTTTTTCTATCTTGTCTACGGCCTCAAAAGTTTTATCGACACGGAAGTTTATCTCCGGTACATAGCGCAGAGATGTTTGAGCCGCAACTTGTTTGCGGAAAAAGTTGGCGGCTAGTTGCAAACCTCCCAAAACTTCTTGCAAAAAATTGCCGTTTGAGGTGGTGAACCACACCGTGCAATATTTCAAATCGGGCGAAACGGTTACTTTGGTAATGGTAACAAGGGTGTCAATTCCCTCTAAATTGTGGACTTCGCCGCGGTCAATAAAACGCGTGATAATTTTTCTGATTTCTTGGGCTACCCTTAGCTGTCTTTGCGAAGGTTCTTTATCTGCCATGTTTTTTCTCCTAAACTTTTGTATAATCTTATTTTCATATAAAGACAAAAAGCTTTATTTGGCAAGTGTTTTTGCTAAAAGGTTTGACAGCTTGGTCAATTTGCCGTATCAAAAAATTAAACGGAGAGAAAAATGAAGCATAAAAAAGGCGAAAATGTTAACGGTTGGCTGATTATAAACAAACCGGCGGGAATGGGTTCAACCTTGGTGGTTAATCTGACGCGAAAACTGCTAAATGCCAAGAAAAATGGACATACCGGAACTCTTGATCCTTTTGCCGAAGGAGTGTTACCGATTGCCTTTGGTGAGGCGACAAAACTAATTCCTTATGTGATGGACGGCGACAAAGAGTATGAGTTTGTTTTGAAATTCGGGGTGTCCACCGATACTTTGGATTTGACCGGAAATGTGGTGGCGCAAAGTTCTAAAATCCCGAGTAAAGATGAAATATTGGCGGTTCTGCCACAGTTTATCGGGGAGATTGAGCAAACTCCGCCGATGTATTCGGCACTAAAGATTGCCGGAGAAAGAGCTTATGATTTGGCAAGAAAAGGACTTAATCCGGAAATGCCAAAACGAATCGTAAAAATTTATGATTTGCAGCTTATTGAAATGATGAGCGAATCTGAGGCAAAATTTAGAGTAAAGTGCTCTAAAGGTACTTATGTCAGGACTTTGGGGGCTGATTTGGCTCAAAATTTGGGCTCATGCGGTCATTTAACCGCACTAAAAAGGACAAAATGCGCCTTATTTGATATCTCGGATACGATTTTGCTGGAAAATTTAAAAAATATGGAGTATGTTGAAGAACGCAAAAAATTGTTGCTTCCCTTGTTGACATGTCTGTGCGACATCACGGTCATTGCCGTAGGGGAAGAAGATGCTGCCAAGTTGCGTAAAGGACAGGCAATTTCACCAAAGGCTTATGGAGATATAAAGCTCGGTGAGGCTGCCGCGGTCTTTGAAAATGAATTGGTGGCTATGGTGCGAGTGGAAGAAAACAAAATTTCTCCCGTTCGTGTGTTTAATTTATAGTAAAAAAAAGGAAAAACGATGTCGATATCTAATGAAAAAAAACAGGAACTTGTTAAAGCTTTCGGATTAAACCCCAATGATACCGGTTCTCCGGAGGTTCAAATCGCTATTTGGACCGAAGAAATCAACAACCTGGTTGAACACTTCAAAGTTCACGCCAAGGATAATCACTCTCGTTTGGGTTTGATGAAAAAAGTTGCTCGTCGTCGTCACTTGCTCGACTATTTGAAGAATAAAGACGAGAACAGATACAAAACCATTATCTCTAAGTTGAATATCAGACGATAATTTGGTTTGTTTTTGGGGGGCGGAGCTTGTTGAAAGAGCTCCGCAACCTGTATAAAAATCCTGCATGGGGCAGGTAGAGGATTGTATGATAGATGAAAGGTAATTATATATGATCGATTTTAAAGAAGTCCGCAAAGAAATGATGTGGGGCGGACGTAAGCTGGTTTTGGAAACCGGTAAAATCTCGCGTCAGGCAGCCGGTTCGGTGGTGGTTACTTACGGTCAAACCGTTGTTCATGGTACAGTTTGTGCCGCTAAAGAAGTTAAGGCTGATCAAGATTTCTTCCCTTTAACCGTTAATTATCAAGAAAAATATTATGCTACCGGTAAAGTGCCCGGCGGCTTTATGAAAAGAGAAGGAAAACCTTCGGAACGCGAAGTTCTTATTTCTCGTTTGATTGACAGACCTATTCGCCCGTTGTTTCCAGATGCTTTCAAAAATGAAGTACAAGTCGTATGTACCGTATTGGCTCATGATAAACAAACAGATTCAGATGTCGTTGCCATGATTGCTGCTTCGGCTGCTTTGGCTGTGTCTGGTATCCCGTTCTTGGGTCCTATCGGTGCTGCTAAAATCGGTTATAAAGATGGTCAGTATATTTTGAACCCAACAATTGAACAACAACAAACTTCTGATTTGGAATTGGCTGTCGCCGGTACCAAAGAGGGTGTTTTGATGGTTGAGTCCGAAGCTAACGAACTTTCCGAAGAAGTTATGCTCGGTGCTGTTATGTTCGGTTTTGAAAACTTCCAACCGGTTATTGATTTGATTAATGAACTTAAAAACGAAGCCGGTAAAGAAGCTTGGGAAATGCCGGTATTTCCGCCGGAGTTTGATGCCCTCTATGCAAGAGTGGAAAAGGATTTTGAAGCTAAATATGCAAAAGCTTTTGAAGAAACCGATAAACTTACTCGCGGTACATTGGTTGGTCAAATTTCGGAAGAAGTTAGGGCTACAATCGACCCCGAAAATGAAATTGAAAACCGCTATGTCGGTGATGTAATCGAAAAATTGATGCATAAGGTTGTACGCGAAAAAGTTTTGACCACTGGTCATCGTATTGATGGTCGTGATACCAAAACCGTGCGTCCGATACAGTGTGAAGTTGATGTCTTGCCTACAACTCACGGCTCGGCTTTATTTACCAGAGGTGAAACTCAGGCTTTGGTCGTTACTACTTTGGGTGTGGGCGAAGATGCTCAAGTCATTGATGGTTTGTTTGATGAGACCAAAGAAGATTTTATGCTTAACTATAACTTCCCGCCTTATTCGGTTGGTGAATGCGGTCGCTTGGGTTCTCCGGGACGTCGTGAAATCGGTCACGGAAAATTGGCATGGCGTGCAATTCACCCGATGATGCCGAAAGATAAAGACGCTTTCCCGTATACCGTACGTGTGGTTTCAGAAATTATGGAATCTAACGGTTCGTCTTCGATGGCTACGGTTTGCGGTTCTACAATGTCTTTGATGTCTGCCGGTGTGCCGTTGCGTAAACCGGTGGCCGGTATTGCAATGGGCTTGATTAAAGAAGATGACTGCAGAGTTGCTATCTTGACCGATATCTTGGGTGATGAAGATCACTTGGGTGATATGGACTTTAAGGTTGCCGGTACTAAAGATGGTGTTACCGCTTTGCAAATGGATATTAAAATTACTTCCATTACCAAAGAAATTATGCAAAAGGCTTTAACCCAAGCTCATGAAGGCAGAATTCATATCTTGGGCGAAATGGCCAAGGCAATCGCAGAGCCTCGTCCGCATGTTTCTGATAAAGCTCCAAGAATCGTTGCTATCAAAATTCCGGTAGATAAAATTCGCGAAGTTATCGGAACAGGTGGTAAGGTTATCAGAGAAATTGTTGATACTACTCATACCAAAATTGATATTTCTGATGATGGCGTAGTTAAAATTGCTTCGATGAAAAAAGAAGACGGTGATGCCGCTTTGGAATGGATTATTGGTATTGTTGCCGAACCTGAGACCGGTAAAATCTATCATGGTACTATTACCAAAATTATGGATTTCGGTGCGTTTGTTCGTTTCCTCGGTACTACCGAAGGTTTGGTTCACATCTCTGAAGTTAAGAACGAGAGAATTGCCTCGGTTTCTGATTTCTATAAAGAAGGTGACAAAATCTGGGTTAAGTGCTTGGGTGCCGATAATCGCGGTAAGATTAAACTTTCGGCTAAGAGAGTTAATCAAGAAACCGGTGAAGATTTGGAAAACAAATAGTCCTAATCTGATACAAATAAAAAGGCTCTGCTTTTGGCAGAGCTTTTTTATTACATGCTTTACAGAAAACCCCGAGTTTACTCGGGGCTGAATGCCAAGGTATCGTTAGATACCGTTCCACGCCAACGAGCGTGGTCAAACCGTTAGGTTTGTAACTACTATAGAACCCCCAGTTAGATTTGAATTCTGCTAAAGTGCTTACTTCAAGGTATGGGTTGCACTTTTTTTCTTCGCCTAAGCTCATTGGGGCGACAGGTAATCCGGAAGATAGACGCTCGCGAGCTTGGGTTAAGTATTTTTGGATATCTTCGTTGCCATGGTTATAGGCAAAAGCAAATCTGGCTCCGCCCATAGTGTATTCATGTCCTGGGTAAAATAAAGTATCATCAGGCAGAGATTTTATTTTTTGCAAGGCGGCAAACATTTGTTCTGCCGTTCCTTCAAAAATACCACCTATACAAAGATTGAATAAGGTGTCGCCGGTGAATAAAATTTTATCTGATTTAAAATAATATAAAATGTGGCCGATGGTGTGAGCCGAAACATCTATAATTTCGGCAACGGATTCACCTAGGCTAAAAGTTTTGCCTGCCTCGAGGCCAATATCGGCACCTTCTATGCGATGCATGTCGGCAGAATTACAAGCAATTTGGGCGTTATATTTATTTTTTAGCTCAATATTGCCGTCAACGTGGTCAAAATGATGGTGCGTATTTAAGATATATTGCGGCTTAATGCCTAAATCATTACATTTTTTTATAACCGGTGCGGCTTCTGACGGATCAATAACGGCGGCTAATTTACTGGCACTATCAATTATAATATAGGCGTAATTATCCATATAGTCCGGACGGCAAAGTACCGGATAAACTTCTAGCATTTACAGATACTCCTCGGGGTTTATTTCATCAATTTGGTCTTTATCGATATATTCTTTGGCGTACTCCATATATACACCGCTTTTAATGAAAAGTTCGTATAAATCGGGATCAAGATGTCCACTGTTTTTCATCTCTTGCATAATGCGCAAAACTTCGGAGAGTTTTTTTGGTTCTTTGTATGGGCGGTCACGAGCGGTTAGGGCTTCGTAGACATCGGCAATGGCCATTATCTTGGCCGGAATAGACATTTGTTTGCCGGTTAAGCCATTGGGATAGCCTTTGCCGTCAACTCTTTCGTGGTGAGCTCCGGCGTATTCAACAATGTTGGATAGCTCAGGCGGAAAAGGTAAATTCTTTAATATTTGAATCGTGGTGACAATGTGTTCGTTTATTTTTTGTCTTTCGGATTGGTTTATAGTGCCTTGGCGAATTTTTAAGTTGGTTAATTCACCCTGATTATATGTGGCTGCAAGTTGTTCGGGACGGTCTTGTAAAACAGATTCAACTTCCGGATTATTGTAGGTCGACGGAGTATTAATAAGTTTGCGTTCGCCCCAAGATAAGCCAACCATGCGGCTGAAATAGCGGGTGAATGTTAGTTCTTGTGATATCTGGTCTAATCTTTCTATATCTGCATCGCTGAGAGCGGCGTCTCCTATGTTGCAACGGCCGATAAATTCAAAGTCTTCGGTAAGTTTTTTTACTTTGGCTACAAATTCGGCTTGAAGACTTTCTTTGCTGTCCATGTTTTGTAGTCTTTTTTGCAGATATTCGATATGGGCATCACGGCGTAATATTTCAAATCTATCTCTGATTTCGTGAATACGGTTATGGACAGTTTCCAGCTTGGCTGATTTGTCCATTATAAATTCCGGCGTAATTATTTTACCGCAATCATGCAACCAAGAAGCTATGTGAAGTGCATACCAGTCATTATCTGACATTTCAAAATTCTTGAAGGCGCCTTCGGTATCTTGAACGGCTGCTGATGCCAATAGTCTGGTAATAATCGGAACTTTTTGACAGTGAAGACCGGTATAGGGTGATTTTGCATCAATGGCTTTGGCCATTACATCAACAAAAGATTCCAATAACTGGGTGTATGATTCTTCTAAGCGTTTGCGCTCTACCGCAAAAGATAATATGCTGCATATTTCTTCAATTTGTTCTTGAATGTCATTGCTAAAGTTAATTATTTTTCCATTGAAATCTTTGGCATTTATAAATTGGGCAACGCCAATTATGTTGTTTTTGCTATCTGATATCGGGAATGATAGCATAGATAAAGTGCTGTAATTGTTTTCCTCGTCAAATTCTTTGAGATATGATGAATCTATGGTGGGCTCATTAAAAATATTTGCCGTGTTGATTATCTCGCGGTTGATGGCGCATAATTCAGCCGGTTGTTTGGGGTGCTTTTCGACAATATCAGGTAAATAAACCGAAGGAAACAAACGCATGTTAGAAGTGCCCGAGATGGAAGAATTTAGGCTTTCGATACGGCTAAATACCAGATTTAGAAATTTCTTTGGGGTAACATGGAAGAAAAAACAACCATCAGCGTTGGCGATGCTACAGGCCAAGGTCATAGTAGATGCTATGATATCATCTACAGAATCTCCGCAAGACGCGCTCTTGCACAGTCTTAGGACATTGGATAAAATTAAATCTGACGGATTTGTTATCAATTATTGCTCCAATGCTAAACAAATTAGTTTATCTTTGATACCAGATATTTAATATCTTCAGGACTTAATTCATCATTTTTTTGAGTGAAACTTAAAATCCTTTCAATAACTTTGTGGCCAAAGGCTTTGCGATCCGAACGAGCGCAGTCAAAGCGAATTTCTTGGATAACTTTTAACGCGCTGAAAATAGCCGGAAATACATTCTTGGGGATGAATGCTTTGCGCAAAAGATTTCTTATCATAAAATCGGCTTTGTTATTGAATAGTATTTTTCGGACTTCTGCAATTGGTGTTTCTGATAAGTATACCAGTGCGTATTCAAAGAATTTTAAATCACCCAAACAAATCGAACGAACTACCAGTCCCGGTGTAAGGCGATTGGCTTTGTATAGTTGATGAACTAATTCTTCAATTTGGTTGTCGGAGGAATATTCTTCCGATATACTCAAGGTGATTTTTTCTTTTACTTCGTCAACAAGGTTAGAGGCCAAATCTTTGGGTAGATTATGTTGTAAAATTAGATGAGTTTTTAATTTGTAGGAAAGTTTATCTACTATTTTTTCAATTACCGAAACCGGAAGCTCCGAGCGGTATACAAGTCTTTGTTTGATATCGTCGTTTTCTGAATATTTTACGGCAATGCTGTTAAGAGTAGCTTCTTTGATATTTGCCTTGTTGTTAGAGACAAGCTCGCCGACAACTTCGCCAGAGCATTTATCTGCTATATAGTCTGAAATATCGGCAGATAGATCAGAGCGTTTAGCAATTGCTTTTTGACGATTGATGCCCGGCATGCTTAGGATTTTGAGCATGTCTTCATTACTAAGAGATTCATAATATTGTAAAAAAGGAACGGCAATACTGTCACGGTCATTTATTATGCTGCTGACAATATCTTCGGGTAGGTCTGAACAGTGCTTTAGGCTGTCTGATAATACTTCGCGAACCTTAATTTCGGCATCGTGGACCATGATACGAAATATGTCTTCGGCCAATTTTATCGCTTGCGGTGAAATATCTTTGTCTTGGTAAAAGTGGCTAACTTTACGAGCAATAATAGACTTGCTCTCTGATGAAACATCTTGAGCTAAGTTGGTAACATCTTGCATACTCAATTCATTTTTGCTCATGGTCGGGCTCCTTTGTATAGTCGAAGCTGTCGATATTTTTATCTTATAACAAAAAAAAGTTAATTACTAATTACATTTTTGTTACATATCTCGTAAAATTTTGTATTTCATCTTTTTTTACCATCGTATCATCTATTTGTGATTTGTCTATAGTTATTAATTCATAGTAAGCTAAGGTGTAGTCAAAAATGCCGGCATAGTTCTTTAAATTAGAACTGCCGTAAACATATGGCGCCAAAATAAGTCCTGACATGTTGGAGGTGCGTTCACGGCGTTCGCGACGGAAATTGCGTAATCCCTTAAATGCCGGAGCAGAATTGATTTTGAGTGCATAGTCCTGCATTGAGGCATATATGTTAGGATAAATTTTTATGCGATAGCTGTCATCTTCTGTTTCACCGAGCGGCTTTAAGCCTTTGTCGGTATGCCAAACCAACTGTTTGTATAGTGAGTTACCTTCTTTTACTATCCTCGAGGTACCCCAGTTGGTTTCTATTGCCGCAGCGGTTATCATTATTGAGGGAGGAATTTGGTCAACTCTTACCAGCAGTTCTTTGAGGAGATAATTGTAACGTTCTTCATCTTTTAGTCTTGTAAAAACATCGTATTTTACGGCCTGCTTTTCAATAAGGGCTATGTCTGTTGCGGGTAGTTCTTCGCCTCGGTTGAATTTTTGAGAAATTTCCGATATTTCGGCCCTCTCTTTTAAGATTTCTTGGTTTAATTTTAGGGCAAGCGGCGTAAGTATTTTTATAAACAAAGCGTTGCGTTCTTTTTCGTCGCTTATAGAGTTGTAGTCTGTCGGAAAATTTTTTAGATAGACGGCCGGATAGCGGTAGCTTGGAAGCATAAGATATCCTTTTTCGCCGTCATAGCCTATTTTTGAATAGAGGGATTGCAATTGCGCCAGAGGAATGTCTTGAAGCCATATTTCTTCCGCACTGACCGACACAGAAAAAAATATCTGTGTGAGAAGAGTTATGGCAAAAAGACTATTCTTCAACAGTTTCAAGATTACGAACCTCCGTTACTTGCGGAATGTAGGTTTTTAATATGCGTTCTACCCCGTCTTTTAGCGTGCGCATGGCATAGGGACAGCCTTTGCAGGCTCCTTGCATTTCTACGGTGACTATACCATCTGCAAAATTAACGAATTTTATGTCGCCGCCATCTTTTTTTACTGCCGGACGAATACGGGCATCTAAAAGCGAAACAATTTGAGCGGTTACATCATCGCCGTCGGTCGCGTTTTCGGGCAGAACTTCTTCTCCGGTTGAAAAATAATCCATTATTTCGGCCATAATCAAAGGCTTTAGTGTTTCCCAATTGCTGTCATCATTTTTGGTGACAGATATCATGTCCGAGGTTATGAAAAGAGATTTTATGCCGCCTAAGTCAAATATATGTTCAGCTAGGGGCGAGCGACGCAAAGATTTAGCGTCGACAAATTCGGCGGTGCCACTACGGAGAACACTTTCGGAAGGGAAAAAGTTGATGATGTTAGTATCAGGTGTTTCTTGTATTTCTATAATCATGAGTTATTTTCCGTTTATTTGAGACGATTAATTATCTCTCCCAGTATATTAATACTGCGGGATGCAAAGTAGTTAATGGTGGCCAAGTGATTGGGCGAAAAACTGGAGTTTAGTTTGCCGTTGCGGACAATGCCGGGATTTAGGTCTGAAGCCATTTCCAGATTTTTTAGCAATGCAGTCCATTGTTGGTAAACATCTTCTTTTACCAAAATGTCTTTGAAGTCATTTCCCAAAGCCTTAAGAATTTGAGAATATCCGTATAATTTTCCTAAGTCGTAGTAAAAAATATCATCCGATTTATTATCAATAAACGATTTTTGGTATTCTCGAATGTGGGTATCGGTTTTTATAATTTGTTTGGATATGTCGGATTTTATTGCCGTTAAAATTAGCAATAAATTGTCAGGAGTGGCTTGAAATATTATCTGACCTTGGGCAATTTCTTGATTGAATTGGTTGAGTTTCTTGCGTCCTTTTTTGTATTGGGTGCCGGATGAAGGAGCTAAGCGGTTGTCTGATGAAAACAACCAGACATTCCCCGGATATTGCAGCAATTCTGCTGCTTCTGAAAGGTTTTGCATCGAGGCGTCGTTGTCATAAGTAATTATGAGCTTGGGAAATACTGATATGGTTTTACTTATGGCGCTCATCATACCTAGCTGGAAATTTGGCATATTGTCCAGAAAATAGGACGGGAACATGAAGGGAAGGTTGGGTGTCCATATTTTGTGATAGACCTCTCGATTAATCAGGTGGGAGCTCATATCAATAACGGATAAAGAATTACCCTTGTTTTTGGGGTGATAAGAGGAAGATGTATCAATGTTATTGATTATAAGTCCGCCAATTCCATAATACAAAATGAGTAGGATTGCCAAAACTCCGAATACCATCTTCCAAAACGAAATATCCGCGTTTTTGAGGGCGGCAATTGTTTTTTTTGTTATCGCTATTGTTTGAGACAATAGTTGGCGGAGAAAATTCTTTATGGTTAGTGTTATTTGTTGCGGATTGCTTTTAAGCATTTGTTTGTCCTTTTTTGCTCAAACCTTTTATTATTGCTGCAAAGTCCATCAGATGACAAAGCTTAGCACACAAAATAAAAGTAATAAAGCCTAAAAAACACATTAATGCAAATAGTACAAGTTTGGGCCAAAAACTTAGGCCAAGCCAGTTAGCATATTGTAGATTCAGTCCGTAATTTATTGATTCAAGAACAAAACCCATAACAATAGAGCAACCGATTATTTTAACGGTTTTTATTGTGAGGTCTCTTGACCATTGCCAAAATCCTCTTTTTTTGAGACCGTGATAATATTGCCACAGTGAAACAAAGGCCGCGATGGTGGTTGCCGAGGCGATGCCGACATGACCGAAAGGTATCATTAAAATAACCGAAAAGGCTAAATTTACCAATAAGACAACAATGCTGTATTTGACAGGCGTTTTGGTGTCTCCGCGGGCAAAAAAGTTCGGCGTTAACGATTTTACCAATACATAAGCCGGAAGTCCAATGGCGTAAGCAATGAGAGCTTTTGAGGTCATTAAGGTTTCTTGGGCACCAAATTTGCCGTGCTGGAATAAAATGTTGATTATCGGTTGAGCCAGAATTATTAGAGCAACGGCGGCAGGAATCGACAGCAGAGCACCATATTCAACGGCTTTGCTTTGAACTTGGCGGGCTTGCTCGGTGTCATTTGCTTTAATATGGCGCGATAAAATCGGCAAAACGGCAACTCCGATGGCTGCCCCGACCACCCCCAGCGGAAGCTGTTGCAGGCGGTTGGCATAGTATAACCAAGATATTGCTCCGGTTCCGACCAATGAGACTAAAATAGTATCAACTACCATATTGATTTGGTAAACTCCAGCTCCTAATACTCCGGGGGCAATACGTTTAAATAAGGTGCGAATTTCACTATCACGGACAATATTACCAATATTGTATTGCGGTTTGATGCTGATATCTTGTCGTTTTAGAAAAAACATCAGCCACAAAATTTCGATAAAACCGGCGGCAGTGACACTAAAAGCTATACCATGGGCGGTCGATGGTGAAAACGGTACAAAGATAAATACCGATATTATCATCATCAGATTAAGAATTACCGGAGCGGCTGCCGGTGCGGCAAACTTGTTGAGCGAATTTAGAATGCCGGATTGGAATGAAACTATTGAGATGAACAATAAAAACGGAAAAGTTATGCGTGAAAGTTCGGCCGCGAGCTCAAGTTTGCCTGCATCTCCGGCAAAACCTGGGGCCAGTACGGCGACCAGATAGGGCATAAAAAATTCTACCAGCAAAACAAATATAGCTAAAACAAAAGCCAATAAAGATATGGCGCGGGCGGCAAAGGAAATGGCTTGATTTTTATCGCCGGAGGCAAATTTTTGCGACATCATGGGAACAAAAGCCGCCGTAAAGGCTCCTTCGGCAAATAGCGAGCGGAATAAATTGGGTAATTTGAAAGCTACAAAAAATGCGTCGGCGGCCATACCGGCTCCGAGGTAATTGGCCAAAACCATATCGCGAAAAAAGCCGGTAAAGCGTGACAACAATGTAAAGCCGCCAAAGGTGGCGATAGACTTAAAAAGATTCATTTTATTTTGCCGTTTTTAGTTATCCGATGGCAAAAGATTATAGACGATTTTTTTGATATTAAAACCATAAAGAACATTGATTGTTGATTATTTTTTATTATGCCAAACTTAATAATTTGACATTTGAAGCGCTTGTTTGGTATAATGGAATAAATAGTGGGAGAAATAGTATGGCTGAGATGAAACCTTCTTCGTTTAGTGCTACTGATGCCAATGGAGTGTCTTGGGAAGCTTCTTGGGTTGATGGCAATATTTCGTATAGAGGTATTGATAAAAACGGAAATGTTGTTAATGCTCCGGCGCCTGCTGAGATAGTTAGTGCGGCTAAGGCATATGGAGCTTCTTTTAATAGTGAAAAGGGTGATGTCAAAGATAAAAAAGATAAATCTGAAGAGAAAACTGAAACAGCCGGAAAAAAAGAGGAAGAAAAGAGCAATAGCTTGTCTGCAGTGTTTAGAGCGCGTCCCGAACTCAGACAAATTAAGATAAAAACGAACAAAAATGGCAGTGAAGTTGTTGGTTACGATAAAAATGGTAACGAAATTCCGTTGTCGAAAGAAGAAACAGAAAACATTATGAAAGCTCATAAAGAGAGTTTGGGAAAATCGTCGTTTAAGGGCTTAGCTCAGGCTTTTGGACGAGATATGAAAAATATGACCAATGATCTTAAACAAGATATATTGCGAAAAACCAATGATATTAAAAATACTTTTAAATTAATTAGCCAAGGAAAGTTTAGAGAAGTGGTAGATAGAGCTGCTTTGCGAATTCATGATAACTTGGAGGCTATGGGAATTTTGAATGAAAAAAATTTATCCAGAATTGCCGAGGCAAGTAAGAAGATTGAAGAAAGATTGGGAATTGAGGAACGCAAGAAAAATCCGGGGAGATTATCTCAGCAAATCGGGAAAAATATTGCAGGGTTTAAGAGATTGCTTGGTTTGAGCGGCCGAGATAACTCAAGAGCCGTTCCGGTGTCTAAGGTTAGAGCTCCGGTTAATCAGCGAGGACGCGACGGAAGATAGTCTGTGTATACAGGTAATAAAAAAGCCCGCAGGTTTGCGGGCTTTTTGGTTGTTAAATAACTTCCGGTTTGGCACGACGACGAGCAATCGGATCAAGAATGCGTTTGCGTAAACGAAGTGTCTTAGGAGTTACTTCCAAAAGTTCGTCTTCTTGGATATAGGATAAGCCTTGTTCCAAGGTGAGTTTACGCGGCGGTATCAAGTCAATAGCTTCGTCTTTACCGGCAGCACGAATGTTGGTTAATTGTTTGGCTTTGCACGGATTTACTTCCAAGTCATTTGGCTTAGTGTGCTCGCCGATAATCATGCCGGTATAAACCGGTACACCGGGGTCAATAAACATCGGGCCGCGGTCTTGTAATTTCCACAATGAGTAAGCAATAGCGGTACCGGTTTCAGAAGAAATCAGTACACCGTTGCGCCGACTGTCAATTTCTCCTTTGTAGGGTTCATAGTCTTTGAAAATACGGTTCATGACACCGGTTCCTCTGGTATCGGTCAAAAATTCGGAATGGTAACCGATTAGACCGCGAGACGGAGCGTTGAATATCAAACGACACTTGTTTCCGGCTTGAGATGGTATCATTTCTACCAATTCGGCACGGCGAGAACCTAATTTCTCGACGACGGCGCCGGAGAACTCATCGTCAACATCTACAACAACTTCTTCTATTGGCTCTAAAAGCTGTCCGTTTTCATCTTTTTTCATCAAAACTCTGGGGCGAGAAATTGAAAGCTCAAATCCTTCGCGGCGCATGGTTTCGATTAAAACACCAAGCTGCAATTCACCACGGCCGGCAACTTCGAAAGAATCGCTGCTGTCGGTGCGGGCAATCTTTAGGGCAATGTTGCCTTCGGCTTCTTTGCATAATCTGTCCCAAATCATGCGAGAAGTAACTTTGTCGCCCTCGCGACCAGACAAAGGAGAATCGTTGATGGAGAAAGTCATAGCCAATGTCGGAGGGTCAATGGGCTGAGCCTTGATGGCTTCATTTACTTCAAAAGCACAAATGGTGTCGGCAACGGTGCCTTTTACTACACCGGCTACAGCTACGATATCTCCGGCATGGGCAACCTCAAGGCTGTCGCGACTTAAACCGCGGTAGGCCAAAATTTTGCTGATGCGGACGCGTTCAATTTCTTTATTTTCGCTGTTTAAGACCTTAACGGTATCGTTAACATGTAAAGTGCCTGATTGAATCTTTCCGGTAAGCAGACGGCCGATGAACTTGTTGGCTTCAAGAGTGGTGGCCAACATTGAAAAAGGTGCGTTAGGGTCGCAGTTGGGCTCCGGTACATAAGAGCAAATCATTTCAAACAGCGGAGTTAAATCTTTCTTTTCATCGGATAATTCTTTAACGGCCCAACCATTGCGTCCGGAAGCATATAATACCGGAAAATCAAGTTGTTTGTCGTTAGCGTCTAGGCTGACAAACAAGTCAAAAATTTCATTTAAGACTTCATCACAACGAGCATCGGGTTTGTCGGCTTTGTTAATGACTACAATCGGGCATAATCCCAATTTTAGCGCTTTACCCAAAACAAATTTGGTTTGCGGCATGGGACCTTCGGAAGAGTCAACCAACAATATAACACCGTCAACCATTGATAAAATGCGTTCTACCTCACCGCCGAAGTCTGCGTGGCCGGGGGTGTCGACGATATTGATGTGGGTGCCGTTCCAGTTTACGGAAGTGCATTTTGATAAAATGGTAATGCCTCTTTCGCGTTCAAGCTCATTGCTATCCATAACACAGGTTTCAACCTGTTGGTTATCTCTAAAGGTGCCGCTTTGTTTCAAAAGACCGTCAACCATGGTGGTTTTGCCGTGGTCAACGTGGGCAATGATGGCAATATTTCTCATATTCATTTTTTTGTTCCTAAAACTTTAACTCTCAAAAACCGCACGGCTTCCGATAATAAAAGCCGCGGCGATTATAGTAGGTATTTTTGTTAATTCGCCTTACAATACTCTTTTGATTTTAAATTTCAACACCTTAGTTGGCAAAAAATTTATTTTTTTTGCCAACTAAGGTTGGAGATTGCTTTTTTAAGCGCGTTTGCCGTAAGAGAGTAATTTGTTTCTTACCAATCCGCGCAGACTTACTTCCGGACGAGCTCCGTAGTGGGTGATAATCTCGGCAGCTGCTATAGAACCAATCATGGCGCAAGTTCCCAAAGAACGACCTTTGGTTAAGCCAAACAGAAAGCCCGCGGCATATAAGTCGCCAGCGCCGGTGGTGTCAACTACATTTTCGACCGTTTCGGCTTCAACAAAAGTTTTGGTGCGCCCGTTTACAATAACCGAGCCTTTTGCGCCGCGAGTGATGGCGGCAATGTCAACCATAGGCTTGATTAAATCGAGACATTCATAAAAATCATCTTTGCTGAACAGGGCTCTGATTTCGGCGTCGTTGGCAAAGAGAATGTCTACATAGTTTTTAATAAACTCGATAAATTTTGCTTGTTTGCCGTTAACACAGCTTACATCAGAAAGCGAAAATGCTACTTGTCTGCCGTTGTCTTTAGCTATTTTGGCAGCTTTTTCGGCGATGTCAAAACCTTGCTCATAGTCAAAGATATAACCTTCGAGATAGGTTATACGGCTTGATTTAATTATGTTTTCGTCAACGTCATCAACGCTTAAGTGAGTGTTGGCACCAAGATAGGTAAACATTGAACGCATGGCATCTGGGGTCACCAAGACAATAGAACGGCCGGTTACGGGGCCTTCGTTTAGAGGAGCGGTAAAAAAGTCAACACCGGCAGCTCCGATATCGCGGGTGAATTCTTGGCCAAGTTCATCGTCATGGACTTTGCCGATAAAGGCCGGTGCGCCGCCTAACGATGCAAGGCCTGCTACCGTGTTGGCTGCCGAACCGCCGGAAACTTCGCGTTCGGGAACAATGTCGGCATAAATTTTGCCGGCGTCTTGGGCGTTAAGCAAAGTCATGCAACTTTTGGGCAAGTCGCGTTCGCTCAAAAATCTGTCGCCGACTTTGGCCAGTACATCTACAATGGCGTTGCCGATGCCGACAACATCATAATAGGTGGTGGTTTCGCTTTTTTGTATCATCTCTTTTCCAGTCTAAAAACTCCTCTTTTAGCAATGAAAAGAGGAGTTTGCTCGTTAGTCAAATCAAAAATTACTCGTTTGCATTCGGTAAATTCTTGGCGTTTTCCTGAGCGTATTTAATCCACTTCTCATCAGCTTCGTCTTCAGAACAAATAGCTTCTTGAGGGCATTCAGAAATGCATACGCCGCAATCAATGCATGTGTCAGGATCAATTACCAACATATTTTCGGCTTCGTGAAAAGCGTCAACCGGACATACATCAGCACAAGATTTGCATTTTACGCAAGAATCATTTACTACAGATACCATTAGATTTTACTCCAAACAATTATTAAAAAATCAATCATAATTTATATATTTTCGAAAATAAATCAAGCATAATCTTGCATTAAGCAAAAAAAAATACTAACTATTTGGGTAAGTGCTTTTTGTTAAAAGGAGAGAATTATGGCAGATAAGATGGCTTTTCAGGCCGATGTTAACAAGATGCTTGATATTGTTATCAACTCTTTGTATTCGGAAAAACAAATTTTTTTACGCGAACTTATTTCAAATGCCTCAGATGCTTGCGATAAGCTGAAATATTTGGCTTTAACTTCGCCGGATATTGCCAAAGAATCCGGTGCGTTTAAAATAATAGTTAAACCGGATGAAAAAGAAAACACCTTAACAATATCCGATAACGGCATCGGCATGAATAAAGATGATTTGATTAAACATTTGGGAACCATAGCTAAATCGGGAACGGCCGATTTTGTGAAAAATGTGGCGGACAATGGTTCGGCTTGTGAGCTTATCGGGCAGTTCGGAGTGGGGTTCTATTCGGCATTTATGGTGGCGGAAAAAGTAGAAATAACCACTAAAAAAGCCGGAGAAGATAAGGCTTGGACATGGGTTTCAAACGGCGTGGATGGTTTTGAAATTACCGAGGCCAAAAAAGATAAAAACGGTACCGATATCAAATTGTTTTTGAAAAAAGACGAGAAAAATTATGTCGATACCATATACTTGCGTCATATTATAAGGACTTATTCCGACCATATCGCTTATCCGATAGTATTGGATTTGGGTAAGGCCGGCGAGGAAAATGTTAACTCGGGTTCGGCTTTGTGGACCAGAAATAAAGGTGAAATTACCGAGGAACAGTATAAAGAGTTCTACCGCCATGTTTCGCACAATTTCGATGATCCGTGGATGACCTTGCATTTTAAGGCCGAGGGTAATATCGAATATACCGGTTTGTTGTTTATTCCGGAAAAAGCTCCGTATGATTTGTTTCAGCCCGATAAGAAAAATTCTTTGAAGCTTTATATTAATAAAGTATATATTTCTGATAAAATTGAGGATTTGATACCTAATTATCTGCGTTTTGTTAAAGGAATTATCGATAGTGCCGATTTGCCTTTGAATATCTCACGGGAGATGTTGCAGTTTTCTCCGCTGATGGAAAAAATTAAGGCAGGTACGGTTAGCCGCTTGCTTAAAGAACTTAAGAAAAGAGCCAAAAATTATGATGACTATATGAAGTTTTGGCAGAATTTCGGTATTGTTTTGAAAGAAGGAATCTATGAGGATTTTAAGAATCGCGAAGAAATTGCCGAAATATCTTATTTTCACTCAACCAATGATAAGGATAGACTGACCTCTTTGGATGAATATATTTCGCGTTGTGGAAAAGATCAAAAGACCATTTATTACATAACCGGTGACGACATTAATATCTTGCGTAACAATCCACAGCTTGATGCCTTTAAGCAAAAAGGTTTTGAGGTGTTGCTGATGAACGAGCCGATTGATGAATTTTGGCCGCAAGTCTTGCCTAACTACAAAGGTTATGCAATTAAACATGTAGCACAGGCCGATGCAGATATGAGCTGGAAACGCGACGAGAAAAAAGCAGATGAGGGAAGTCTTGCCAAGTTGTGTGAAAAGATGGCCGAACTGCTCAAAAGCGAAGTCGGCAAAGTTACGGCAACCGAAAAACTTACCACTTCTCCGGTTTCGCTTACGGTTGAAAACGGACAGATGAGTTTGCACCTCGAAAGGTTGATGAGAAATCATCAGCAGCAAACAGCTTTTGCGTCAACCAGAATTTTGGAGATTAATCCGTACCATCCGTTGATTATAAGGTTATCAGAAATGATTGATGATAAGACCAAAGGAGATAAGGTTGCAGAGATTACCAAAATATTGCTTGATCAGGCAAAAGTTGCAGAGGGCGAGGCTATTTCCGATCCGGCGTTTTATGCCGAAAAAATAAGCCAATATATTCTAAAAGATATTGCTTAATAATTGTCGGGCTTTATACTTAAACCTAAAGTATAGCAACGGAGAATCGAAATGTGGTGGATTGCGGCTGCTTTCTTGTGGGGATATTTTGTTCCTTTTATGGCAAGAAGATTTGCTAAATTTATGCCGGCTACTTTTGCCGGAGCGATGGTCGAAATGTTTAGACCGGAGAAAAAGCTTAAGGCTTATCGCAAGCTCAATCAATATAAGCTATTGCGAGGAAGGTGTTTTGTCTTTGCGTGGGTGGCTGCGGCCATTACCGCAATCGCTTATCACTATTTCGGAAGATATGGTTTTGCTTTTACGGCCGTGTATATATGGCTGTTGTTGCTGTTGGCAGAAATTGATTATCGAACATTCTTACTGCCGGATATTCTGACCGTTCCGTTGCTTATTTTGGGATTTTTAGCCGCGAGTGTGGATATGGGCTTTGTTGCAGTGGGTGAAAGTGCCGTTGGTGCAACTATAGGCTATTTCTTGCCGACTTTGGTGAGCTTGCTGATTGTATGGCGCAAAAAGGATGCTTTTGGCGGCGGCGATATAAAGTTATTGGCGGCGGTCGGTGCTTGGGTCGGTGTTAAAGGATTGCTTTATGTCATTGTGGCGGCCTCGGTTTTAGGTTTTGTTTATGCCTTCGCGGTTAGGAAAAAAGCTTTGGCTTTCGGGCCGATGATTGCAATAGCGGGAATTATTGTTGCGTTTTGCCTTTTTTAATATAGAATGTAGGCAAATGAACTTGACGGAGAATTGATATGGTAAACAGAAAAACTTCGCTGAAAAAGGCTTTAGGCAAGCTTTATTATAACGATGATCAACGCCGCTTGGCAAAGTTGGTGTCGGGATTTAGCTTTGATATGTTCATTATGGGAGTAATCTTGGCCGATGCAATAGTCTTGGGCTTGATGACCTCTCCTACCATGGAATTTTATTTTGATAACGGCTTGTTTCTTTTGGATAGGGTGTTTATGGGAATATTCCTTGCTGAGATGTTCCTTAAAATTGTTGCCCTAAAGTCAAAGTTTTTCAAATCGGGATGGAATATTTTTGATTTAGCAATCGTATTAATTTCATCACTGCCGTTTATGAGTGCATTTATTATCTTGCGAACTTTGCGTTTGTTTAGGTTGTTTAAGTATATCAATCGCTTTAGCAGACTTAATAATTTGGTGCAGGTGTTTTTTAAGTTATTGCCTGATTTTGTTTCGTTTTTAGTAGTATTTATCGTCTTTTTTTATGCTTTTGGCATTATTGCCGTCAGCTTGTTTGGGGATAGCTTTACGGTATTTGAAAATTTGGGCTCGGCAATATTTACTTTGTTGCAGATATTTACTTTGGATGGGTGGGCATCTACCATCGCCAGACCGATAATGTTGGTTTATCCAGATGCATGGGTGTTTTTTGCAACGGTAGTGCTGGTGTCTTTCCTTTTAATCGTAAGCTTTGTGGTTTCGGCGGTGGTTCAGGTCGTCGGAGTGATAAAAGAAAAGCAGTAATCACAGTCTTAATAAAATTTGCCCTGAAATGTTTTTGGGGCAAATTTTATTTGCTCATCTCTTGACAAGGGCTTTTGCGATAACTAACTAAGGGATTAGAAATAAATTTTAGGAGTGTTAAAAATGAAAATCAGACCTTTACATGATCGTGTCTTAGTTAAAAGACTTGAAGAAAATACTAAAACCGCCGGCGGAATTATTATTCCGGATACCGCCAAAGAAAAACCATCCGAGGGATTGGTCGAGGCTGTCGGCGACGGAATGAGAACAGAAGACGGTAAAATCGTGCCGCTCAATGTTAAGGTTGGTGACAAAGTATTGTTCGGCAAGTGGTCGGGTACGGAAGTTAAAGTAAACGGCGAAGAAAGACTGATTATTAAAGAATCAGAAATCTTGGGCGTTATTGAAGAATAATTTTTTATTTAGAGGAATTTAAAAATGATTGCAAAAAATATTGAATTTGGAACTTCGGCCAGAGAAAAAATGTTGCGTGGTGTTGAAACCTTGGCCAAAACAGTAAAAGTTACTTTGGGTCCTAAAGGTCGTAATGTGATTTTGGATAAAGCATATGGTGCTCCGAAAATTACTAAAGACGGCGTTTCGGTAGCTAAAGAAGTTGAACTTGCTGATAAATTTGAAAATATGGGCGCTCAGTTGGTTAAAGAAGTTGCTCAAAAAACCGCTGATAAGGCCGGTGACGGTACTACAACCGCTACCGTGTTGGCCGAAGCAATTATTAAAGAAGGTTGCAAAGCCGTTGCTGCCGGTATGAATCCGATGGATTTGAAACGTGGTATTGATTTGGCCGTTGAAGCTGTGGTTAATGATGTAAAATCGCGTTCGGTTATGATTAAAACTTCGGCCGAGGTTGCTCAGGTCGGTACAATTTCTGCCAACGGAGATACTTCAATCGGCGAATATTTGGCCAAAGCTATGGAAAAGGTTGGCAACGAAGGTGTTATTACCGTTGAAGACGCCAAAGGTTTGGAAACCGAATTGGATGTGGTCGAAGGTATGCAGTTTGACAGAGGTTATTTGTCACCTTACTTTATCACAGACCCAGATAAAATGATTTGTGAATTTGATGCTCCTTATATCTTGCTCTATGACAAGAAAGTTTCTAATTTGCAGCCGATGATTCCGATTTTGGAAGCTATCGTACAATCTGGTAAGGCTTTGGTTATCATCGCTGAGGATATTGAAGGCGAGGCTTTGGCTACTTTGGTAGTTAACAGATTGCGCGGCGGTTTGAAGGTTTGTGCTGTTAAAGCTCCGGGTTTTGGTGACAGAAGAAAAGCCATTTTGGAAGATATTGCTATTTTGACCGGTGGTCAGGTAATTTCCGAGGATTTGGGAATGAAACTTGAAAATGTTACCTTGGATATGTTGGGTACTGCTAAGAGAGTAGAAATTTCTAAAGATGATACCACAATTATCGATGGTGCCGGCGAGAAAGAATTGATTGAAGCCAGAGCAAATCAGATTAAAAAACAAATTGAGGAAACTTCTTCGGATTATGACAGAGAGAAATTGCAAGAAAGATTAGGTAAACTCTCGGGCGGTGTTGCCGTTATTAAGGTTGGCGGCGCTTCGGAAGTAGAGGTAAAAGAAAAGAAAGACCGCATTGATGATGCTTTGCACGCAACCAGAGCCGCTGTTAAAGAAGGCGTGGTTGCCGGCGGCGGATGCGCTTTGCTCTATGCTACCAAAGTTTTGGAAGGTATTGAAGTTGCTAACCAAGACCAAAAGGTTGGTGTTGATATTATTCGTCGTGCTTTGCAAGCTCCTATTCGTCAGATTGCCGAAAATGCCGGTGTTGATGGAGCTTTGATTGTTGGTAAATTGTTGGAAAGAAACGATACCAACTTTGGTTATAATGCGCAAAAAGGCGAATATGTCGATATGGTTAAGGCCGGTATTATTGACCCGACCAAAGTTGTAAGAACAGCTTTGCAAGATGCAGCTTCGGTTGCAGGACTTGTGGTTACTACCGAGGCTATGGTCGCCGAGGCTCCGCAAAAAGAATGCTCTTGTGGTTGCGGTGGTCACGGAAATCCTGCTGCCGGAATGGGTGGTATGGGCTTCTGATAGCCGTAATGCTTATAAAAAAGGCTCCGCTTGTTGCGGAGCTTTTTTTATTAGTTGCCTTACAGAAAACCCCGAGTTTACTCGGGGCTGAATGCCGAGGTGTTGGAACAACACCGCTCCACGCCAACGAGCGTGGTCAAAGCATAATCATGTAACCGTCAAAATCTGCGGTGATGGTTTGGCCGTTATCGTAGATTGCCAAAACCTCACCTGATTTGATAGGATCAAGATGTTTGAAATTGCGGCTTAGGCGGCCGGAGTTGGCTTTGGTGATATAATTTTTTAGGCTGATTATTTGCGGCAGTTGGCAAATAGGTGTGTCGCCTGCGATACAGCCGTAGTGGGCAAGCACATTTAAAATGGCTTTTTGAGCAATCTCTATGGCATGAGATGATTTGTGATAGCCGCATTCCAAGGTTATACCGGTTTTGTTATGAGTATAGGCATATTCTTCGGTACAGAAATTGCTGATTTGCGGATTGTCGGCATAGATTTGCGGCCAACCGGCGAGAGCAGTTTTGACCGGCATTAATGATAATAGCTCCTTGTTTTGCTCCGAGGGGTGGTCAATAAAGGCAAATTCGACATCGTCGGGGCAGTGAGTGGAATGTAAGTCGAGCATAATATCGCAAGAATTGATGTATGAGATAAGCTTATTGGCAATTTTTTCTTCGTTATTCTGCGGATTTTCATGAAAGCAAACAACACGGTTTAGATTGATGTCGACAAAGCGGCGATCTAATTTGTTGGCCGCTTCGTTGACAACGGGGATAAAGGTTACCGAGCCTTTGATAATTGACAGGTGTTGTTCTTGCAAATTTTTGATAATGGCAAGTTGAGCATCACGGCCGGCAGTTTCGTTGCCGTGAACGGCGCCGAGTATTAAAATATTGGTTCCTTTTTGAGCTGAAGAAAATTGATAACTCTTAAACATGGCGGCTACTCATAATGTGATTGGTGATAATACTGAAATTGAGCGGTTGGCGATTTTGATTGCGTTGCGGTGAGGGCAAAACAAAAGAAATGCTGGCAGTTTGAGGATTGTAAGCACCGCCGATATAGCCTTTGGCCAAAAGGTTATCAATAACATTGAGGCGATTAAACGGAACGGCAATACCATGACTGGTTTGTTTCTCTTCGCGGCAAAGATTGTGGTGCATGATGGCGATTTTGCCGTTATCGGAAGGGTCTGTTGCGGTGCCAATCATGGAAAAGCCATTATTAAAATAAGGCGGCATATTCCAGTGGTTGTGACGGTCAATAATTGAGGCAACACCTTGGCAATCTTGCGAGGCGGCTCTTTCCATGCGATAAGATATCATGATTTGATTGAGTGAATTACCACGATAGGCCGGCAAAACACTGTCACCGCCGAAAGCGGCAAGTTTGTCGTTTGGGGTGTTGAAAAAATTGCGAGGGCAACCGGGAATTTCGTCGCAAAAGTCGGAATGATTGCGACAAATATGAAGATATGACATGGCAATTAGGTTTTTGCCATGAAACACGCCGATGTATTCATAATCGGGGGTGTTGATTATGTTTTGGTAGTAGGTTTGGTCGTGTTTGTGAATGAAGCACTCTTCGCCGGCGCCTAAATGTTGGTAAATTTGAGCGGAAAGCTCACTCATGGCGGCAACATCTCCGGAGTTGAGGCGGCGAATGATAAAGTGATTGTTGCCGACAACTTCTTGGTTGTTGATTTTTTGCAGGCGGCCGCGCCAGAGAGATTGGTTGTTTAAGATGTATCTTTGAAGATTTTGCATTATTTTTCTTTCGTTTAAGCATAAAAAACGGGAGCTTGTTAAAGTTCCCGTTTTTGAGTGCACAATTTTATTTTATACAAACAGCCGCAAGGCACGGGAACGGTGGTTCACGCGTTTAGACTTGAGTTGTTTGCATATAATTACCGACATAAAAAACCTCGTTATTTGCGGTTTAAGTTGGGGAGATGATAGGTGTTTTTGTTGATTCTGTCAATAGTAAAAAAAAGAGCGGGATGTAAAAAATCCGCGTTGTCGGGATGACAAAGCGGATTTTTTTGCTTAGAGTTTGATGCTGGCTCTAAACTGTCTGGGTTTGGTATTGACAGTTTTATAAAGCCCGCGTTGGCGGACTTCGCTAAAGTCAACATAGATACCATCGTCAGCCCAGATGGCTTGATTGAGCGGACGACCGCCTAGCGAGACGAGGAACTCATTGAGATTGGCCAGCTCTTCGTCGGAGCAGGAGGCTAATCTTTGCCAGAGTTCTTGGTTGGCACATTGACATTTGGTGCTGTCGGCAAAAAGATTTTTGCAGTAGCGTTCGGCTTCGGCAAAAGGCAAGGCCTGATCGGTTCCATAGAGGATGAAGGCGGAATTGCCGACAATTATGCCCCAAGGAACTTTGTACTCTTGAGGTTCCCAAGAACGAGAGCCATCAGTGAAGAGCACCTCGTAGGGATAGAACATTGCCGGAGAGTCTTCTTTGGCTGCTTGTTTTTTACTCTTTTGTTTCCAGTGAGCTAAAAGCTCTGCTTGGGAAAGCCCGATTTGTTTCATGGCTTCCTCAATAAATTGAATCTTGTCCATAATAGAAAATTAAAAATTAGTGTTATCTGTTTTCAGAAATAGCATCTTTTGGACAAAAGTCAACAAAAAATCCCTTGGTCTTGAAAACCAAAGGATTTTTTGTTTTATCTATCGGCTGGTTGGAATGCTAATTCCGACCGTGAGGCCGAGACCCAAATTCCACCAACCGACTCCGTTGCCGAAGGTTGACTCTACATTGTAGTCAATCCCGACACGGGTGTAGAACATCCCGTAGGAGGCTCTAGCTCCACACCCGAGGTTAAACAACGGGAGGGTTTTGAGACCGTCGGAGATTCCGACACCGGCTTTGAAGAAAAAGCCGACCGGAAAATCCGGCGTGGTGTCGGCAATTATGCCGATGAGACCGCTGTTGTTGCGGCAGGTCTCAATTTCTTTATACGGCAACTGGTAGTCGCATACCGCGGTTTTAAAGTTGGCGAAAACGCCTAGCTTACCTGGGAAAAGATAAGCAACTTCGCCACCGAAACCTAGTCCACTGAATCCCCTGACAGTGTAGCCAGAGGCGGCTATTAATACTTTACCTTCTTGGCGATCCCATTTGAAATTAGGATCGTTGCTGCGGTTAGCAGCAAAAGAAGTAGACATTGCGATTACGATTGCAGCTGCGGCTGCGAAAAATTTCATTTTTTTCATATTTGTTTGTTTTATCGCCGTGGGAAATTATCTTCTTTTGGCGAAAGGGGCATCCTGTTTGTCCCTTATTAAATAATAAATTGAATAATTTTTTCTTATGATTTATTTATACCATATTTTGAGGGGTGGGTCAAGAGGTATTTGTCATTTTTGTCAATTTTTTATAAAAACGATAAAATGTAATAAAATCAAGGCTTGTGTGAGGAAAATGTCGTGAAAATCGCGGTTTTTTTTGTTACGGTTTTGTGACAATTTTGACAAATTTGTAAAAAATATCGGCAGAGTCGCTCAGGCCGGATGATAAAATAGTGTATTATTTAGGAAGGTGCTTGGGATTTGTTTCGGATGTCATTCTTGGGACTTGTATTCTTAATTGAGGTTTGTTTTTTGTCATTTGGGGTGCATCTTCTCCATTGTCATTCTCATGCGGGATTTTTTTCCTCGCTTTTGCGGGCTTGTTTTTCTTTTTTTGTCATTCTCGGGCTTGTTTTTCTTTTTTTGTCATTCTCGGGCTTGTTTTTCTTTTCGTCATTCTCGGGCTTGTCCCGAGAATCTGATAAAAAAGTAGTCATGGCTCTTGAGATCCTCGGAACAAGTCCGAGGATGACTTTTTGTGGTGCCCGAGGATGACTTTTTTATCCGAGGGAGACGGGAGTGTGTTGTGGATGGTAATGACGACAGAGGGGAGATCCTCGGAACAAGTCCGAGGATGACTTTTTGTGGCGTCCGAGGGTGACTTTTTTATCCGAGGGAGACGGGAGAGTGTTGTGGATGGTAATGACGACAGCGGGAAGATCCTCGGAACAAGTCCGAGGATGACGACAGAGGGGAGATCCTCGGAACAAGTCCGAGGATGACTTTTTGTGGCGTCCGAGAATCGAATCAAACAAAAAGCCATTATATAAATGTTTATCTGGAGTGCTGAGACACTTTGGATACTTGTCTCTGAGCGGTTTTTTCTTTGGGATAGGTTGGAGTATTGGCCAAAGAAGGATCGTAATCTTCGCAACAGTGCATTTTTATTCGTCTTAGGTGTGTCATCTCCGAGGTGGCTACAAGATAATTTCCTTCGGCATTGGGAAGATTGCTGTTTTTGTAGGTACGGGAGTTGCTTTCGTAATCCTTAATGTAGAAGTTAGCACTCTCTCCTTTGTGTTTGTCTCCGTGAATATCCAAAGAGGTTTCCAGATACTGAATCATCAAGCTGTAGTTGTTGGGGTCATTAAGAATTGCCGCATCTAGATTGGGGCAGTTTGATGCTTCGGACAAACGGTCGTTGTGGTGAATGTCTATCTTGGCAGGAAAGGTGCCAAAATTGTTGTTGTAAATAGTGGTTGAAACATTTTTTTTGGTTATTAAATCTTCGATCCAAGAGGACATAAAATTATTGTCAATGTTGTTAGAAGCACATTCTTGTTTGAGAGTTTGATATATTTTTTGCGCATTGTGTCGAAACTCTATAATCGGCATATCATCGCCGTGATTTTCGTATTCGGCAACCTCTTCCTTGGTAGCAAAAAACTTTTTCCAAATATTGATATCTTCTTTTGATGGGCGTGAATTGTCTGATTGTCCGACGGTGAGAAGGTATCCCATAGTTTGAGTAAACTCTTGGTAGGGGCTGTCATTAACATTGGGGCTGAGTTTGGCAAAAGGTGTGTCGCGGCAACGTTCTGAACCGTTATTGCCCAGAAGGAAAGCTATGTCATAACTGTTTAGTTTGTAGGCTTGCTCGGGTGAAATATTGTGTGCGGCAAGCTTTTGGGCAACACTATGTGCTATTTTACGAAAGTTTTTGCTGCATCTGACCGCATACCATTGCGGACTGAGCGGTTTGCCGTCTGCTCCTAAATCGAAAAACAGATATTCTTCCGGCTGATATTTGGGCTTGTTGGTTTGTTCTAGGTTGGGGTTCTTTTGCCAAAAGGCTTTGAAAGTATCGGAAAGCTTATAAAGGTTGTTGCGATTGTTTGACACAGGGGCGTAAAACTTGCCTGCGGCCATACAACGCAGAAATCCGCTAACGGCAGAGTCACTGCGGCTGTCCTTGGCGGCAATTTCCGGCATTATTTTGCTGACCAACTTTTCCGGTGCAGTATTGTTAAGTTTTTTTGGCGATTCAAGAGCAAGTTGCAGTATCTTTTCGGCAAGCTCCAAGCGAGTGGCAGGGTCTTGGGGGGTGTCGGGAAAGTATTCGCCGGCCATGATACGAGATACATTATCGGTAATGTCGTTGAGATATTTTTTTGCGGTTTCGACTACAAGTTGGCGTTCAAATACATGACGATATTTGTTGACACTGTCTGCAAGTGTTTCGTAATCAGAAAAACGAATGTCGCTTATTCTGGCTTTTTCTTCGGCAGGAATTTTGAGATCGAGAAGCATTTTTGTGACTTTGTTAAAATTTCTGGCACAGACAGCCTCGGTGTGGTGTAGAAGGTGTTTCAAAAATTCGGTACGGTCATGTCCTGCAGAATTGCTAAGCTTATTTTGGAGGCTACGGGCACGAATGGTAACAACACCATTTTTTTTATCATTTTCTTTTGTGGGGGCTTGAGTACTAGCAACAGGTTCTGCTGTTTGCGCGGGGCGGGTTATTCTGGCTCTTGGTCTTTTCTTTTTTTCTGGAGTGTTTTCTTCGGTCATTGTATAAGCCTCGTTGCTGTAGGTTATCCTTATTTATATTGTGCCTTTTTATGACATATTTGTCAAAAAATAATTAATATCTGACAAAAAATATATATGTTGACAAATAGACAAAAATATGCTAATTTATTGCCGAAAAAGTGATTATTAACCCTAAAAATATAGATTATGGAAGAGAGATTTTCCAGCTTAGACTTCTATGCTAAGCACTTCAATGTACCGGTTGAGAGACTCTCCTGGTGCATTTTGCGTGTCGATCGTATTTCTTACGACGACTACTTAATCGGAATCGAAATTAAGGATTCCAAATCAGTAATCAGCGTACAGGAATGTGCGCTCAGACGCCGCTCGCACAATTATGTGCCTTTTGCGGCGGAAATGAAGGAAACTGCTCGCGGTTATTACTTCACCTCTCGTGAGGCAATAACCAAAAACAAGAAAAAGGTGGAGATTTACTTGACAAGAAGTGATCTCAGGAATCTATACCGCGATAAGTGGTATGATTCCAAATTTGATATAAAGGCTGCACCTTAGGGTGCGGCCTTTTTTGTGTTTAACGGCCGGAGTTGCCGGAATTAAGAGCAACTTGGCGGCGGCTAAGCTGCTTGCTCTTACTTTTGTCGCGTTTGCAAGTAAATATTACAAAAGAATAAGGCTTTAGAGAATAAACTTCGCCGGCGGTGTATTCTTTTGCGGGTTTATCATCATTTTTGGAGGTGTCTAAGATAAGCTGCCAATTTTTGCCGGCAGGTGCGGGCGGCAGCTTGTAGTCAATGGTGTAATAGTTGTCGCCGGAGGCTAAAATTAAAAAATCGTCATCAGCTTTGCGATTGGGTGTGGCAGCTCCGTTTAGCATATAGGCGCCGGTTTTGTGAAAAGGTTGTTGCCATTCGGCAGAGGTCATTTCACTGGCATCCGGTCGTAGCCAAGTAATGTCTTTGACGCCGTTGTGCGGATTTTTCTCGCCGGTGTAGAGGCTTAAATCGGTAAAAATCTGGTGCTCGCGGCGGAGTGCGTTGAGACGGCATATGGTTTTGAAAAGTTCTTTTTGTTTAGCCTCAAGGTTGTTCCAATTAAGCCATACGGTTTCGTCATCTATACAATAGGGGTTGTTGTTGGGGCTGGCATAACTAAGCTCATCGCCATTTCTGAGCAGAGGAATACCTTTGCTTAAAATATTGAGAGCGGCGGCACTTGCGGCACGGCGATAAAGCTCGTCATCATTGTATGATTTGGCATAATTATCGGCACTGCCGTCGCGGCCGTCTTCGCCGTTGGCGCGAGTGTCTTTGGGGCATTTGAAGGCTCCGACCAGACTAAAACCGTCATGGGTAAAGGCAGTGCCGACCATGGCAGTTTCTCTTTTTTGAGGGTCGATAATTGCCGAGCCGGAAACTTGATTGCCAAACTCTCCGGCTACATTTTCGCGTGAGGAGAAAAAGTTGGCCGTAAATTCGCGTCTTTTGTCGCTCCACTCTTTAACAGAGGGAACCAGAGCACTAAATCGTCCGGTGTAGTTGCCTCCCAAAGCACTCCAAGGCTCGACATACATTTCCATCTTGAGCTCGTTAACGGCAAATGCCAACTCTTGGATAAAAGCCCCCTTATCTTGAAAATGTCCGTAGTTATCAAGAGCATTATCTCCGGCTAAGTCCCAACGAATGCCGTCAACACCGAGAGAGTGCATATAGCATATGTAATCGTGCAATATTTTTTGCCCTAATTTGCTGTCGAGATTGAAGTTGTTGCCGCAACCGGTGGAATTCATGTAATCGGCTTTGTGGTCGCCGGCCGGATGATAATAGCTCGGACTATCTAACAGCTTAAATGATAATGCCTGATTCCAAGGACCGCGGGCGTCGTGTTCGCCGGTATGGTTAAACACCGCGTCAATGGTTACTTTAATACCGTTTTGGTGCAGTTTATCAATAACTTGTACCAAGTCTCTTAAGTCGCCGTATCTGGGGTCAACGGCAAAGTAACAATAAGGGTTATAGCCCCAACTGTCGCCGCGGCCTGCAATCTCGGGAATTTGTTTGCCGGGGCAGGTCGGGTTTATCGGCATGAGTTCTATGTTATTAATGCCTAAATTTTTGAGGTATTCAATGCTCCAGTCATTGCTGAGGGCTCTTAAGGTACCGCGGTCGGCAAAAGGAATGTTATAATTAAGACGCGAAAAATTCTTGATGTGAGTTTCGTAAATTATGTTTTCGCCTATGCTGTGTTGAGGTCTTGACTGTAAGTGGGTGAGTCCGGAAAATATGGCTTGGCGGTCGGTAACAATCGCTTTGGGCATAAACGGAGCACTGTCAATATCGTTTTCAACACTTAAGGCTTCGGCGCGCCAGTTTTTGAGGCTTGATGATACTTTTAGGGCATATGGGTCCATCGCAAGCTTGTGGTGATTGAAAAATAATCCGGCTTCCGGATTATAGTCACCATAAGCACGAAAGCCGTATTTTTGTCCGGGTTTAATGCCTTTGAGCTCTATTTGCCAGATATCTCCTTTTTTGGACAGGGATATGCGCTTTTCTTGCTTTTCGTCAGCGGAAAACAGGCATAAGTCTATGGCCTTGGCATGTGCTGAAGCAACCCTAAAAGTGGTTTTGTCTTGGTTGTATTCGGCTCCGAGAAGTGAGAACGATGACATAAAAATCTCCTAAATCAAGTAATTTTGCTTGATTATAGGTAATTTGCCGCTATTTAGCAATGTAATATTGTATTTTTTTACATACTTATTATTCTATTTTTAAATATTGCTCTTATATACTGAGATAAAAGTAAACTGCTTTTGAGGACCGGAAATGAAAAAAATTGTTTATACTTTGATGATGACAACAATTCCTTTTAATGCAAAGGCTATAACTCAAGTTGTTGCAGTAGGAGATACCGTTAGTAATGGTTATGTTGATGCACCGTTTGTGCAGAATGTGCACGGTACTACTCAGAATTATACTATTTATTCTACCCAAACGATTATGGACGGCGGGGCTGCATATAATACCTATATATATTTTTATGGACAGCAAAATGTTCAATCCGGCGGTAATGCTTATAATTCGACAGTGGCTTCGAGGGGAACCATGAGTGTGGCTGCAGGCGGAAATGCCGAAGGAACCACCATTAACGGCGGAACCATGACTGTGGCGAATGGCGCAACGGCAAAAAATACAGTATTAAACAGCGGTAAGATGAATGTTTCAGGTACAGATGAAAATGCCGTTATTAACGGAGG
Source organism: uncultured Pseudomonadota bacterium (assembly GCA_949297185.1). Lineage (GTDB taxonomy): Bacteria > Pseudomonadota > Alphaproteobacteria > RF32 > CAG-239 > CAZU01. The sequence continues at coordinate 81,901 of CASFRM010000013.1, forward strand.
TACGCAAGAAATATTAAGCGGCGGTACATCTATCGGTGCGCAAATTAACGGTGCTACACAGCAAATAGATGCCGGTGCAACATCTGCAAATGCCACAGTATCAAACGACGGCAAGATGAGAGTTTACGGAACTGCCAATGGTGCTTTGGTTAATTCTTCATCAAGTATTTATGTCTATGGCAGCGGAAATGTAACCAATACTACTTCAAACGGCGGAAGGGTGGAAATCAATTCTTCGGCCACGGCAACAGATACAGCTTTGCTTAATTCGGCATCAATGTCGGTCTATGGGGCGGCCGATAATACAACAATAGATAATGCTTATCAGAGAATTTATTCCGGTGGTACGGCTCAGAATACAACTCTAAAAAATAAAGGTTTTCAGACCATTTATTCGGGGGCGGTGTCTTCTGGAGTTACTGCCGAAAGCGGTAGTATCGTTTCGCTTTATTCGGGAGGAACACTCAGCGGAACAAACTCTTTTACCGATAGTTTGCTTAATGTCGTCGGCAGTAATACAATTGCTGATTTGACAGTGACTAATGCGACAATAAATATTACTCATAATGATGATTTTGCAAATGTTAACTTTACCAATCTTAACGGAAGCGCGGTTTTTGATATAAGTACCAGCTTGGCAGATGATATATCGGATAAAATTACCATAGATGGGGGAGCGGGTAGTTTCGGTCTTGTGGTTCATGACTACAGCTTTGAGGGGAACGCTCCCGAAAAATATAAAATAATTGCCGAAAATACTGCCGGTGACAGTTTTTATTTGGTCGGTGATGCGGTGGATGTCGGAGCATATGAGTATACTCTTGCTCAAGAAGGCGGAGATTGGTTCTTGGTTAAAACCCAAGATGTTACCGAAAGTTCGGTGATTGCAAAAAATACTTTTACGGCGCTTTCGTCTTTATTCTACACTCATCTTACTCCGGTTTATAGTCATGTTAGAGGTTTGAGAAAAAACAATGAGCAAAAAAATCGTTTTTGGGTAAAAGGTTTGGGAAGAAGAGTCGAGATGGATTATGGCGACGGGGGTAAAAGTCGTATTGATGTTTATGGTACAGAGGCCGGTTATGACCAAGATGTGAACTGGAATTCTGATAATACTTTAACTTTGGGAGCTTTTGCCGGATATTCTAATTCTAAGCAAATTTATCACTTGGAAGGCAGAGGCGACGGCGATACTAAGACTTTGGGCTTGTATGGTATATTAAGGACCCCGTCAAATTGGTTCTTTGATGCGGTTGGTTCTTATTTTTGGCATAAACAAAAAATTAAGAGCTATACTCCTTCGGGCAGAGATGTAGAGAGTAAGTTTGATGCCAATAGTATTTTGTTGGCTGCAAATTTAGGTAAAAGATTTGAACTTAAAGATGATTGGTATACAGAGACTTCGGTCGGTCTAGAGTATATGCATGTAAATAGTATAAATTACAGAACCAATTTTAATACATATGTAGAAGCGGAAGGGGCAAATTATTTAAGACAGAGAATTGATGCAGTCGTCGGAAAGAGCTTTAAAATTGCCGAAGATAAAAAAATTGAGGGCTTTGCAAGATTGGGGCTGGTTTATGACAGTGATAATAAATCAGTAGTGCAAGTGGCCGATTATACATTTAATGAAGATATGTCGTCTCTGCGTTATGAATTGGGCGGAGGTGTTAATTTCTATTGGGGTAACGGAAATTTTGCTTACTTTGAGGCCTTAACCGAGATGAACAGTAAAATTAAGGTGCCTTATGAAGTTACGCTTGGAATAAAATATGCCTTTTAATACCGCAAAAGCTCCTGTTTTTTATGACAGGAGCTTTTGTGGTTTTTAGAATAAACTCTTTAGCCAATAAATATATTTTTTATGCTTAAAGAGTGCTTTAGAACATTTGTGCTCGACCAAGATTTGCCACTTTTTCGCTTTTACGGCGCTGGAGACGGCATATTCAGCGTCTTGTGTAAAATAGATATCCCAGTCGATGTCGTCATAGAGCTTGGCTTTTGCCAGAAGGTGCTGATCGTTTTTGCTCTTTAGAAAGGCAATACCTTCGTCAAATTTTGCCAGAACCTTCTCTCCGTCAAAAAGGTTTAAAATCTCGTCAAAACGCTTGTTCCTGATTAAGATATCAAGAAAAGGCTGCTCTTTTTTGTATGTGAACCAGTAACTTGCGTTGGCAAGGATTATACGCCAAAGTTTATGCTCTTCCAGATAGTTGAGTGCATCAGTTTTATTACCTGAAATCACAACTCCTCCTTTTTCAAAGAAAAGATCATAGAACTTGTGGGAAAAAAGAGCCGGAAGTGATAAAAATTCATATTTACCATATTGGTAAATAAGCTCATCGGCTTTGATTTTTTGCAAAATGTCAAAGCGGGAGTGCTTGGCCAGAACTTCTGGCGGAAGTTTTTGTAGCACTTCGGTATCAAAATTAATAATCTCGGCGACAAAATCATCAGCTTCTTCTTTGCCTAGGAAACCACAAATCCAATTGTATATACTTTGCGGTGACGAAATATTACTGGCCTGTTTTATCAGCGATAAGATTTCTCCTTTGGAAAATCCGCGGCAGTACAGGGCTTCGAGCCCTTGAGCGTCAAGTTGGTAGCCGTCGGTGTACATTTTTAGGATTTGAATGGGGGTTCCGTTGAGCAAAAAGTGTTGTAATACTTTGTCGTTATCAACACTTGCTATCATGTTTGTTCTGTTCATAATTAATTGTATTTAGTTAATAATATTTATTTGATGCCGCATAACATACAATGTGGTTGTGTTTTTGTCAATCGTATTTGCTTTTAAGAAAAAAATATCCCCGAATTAGAGGATAATTCGGGGATAAAAGATTATTTCTTTTGAATATTGCTTAGAAGACTACTTAGTTCGGCAGGAAATAAAGCAATGGTTTGTGATTGTGATGCCGAAATATCTTTTATGGTTTGTAGGGTTTTAAGCTGCATTGTAATCGGACTTTTCTCTAAAGTTTTGGCCGCTTCTAGCATCTTTTGAGCCGATTCAACTTCGCCTTGGGCCGAAATTATCATTGCGCGGCGGTTGCGCTCTGCTTCGGCTTGCTTGGCCATAGCTCGTTTCATGTCTTCGGGTAACTCAATTTCTTGGACATTAATGGCCTCAATGTCAATTCCCCATTTGTCAGTGGCGGCGTCTACAATGTTTTTAATTTCTTCGCCAATGCGCTTGCGTTCGGATAAAGTTACATCAAGATCATTGGTGCCGATAACATCTTTGAGGGCAGATTGGCTTTGCTGAATCACCGCAAAGACATAATTTGAAATTTGGATGACTGCTGCTTCGGGATTTTTGACACGAAAGTAAACGACGGCGTTGATGTTTACGGGAATGTTGTCTTTGGTCATAACTTCTTGTTTGGGGACATCAACAGTCATAATTCTCATGTCTATTTTGCGCATTTCTTGGATGAGCGGCACAATCCAGGTTAGGCCGGGGTCGCGTGTACTGGTATAACGCCCTAAAGTGAAAACGACACCTTTTTCATACTGAAACAGGATGCGAAATCCGGCAATTATAAACATAACAATTATGAGGCCTAGGGGGAAAATTAGAGCTGTCATGACTTAAAAACTCCTATTAGTTGTGAAAATTATTTTGATTGTATAATAATATCTGCTTTTGGCAAGTTTTTTTTGGAAAATACGAGCGGAATTCTTTGTGCTTTCAAAAAAACATAAAGAACAAAATAAGAATATTTGTGATTGACTTTTGGTTGTTATGTAATATCATAGCGTCAGTTGAGTAATTTTTTTAGCCATGGGATTGTGATAAAGTGAAAAAGATAATTTTTGTAGTTGTTGCTATGTCTTTCTTGGCTGCTTCTCGTTTTTCTTATGGAAAAGATGTTGTGTCTTTTGAACATCTGCAAACCTTTTATGGTAATAAGTCTGAGCCTTTTACCGGCGTTGATAACGGAAAATTAGACGACGGTACAAAGTATAAAATGCCCTATAAAAACGGTAAGGCCAACGGTAAAGCAGAATTTTGGTTGCCAGATGGCATATACATGTTTGTTAATCTTGTCGATGGCAAGGCGCAGGGTGAAATGCAAAAAATATATCCTTCCGGTCAAATTGCTGAAATGACTCAATTTAAGAATGGTTTGGCAGAGGGTGAGAGAAAGTATTTCTTTGAAAACGGTATGGTGCAGGCATTGGTGCAATATAGTAATGGTTTGGAAAACGGTCAGGTGAAAACTTTTTATCCGGATAGCGGCTTGCGAGAAGAAGTGGAAATGACTAATGGTCTCAGAAACGGAAGGGGTGTATTGTATTTTCCATCGGGAAAAGTGTCTCAAGAGGCATATTATGTCAATGATAAAATAGAAGGCGAGGTCATTAATTATTATGAAAACGGCAATCCGCAGAAGAAACTTATAATGAAGGGCGGTAAGGCAGACGGAATAGCTACCGAATATTATGATGATGGAAATATGTTTGCGCAAACTCCGTATCAAAATGATAAGAGAGAGAGAATCACTAAAATCTATGCTAAAAACGGCAATGTTGTAGGATTGCTGCCATATAAAAATGATTTGTTGCACGGAGTGGTACAAAAATTTTATGAGGATGGTACTAAAGCGGTAGAAATAGCTTATGAATATGGGAAGAAAAATGGTTTGGAAATATGGTATTATCCAAATGGAAATATAAAAGCAAAATATGAATATGAAGATGGACAACTTATGGGAACAATCCAAAATTATGATGAAGATGGAAAATTTATCCGCAAAGCAATCGGCATGAGCGGATATATAGTCGAAGAAGAAAAGGATCCACAGCAAAATTCTGAACAAAAGCAAAAGAATATGTTGTTAGTCGTTGTCGGTGCATTGCTTGCTGGTTGTGTTTGCGGAATTGTTTGCGCCAAATTGAAAAGGAGAAAATAAGATGAAAAAATTGATTTGTTTTCTGCTGGTGATTTTGGCAAATATTAATGGTGTTTGGGCGGCTTATCCGTTGGAAGGAATTCAACAAGAAATTTTGATGTGGAGTAAAAATCAAATTAAAACAGATGAAAAAGGCAAACCCTATAATGGCATTGAAAAGGAAAAATTTGATGGAGGAGAGGCCGAAATTCCATATAAAAATGGCTTAGTTAACGGAATGGAAGTCGTAAGGTATGATGATGGAACTAAAATAGAGGCAATGCTGGAAAATGGTCTTTTGGAGGGTGAAATCAGAATATTTTATCCGAGCGGTAAACTCAAAACAGATTGTAAGTTTGCCAAGGGGGAATGCATAACTTCTGAAAGAACCTATTATGAAGATGGTAGCTTGTATTTGGAGAGAGACTGTATGGCCGGTGAGTTTACCGGATATCTTAAAATTTATTATCCTAATGGAAATCTTGATGTTATGTATACAATAATCGGCGGTATTCCTAGCGGTGTTTCCAAACATTATGATGAAGACGGAAACTTATTGTCAGAGGTTAATTATGTCGATGGAATGCGTCAGGGAATAGCTAAGGTGTATTATCCTGACGGAAAACTGAAATCCGAATTGACATATGTAAATAATATTGAAAACGGGCCGATTAAAGAATATTATGAAAACGGAGTGCTTCGTAAAATTTATACTTTTAAAGACGGAAAGCCAGAAGGTGAGGCTAAAGAATATTATAGAAGCGGTAGGTTATATTCTACGGCGGTGTTTAAGGATGAGGTAACACATAATCTTAAGTTCTATTATGATGAACCGGATGAGAAAGTTGTTTTGTGGGCAATAGGTTTGATATCATTTGCTTTGGCATTTGCGTTTTCATATTTTATTGTTGTAAAAAAATTGGAAAAAACTGATATAGGAGGAAAAATGGAAAATCAAAATTCTGAAAAATTGTCCGATAAAATTGCAGCCTATGGGTGGAGCGGATTTTATTGGTTGATAGTGTTGTATTGGTTTATATTGGTTATGGGAAATCCGTATTTATCATATAACTCAGCAGCTATGACAACGGTTCCTTACCTAATAGGTGAAGTTTTGGGCGAAATGGCCGTCGTGTTTATTGTTCCATATGTGCTGGTTTGGATATTAAGATTGTTGGTTTGGGGTGTCAAAAAAATTATAAAAATGCTGAGAAATACGGAACAAGCTGCCGATGAAAAGATTGTTAAGCAAAAGAAATTACCTAAATGGATTGGTGCATTATTGTTTGTTGCCGGTTATGCTCTTTTGATGAATGCAAATTTGATGGCCGCAGACGGAGAATTGGCAGATATTGAAACATTACAAGAAAATTCCGTAATAGATATAAATAGCGAGAGTATGCAGTAATATATGCCAAAATATTAGATTGTTGATGCAACTAGCTGAGCAGAAATGCGGATATTTTGGGTTTATTGGGGAGTGTGGCATTGAATTTGCCATATTTCCCGAAACGCTTTCTGCCAGCCTGAGTTGTGGCTTGCACCGTCTACAGTAATGACTTTGGCGTTATTGGTAACAAAGCCTTTGACAAGGTGCGGAGGAATTATGGCATCATCACTGCCGACATAATGGATTTGCGGAATTTTGTTAAATTGCTGATGATAGCTTTCCAAATTTAGTGATTCATTTAAGGGTGGAAGCTCGTGGTGTTGTGTCCAAGCCAGATGGTCGAGATTGCCGGCAATAGTTACTATTTGACAAATGTTTAGCGGTATTTTGGCCGTCGCTACGAGGCCGGCAATTTGCGCACCACCGGAAAAGCCAATGAGAACAATCGGCGTGTTTGCGGCGATTTGTTTGATGGCTTCATATTCGGCGTTTATTATTTCTGGTGAAAAGCGGGCAGTAGTCCAGTGGCGTTGCGAGCAAATTGGACTTTTGATATATTGGCAGGGTCTGGCAAGGTAAATTACATTGGGACTATTATCCCCAAATGCCAGTTCTCTGACCAGAGTGCCTCTTGGTGTGGGATCTTTGGTCGGTTGTCCGTGTGAATTAAAAGCATAGCCGTCTCCTTCAATGTAAATTTTGTATGGTTGGTTGGGTGCAGTTATCTTTTGCCAGCTTGCTATATCAAAATTGCGAGTTTTAATTATCTTAAAAGTGTAGTTACTTGGAGCTTTTATTGTTGAGCAAGCGCTTAAAAAAAGTATTATTGCAAGTATTCGGAGCATGGATTATTCCTTTATTTGAATAAATACAACTATAAATAAATTTGTGAAAAAATCTACAAATTTTTAAATTAGTCTTGAATATATTTTATTTTTTTTATATATTGTCCCTGAGCAAGGTGATTGCTTAGGGCGTCGAAAACCCTTTTATAAGCTTAGTCGTGTGCACACGACTCTAAAATTGTGCCGACTTCTGATTCTTTTGGACGGATGTCGGCGAATAAGGCTCAGCCAAATAAGCCGAGCCGTTTGAGCTTATACGGTTTTCGAACATCCGCCCGCCTTTGAAAAGCGGGTTTTTCTTTAACCATTTGAAAAGGATGTTAAATCGTATGAAAAATAAACTTTTAATTACAACAGCGTTGGTTGCCGCTTTTTGTGCTGTGCAAGAAGCTAATGCAATTGAATGGAAAAATGTTCAGGGCGATATGCTGCAGGCCAGTGGGGTAAATGCCCTTGATAATGAAACAACAATGGCAAACAGCATAACTACCGGTGAGGGTGTGGAACTTAATATGTCCGGTTCTACAGTTGAAATTGCAGATACAACAAAAGAAGATTGGAAGTGGGGAAGCGATTATGCGCCCGATGAAATACTTGCTTCAATGGGACTAAAAGTTAATGAAGAAGGTTTTGTTGTAGATGCTGACGGCAATAAAATAAATTTGAGTGAAAATGAAGATTATGCTGTCTTGGCCGGTTATGCCGATGCTGCAAAGTCAGGTGTTGTTTCAACAAACGGAAGTAAAATAAATCTCAATGGTGGAAACAGCATTGAAGCAAATGCTATGAATTTTAAGAATACTGAGCTCAATTTCTCTGGTGCTACAAATACATTGAAATCTCCGCTTGTAAATTTTGAAAACACTGTAGTTAATGTAAATAAAAAAGGTGCATTCGCGTTAAATGGCGCCAGACAGGATTTAAATGCCGCAGGAAAGAATGTGTTTAATACCAAAGATGGCGGTGTTGAATTGAAAAATGCTACTTTGAATATAGCGGATGGTGCTTCTTTTGCTATTGTTGATACATCGGGAGAAGAGGCTCAAAAAGGTAATTTGGTTGTCGATGCCAGTCTTGATAAAGATGATTTTGCAACGACAGTCAATAATTCAGGTGTGATTTCTGCTAATGTATCCGGAAACGGTGTGGTAAATTTTGTTACCGAAAATGCCGTAATTGACGGTGATGTTACTGGCGGAAAAACAAATATCTATTTTAAGGATAAACATTCACTAGGCGCTGCCATTACCGGAGAAATCAATGTGGCTCAGATGATGATTGATAACGATGGTATTTTGGATGCCGATGAAGCATTTGTTGCTAATGATTTGGTTGTAGGCAGTAAAGATGCTAGAAGCGGTACCGGAATGTTTAACTTGCTTGCTGATGCCTCTGTCGGTGGAGCTAAAATCAATAAAGGCTCTACACTTAATTTAGGTGATAATAAATTAACAGTGACTGGCGGTCATGTATTAGGAAATGATTATGTCCGTTTAATGGATGGTTCTACACTGGCATTTAATTTCGGTAAAGGTCAAGTTGTCGAAAATGTTAATCTTGAGGGAAAAGTAAATCTTAATCCGGTTATTGCCATCGGTACCGAAGGTGGTACTCATGAGTTTGTAACAGGTACAATTTCAAGAGATGATAAAACTATTAATGGTTCTGATTTCGGTGGCGTATTTACTAAAGAAGAAGCCGCTTGGGTCGGTTATGATAATAATAGCTTGTATGATATTGAGTTGTCGGACGATGAAAAATCTATGACAATTTCTAAAAAAAGCCATGATGATGTTGCATCTGTCAGTGGAGCTACTTCTAACCAAGTATCTGCAATTATGGCGGTCACCAGCGGATTAACAGATAATGAAACATTTAATGCCGCTGCAAATAGTATTAATGAATTAATGCAGTCTGCAGACAAAAATAATGTTAAGGCGGGTGCTGATGCTGCTACGGTTTTGGCACCGGAAGTCGCCCCGATGGTTCAACATAAAGAAACCGAGACTACAAATCAAGTATTTGGTGCTATTTCAACGCGTTTGACCGGCGGAACAATTTCTACCGGTGGTGAAGGCATGGCTTCGGGCGACAATATTTTCGAGCGCGCAGCAATGTGGGTTCAAGGTTTGTTTAATAAATCTAAGCTTGATGATACTTCTGATGCATATGGTTTTGATTCTGATTCATCCGGTATTGCCATGGGTGCTGAAAAATACATTAATGATAATACCAAGGTTGGTTTGGGTTATGCTTATACAAATACCGATATTGACGGATTTATGAGAACTACAGATGTTGATACACATACAGCGTTTGTTTATGGCGAATACAAACCTTCTAATTGGTATGTAAACGGAATTGCTTCTTACGGCTGGTCTGATTATTCCGAAAATAAAAATGTTGCCGGTGTAGGAATTAATGCAGATTATGATGTTGAAACTTTAGGCTTGCAGGCAATGACCGGTTATGAAATGCAGATGAATAATTTTGTTTTGACACCTGAAGCAGGTTTGCGTTATGTACATATAAACCAAGACGGATATACTGATTCTGCAGGACAAAAGATTTCTGATAGTGACAGTGATATCTTGACCGGTATTGTCGGGGCTAAGGTTAGCAAAGACTTTGCTCTTGAAAATGGTATGAATATCAAACCTGAGGTTCGTGTTGCAGCAACTTATGACTTGATGAACGATGATGTAAATTCTGTCGTTACTCTGGCCAATGGTTCGTCTTATGTGGTTGAGGGCGATGCCTTAGACCGTTTCGGGATGGAGTTTGGTGCCGGCATAACCGCAGAAGTTAACGATAATGTTGAATTTGCATTGGGTTATGAAGGTAAATTCCGTGAAGACTACCAAGATCATACCGGTTTGCTGAATGCAAAATATAAATTTTAATTCAGCAATTCTAAATTCATAAAAATTTTCGAGGCGCCTCAATATTTGTTTTGGGGCGCTTTTTTTTGCCTTTTTTTAATTTATATACTTGAATATGGATATATTGAATATATCTCCTTTGTTATTGTTGTCGCTTGAGAGGTTAGAAATATGAATTTTAAAATATCTTTGCTTTGTTCGGTTGCTTTAGCTGTGGTTCCGTCTGTTTCTGATGCGGTGGAAGTTATTGTTTCGGGAAGTTATACTAATGCTTATGTGGGATCTGGAAATGCCGGAGATCCTGATTATGGCGATTTAACGGTAACTACCCAAAATGCAGAATTTAATAATGATTTTATTGGCACAAAAAATAATAATGTTGTTAATCAGGTTATTAATTTTAACGGAAAAAGGGCAAAAAAAGATGTAGTTGGCTTGTTTCGGGACAGAAACGGCGGCAATATCTGTGCATGGGAAATTCCGATTTCTTTAGAGGCACAAATTTTGGCCAATCAAGGAGAAAGATAGCAATTTTGTGGCAGTCTTTATAGGTGATTTCTTCAACGTATTTTTTATTGACTAACTCAAAGCAAGTCAGAACACAAAATCTGTTGCTGTCTATTGTGTTTTGCTTGGTCCCTTTGTTGCCGTTTTTATATTCTTCAAATTCGTTAAACACTTTTTCCCAAGGTGTTCTGGTTTGAGTGGCATTTAGTATGTCTTGCGATTTTTCAGAATTGATTGCTTCTAACGCATTATAAATTCTAGGGGGAATTGCTTTGTTGAAGTGTTCGTTTTTCTCGATGCTTTCTAATTTTTCGCTGATATAGCGATTGAGAGTTGTCAGAGCGGTGAGTAGTTGTTTTTGCCAAGGTTGCGGATTGTCCTTATTCAGAACTTCAATTTTTCCTGCTTCGGCTCTTTCAATGATTTTTAGTGTTGTGTTTTTTGTCTTCCGGCCATCTTTAATTTCTGATAGATAATTTGTTACTTCGTTTTTAGGCAATCAAATTTGAAATCTTCTTTTGTGTATGACGGTTTTTCAATTTTTATTTGTTGAAATTTTGATTCAGGGAAAATTGCAGAATCGTTTTTATTATATGTTTGAGCAATAATTTCCTCAAAATTGTCATTTAAAATTTCATCAAATTTTTCCAGATGATTTTTAACAATGCGGTTAATATCCGTATTATCAAGAATTAAACGTCCTTCCTGTATATCCATTTTAAGATACCTCGCCAATTTTATACATCTTTTAATTGTGTATAACATTTTTGGAGCTCTGTCCAGAGCTTCTTGGTAGTTATGGGTATGCAGGCTCCGGCGTAGGTGTTTAGCTCCAAAGACGGAATATAGGTCAGAGGGAACGATAATGCGGATGTAATAGCTTGAATTTCTACGAAAAATATAGGTATTTTTGGACATGACGATTCTCCATCTCGGGTGTCCCATAGATGTGTCTCATCTCGAAAAATGAGCAAAAATACGCAAAATATTGAAAAAAATATGTCCTAACTTCAATAAGTTAGGACACTTTTGGCTGGGGTGGCTGGAAGCCGTAGTCACACAAAAGCCAACCTCATGAAAAAGCATGATTTTTTCTTCTGGATGTGTGGTTTTTGCCGAACTCTGAAACACACCCAACAGTCTCACCCTTTTAATTATTTTATAACCACCATATCTCACCGGTTTCTATAGTCAAGAAGGATTTTGTATTGCTCGGGAAAATGGTAACAGAAATATAGATTTTTCATTATCAATAAACTTCATACTTTTATTTTTATGCAACTATGAAGTATTGGTTGACATTTGGGACTTTGAGGTTTATAGTTTATAAATATAAAAACTATGAAGTATGAGGCCGTCATGCAGGAAATAAGATCAAAAATAGAAGAAAATAAAGCTATTTTGCAAAAGCTATTGAAAAATAAGGATAATCAAAAGGTTCTTGATAAATGGCTAAAAACAGAGCTTGCTTATACTTCCAATGCGATTGAGGGTAATACCTTAACCCGAAAAGAAACTGAGATGGTCATTGAAGAAAGAATTACCTCCGGAGCAAAGCCTATCAATGATTATCTGGAAGCAATTAACCATGCAAAAGCCTTTGAATTTATTCAAACATCTGCGGCCAAGGCGGTTAAAATTGATGAAAACTATATCTTGCAGATACACAAAATTATTTTATCGGGCATTGATGATGGTAATGCCGGTTTTTATCGGAGTGTCCGAGTGAGAATATCCGGTTCACAAACAATTCTTCCAAACCCGCTTAAAGTTCCTGATTTGATGAAAGAGTTTTCTGCTTGGTTGTTGCAAAAAGAAGATGATATGCTGCTCAAAGCGATTGAAGCTCATTATCGTTTGGTAACAATCCATCCATTTATTGACGGTAACGGTCGTACGGCAAGGTTGTTGCTTAACAGTATGTTGCTTGAAAGCGGATACGCTCCGATAATCATTCGTCCTATTGATAGAAAGAGATATTTGAGTGCTTTGGAAACATACCAAACAAGGGAAAATAGCGAGCCTTATTATAAATTTATGCTTTCGGCATTGAATCGTTCGCTTAAAATGATGATTGATTTATTGGATGTTCATAAGCAAGAACCTAACAAATCATTGCTTACCATATCTAAATTTGCCAAGTTGTGCGATGTTCCAACTTCAACCATTCGTTATTGGATGAAAGAAGGAAAATTAAGGCCAATAGCATTTACCCCGTCCGGCTATGCCTTGTTCGCCCAAGAACAAAAAGCCGAAGTTCAGAAAATCATGATGGAATAGTTGGACGTGTATTGCTTGAAGAAAAAATTATGTTTTGTAAAGAGGATAGTAATGTTATGAAAATAAGTATTTTAGAGCAATTTAATATATTAAATGAGCAAATCAAAGACATATATGGTTTAATATCTAGCGTTCATAAATATTATAGTGCTTTATGTTCTTCAATAGTTGGCATAGCGATATTGCTTTATTCTAATGATGTTAAGCCATCAGAAAATTTCAATTACTTATATTATATAGTGATGCTAGTATATACTTTATCGATTGTCTGGTATCGCAATTTACTGGTATATTTGCACGATTTAAACAGTATAACTGATGAATATAATAAATTTATCGAAATAAACCATATTATAAGCATGTATCGCTTATCCTATATAATAAATGTAAGAAAATTAAATATAGTATTACCATTTGTTGTAGGTGGTTTATCATGTGTCATTTTATTGAAATATAGTGTTTATAATACACTTTATGATTATGTATATGCAATGATCTATCCTTTATTATTTGTTCTAGGGTTTATTTGGAAAATTGATTGGCGGGTACTAAAATCGTTATAGATTTTAGTATCTATTTTATAAAGATAAAGGAGGCAAAAGCCTCCTTTTTTAATACTAGTTATGGAATTACAACTGAGCGTAACGCGGCAGAGATTGCGACATTGTTTCTTCAATCAAAGAACTGACGGCGGCAATCGTACGTTTGGTTGCTTCTTCTTTCTCTTGTTGCTTTTTGAGTTTACGACGTTCCAAAGAAGCTTTTCTGCGTTTTTGAGAGTTTTCAAGTTCTTGAGATATGAAATTCAAAATCTCGGTATCAAATTCATTGTTGACAATGCTATCATAAAAATCAGACAAGAAATTGAGCTTTTCACGGTCGTTTAAGAGATACAAGGAATATTTGATTATTTTCTTGCCGCCTAAACGCAAAGTGAAGATTGAATTGGTTTCGGTATCAACAATCAATTTGTTCATACGGTTTTTGATGTTCCAAGAGTTGTTTTTGATGTGTTTCATATTCTCATCAAGCATTTTTAAGATACGCTTTTTGCTGCTATCAAGGGTTAATTTGCCTTCGTCTTGAGTGTTTTCAAGTTTTACAGCATTATATTTGTTCAAAAAGTTTTGCATTTTAATTTCCTTTCAAAAATGAATATTAGTTAAAAAAAGAGCATAATAATTCTGTTTGACAAACAGGCTTTCCTGTCAGTCATTTTAGTTAAAACAGTTGATTTTTAGAGATTAAATAAGGTTTTGGTTTTATAAACCGAAGTTAGTATGCAAAGCCTGCGGCTCTGACAATGTTTTCCATGCGTTTGGCTTCTTTTTTAAGACGGTAAGCTTTTACCAAAGAAGCTATGATATATGCTACAACAGTCATCGTTTTTCCTTTCGTAATTTTGTTAACCATGGGTATCGCTACCTGACAAGAACAGTATTGGCTCAAATTAAAATGCAAGTCAACACATTGTTTTTCAATGATTTTATGCTTTGTAGGTTTTAAATAGATATCAATAGATATTGATAGATTTCTTAAGGTAAAAAGTTTTGTAAGATTTGTAAGAAAATGGAAAGATTTTGTTTTAGATGTAAAGGAATCGCAATTTTTGAGTGTTAAATAAAATTAAACCTATTCCGTAGTAGTCTTTTTAAGCAGAATAAAGTATTCAGAGGTAAATTATGGCACATTTTAACTTACGGCAAGGTTTGTTTCAGTCTCCGCACGAGGAATCAATCTATGTTAATGGCAGAGAAAATGAATATATTCGCTATGATTATAGTTTTGATGAAGATATCGTGCCGGCGATTAACAAATTGTTTCCGGATAATGAGCCTATGCCGGAAGGTCGCCCTTTACAGAATGTGAAAGCGTTTTTGCAAGGAAGTTTAATCGGACTTTGCTTTAAGGAGTTTGATTTCAGTGACGTAAATTCTGCCGGAGCGTTGTTTGCGGCAACATCAGCACCTTATATCAGTGTACTTTATTTTGTAAACTGCCGTTTTGGTACCAATGGCGGTATCGATATTCCAGAAGCCGGTGTCGGATTTTATGATTGTGTGTTTGATGGCAATTTTTATGTTGGTGTTAAAGGAGAGGGAGCAGAAGCTCCGATAGAGTTTAATAACTGCGTAATTAACGGACTTTTGAGCTTTCAAGATATTAAAAAAACAATTCCGGTAGAAATTGAGCGTTGTTTGTTTAATGAAAACAGCAAGCTAGATATGAGTGGGTTTAATAAATCCAAAGCCGTAACACTTTATCATTTGGATATTCGCAACAGTTTGTTTAAGGGCGAGTTTGTGTTTGATGAGGCGGTTATTCCGAGTAACAGTGTTTTTGAATATCTGACTTTTTATAATACCGTAAGTTTTAAGAATACGGAAATGGGAAGCAAATTGATTTGGAAAAATTTGAGTTTTTCGCCATTTATGAATAAAGCAACTAAAGACGGATTTAAGAGTTTTACGGCAGCTTTGCACAAAAACGGATATGGCAGAGAAGCCGAATTTTATGAAAAGAATATAGGAATTGAGGCCGCTGAAGCCAAAATCAATAAAGATGCGTTTGATATTGCCGCTCGTTCAAATTGGTTGAATATTAAACAAACCGCGGCCTTCTTAGGCATATCTTATACAACCTTGCTGGCTATGCGAAAAGAAGATAAAGCCGGCGGCGTCAGAAGAATACCATATATAGGCGAGGGTAAGAACTCTCGTTACTATCTCCCCTTGTTAGAAGCCTATAAAAGCCAGAATTGGAAACTTGTTTCCGAACTAGCTAAGGAAATGGAAGGGAAGTAATTATTTCTGATATATGTAGGATAAAAATTCGGAAGCAATAATAAAAAATTTGACCTTTATTGAACCTTACGGAGTTTTACTTATTTTTGTCAGGCATTATGTTGTATCGAATCCCCGTAGAATCGTTATAATTTATATAAAATTTTTATAAAAGCAAATTACTGACTAGAAAATAAAATTGTGTATCTCTAACTTCTTTATTTTGTGTTTATACTATTATTACTTTATAAAGGATGTTAATTAGAAATAAATGAGATTTGTGATGAAAATATTAAAAAAATATCATGAAGTTAAACCCTATATTAAAAAAGTTGCAGACGAGGCTGATAATCACAATCATTGCTTTGGTTTCTTACCTTTGTCAGTTTATGAGCAATTGAGTCAAAAGGAAGGTCTATGGGTTCTTATAGATGACGATAATAATTATATTGGTCATATTTTATTTAATGTTGCCTGGAATAAGTATAAACTAACAATTAATCAAACATATATCATCGCTTCATATAGAAAATTACACTATGCATCACTACTGATAAATGAATTAAAAAAATGGGCAGAAGAGCATTCTATCATAGAATTGCATGCGAAAGTAGCCTCTGATTTAACAGTTGCTAATTCATTTTATAATAAAATGGGATTTATAGCTGTTATGCAAATAAAAGGAGGTGAAACGACCAAGAGATTAATAAATATAAGGATATTGTACTTAAATACACCTACATTATTAAATTTTTCTGCCCATAAACCTCATGATATTTTGTACAATCAACCTATAAATATCTATCGCAAATATATCGTTGATATCAATATTTTATTAGACTTAATCTCAAATAGAAACTACTCGGATCAAGCTCAGAGAATAATTAAAGGTAGCCTTAATGGAGCTTATAAATTAGCTATAACACCGGAAGCAAATGTGGAAATTAAGAGGAATGCAAAAACACCAGATCCTCTCGCTGCTCTAGTAATCAATATACCTTCTTTGCAAGTATTGAGCAATATTGAAACAACAAAAGAATATCAATATTTAGAGCAAATAATATTTAAAAATATTGATATTTCAAAAAAATCAGCAACCCATAAAATATCAGATTTAAAGCACTTAACTTATTGTATTGTAAATAATTGTACTGGATTTATAACTAGAGACCAAGATTTATTAAAGAAAGCCAGCATAGTACACGAAAAATTTGGAATAGAAATTATCTCGCCAGAAGAATTTATGATTAATGAAGAAGATTTTTCTAGTAATGACACAACAATTAGTTTAAATAATTCAAACTATGATTTCATAAATATTTCGGAAGATTCTTCAATATTGAATGAATGTTTAGATCATTTAAAGATAACAAGAGAAAGCATACAATTGCCAGCATTCGATGGAATTGTTGTCATGCAAGATAAAAAAAATTATTTAGCATGTGCTTTTTGGTCAAAAGTGATTATAGAAAACAGAGATGCTATAGCATACATTTTTGCAAACAATTTATGCAACAATGAACTATTTGACCATATAATAGAAAAAATTTTTAGATTTATCAAATCTAAAAAAATAAGTTCTATTGCTATTTTTACCCAAGGGCTTATTCTATCAATAGATGAAACTCTCAAAATTAGAGGATTTTCCCGATTAACAGAAAATACTGGAATGATAAAATATAGCCATTTAATTGTCGATAAAATAATTACAGAACAAACATGGCTTAAATTTAAGCAAACAATCAGCAAAAAACTAAAATTAGATTTACCTGAAAAACTTTTAAATTATAAAGAATTAACAACAAATGGTATTTTATTGAACAATAGAGAATACTATAATTTTTTTGAATTTGAAACCAAATTTTCACCTTCTCTATTTGTTCCACAAAATAGAAATATCTATATTGTACCAATCAGAGCAGAATATGCAAAAGAACTAATTGGTGACAGTTTTGATATTCAACGTAGTTTATCTTTGTCTCCACAGAAACCCGCATTATTAAAGACCGAAAAAGCATATTTTTGTAGACCTGGGAAAGGACATATAGCTAAAGGTTCTTTAATAATGTTTTATGTGTCAAGGCCAGTAAAATGCATGATTGGAATAGCCAGGGTAACCTACTCTGATACGATTCCTGTAGATAAAGCTATGGATCTTTTGGTTAGACAAGGTGTATTAGAAAAAGATAAAATGTTGGAAATATCAAAGAATGAACAAATTGAAGTTTTCACATTTGATAATTTCCATCAATTTCCACAAAATATTGATATACAATTTTTAAAATCTCTTGGTATTGGAAAAAATAATTTTATTACAAAATTTACAATAAGTTATGAAGATTTTATTGAAATTTGTATTCAAGGAGGAATTTATGGTAACTAATGTAATTTTATCCATTCATCCTGAATATGCAAAAAAAATTGAAGACGGTCATAAAATATATGAAATTAGAACTCGAAAAATTAATCTGGAAAAGGGTTCAATAATATGGATTTATAAAACATTTCCCGAGGCTTGTATCAATTCTTATGCTGAAATTGATGATATTTTATTAATTTCACCGCAACAGGCGTGGAAACAATATTCCTTTCAAATGTGTATTACAAAAGTTGATTACGATTTATATGTAAAAGACAAAAAAGAAATATGTTTGTTGAAATTAAAAAATGTTCATAAAACAAATAAAAAAATAACTTTAGAAGAATTAAGAAAAAAAATTCCACCTTTTTTTCCCCCACAATTTTTTAAAAGATTAAAACAGAATGAAGAAATTCTTATTGCTCTAAATGATTTACTAAAATAAAGAATATTTTTTAATATGCCTATGTAAAATATTCCAATCTACTCTTAAAAGACGGGAAATCTAGGTTTATATATGTTTCTCTAACAATTCTTTTATTCAGTTGTGTTCCTTTTTTTTCGTGATAGTGTGTGTTGTTACGATGACATCCAATATATTTTTTCTTCTACATTCGCTCGTATTCATGATTTTTTTTGTTCTCGCTGAAATAAACTGTCACTTAAATTCACTTCACAATTACAAACAAAAGCCAAAACTGGAAACTCGTTTCCGAACTAGCTAAGGAAATGGAAGGGAAGTAAGGGGTACAAAGCCTTTTTGCTGTTCAAAGCTTAAGTTCTTCCTTGAAATTCAACGCAATCTTTAATATTCTAACCAAAATAGTAATAATCTGAAGAGTTAAAACCATGAACGACACGCAACGAATGATTGAACAAGCACTATCTTTGCGAGCCCCTCAAAAAGAAAGTTTAGATATATTAGTGCAAATATTAAATAAAATTACGCTCAGTAAAGATATGCCAAACGAAGAAGCCTTGCGTTTGATTCAAGAAATTCGTCCGTCAGTAAAAGATTTTGAAAGAGCTTTCCCTTGTATATGTTTTGCAATAGCAACAGGCGTAGGTAAAACTAGATTGATGGGAGCGATGATAGCGTATCTTCATGCGGAATGTGGTATAAAAAACTTTATGGTTTTGGCTCCTAACTTAACTATTTATAATAAATTAAAAACAGATTTTACTCCTAATACACCTAAATATGTTTTTCCGGGTCTCAATGCTTATGTCGGAACACCGCAAATTATTACAGGTGATGACTATAATCAAGTAGGGGGATTATTTGATAATCCTAATGATGATCGGCTTCGGATTAATATTTTTAATATATCAAAGATTGATTCTGATAAAGATGCGAGAGGAATGCCCAGAGTTCGCCGTATGGCAGAATATTTAGGGCAATCATATTTTGATTATTTGTCAGGATTAAAAGATTTGGTTTTAATTATGGATGAAGCTCACAGATATAGAGCAAACGCAGGAATGGCCGCTATTAATGAGTTACATCCTGTGTTAGGCATAGAGCTCACTGCAACGGCCAAATCAACCGGAGCCAAAGGTAAACCTTTCAGAAATATTGCGTATGAGTATAATCTGGCTCACGCAATTCACGATGGTTTTGTAAAGAAGCCTGCTGTTGTTGGACGTTCAGACTTCAATAAAGCTTTATATGGTGATACTAAATCTGAAGAACTAGAAAATCTAAAAATCAAAGATGGTATTAAAGTCCATGAAAGCATAAAAGCGGAATTACAAGTTTATGCTGACAATAAAAAAACAAAGCTTGTCAAACCTTTTATGATGATTGTAGCGGAAAACATCAAACATGCTGAAGATCTTAAGGCTAAAATCGAGGGTGATGATTTTGAGGATGGACGTTACAAAGATAAGGTAATTGTTGTTAACTCAAAACAAAATGGTGAGTTAAAAGACGAGGTTTTGCAACGATTATTAATGATTGAAGATGTCAACGAGCCTACCGAAATTGTAATCCATGTGAATATGCTAGGTGAAGGTTGGGATGTTAATAATCTTTATACAATTATCCCTCTAAGGACAGCTGATTCAAAAATATTAGTTGAGCAAACGATTGGGCGTGGTTTACGTTTGCCATACGGAGAATTAACAGGGGTTGAGGCAATAGATCGCTTGCATGTTGTTGCCCATGATAATTTTAATAAGATAATAAAAGCAGCTCAAGATGAAGAATTTGAGTTCCAAAAAGAATATATTGATAATTCTGACTGTGGACTTATTGGCAAAGTTGCTCAAACCAATACAAGTAGTCTAGATAAGCTTGTTGAAAAAGGTTCCTTTATTGTAACAAAGCCCTCAGCTCAAATGCCAAAGACACAAACGACTTTACCAGTGTTTACCAGCGAGGTTAATAAACGAATTGGAGAAACAATTCGTGAAGCCATAAATGAAGTTAGTCGTTATGTGATGTGTCCTGAGGATTTAAAAACAGCGGAAGTACAAGACAAAATCGCTGAAATCACACAAAATAAAATAAAAGATATTGAACTTGAAAATTCAGAGTTGTCCTTAGAACCAACTTTAGATGTCAAGCAAACAGTTCAAAATTATACAGAAAGCTTTATAAAACTTAGCATTAACATTCCGCGTATAAAAATTGGTTTTGAACAACAAGGTGATTTTACTTATGCTGATTTTGATATTGATACGCAAGATTTTGTAGGATATCAACCTATTCCACAAAAGGTAATAATTGCTAATATATTGGATAGTGGAAAAAGAGCAGAGATGAATGCGGAATTCATAGATATATATCCTGATATTACCCATTATCTGCTTGTTCCATTGATTGAGAAACCGGCAATTGCATATCAAAAAATATCTGATATGTTGCATAAATGGGTTATGCAGGTAATTGATTTCATTACATCTTATTCAGAAAGTGAACTAAATACACGTAAAATTTTATTCTTTTATCGTGATGAAATTGCAGACAAAATATATAAACAGATGGAAAAACATCTGATTGAGGCTCCTGTTGTTAAAAGAGTTAAGGTAGATACTGGTTACGAAACACTTACTTCAGCCTCCTATATGATAAGCGTTCAGGAAGGAACGGAAGATATCAATTTTAGAGCTTCAATTAAAGATAAGAGTCAAATTCGCAACTATGTTTTTGGAGGGTTTGGTAAATGTTTGTTTGCCAAACAAAAGTTTGATTCTTGCACAGAAAAAGACTTTGCCGAACTTTTGGAAAACACACCGGAAGTCCAAAAATGGTTCAAAATCAGCAATGACAGAGCAAAAGAAGTATTTAATATCAAATACTTGAATGCAAGGAAAAGGGAATATAGCAATTATTTGCCTGATTTTGTTGTAGAAACCATAGATGCCAAATATATGATTGAAACCAAAGCAGAAAATGAACTAGACGCTAAAGACGTCCAAGCCAAAAAGACTGCGGCGGTTGAGTGGTGCAAAATAGCTACTGATTTTGAAAAAGAACATCATGGTAAGGTTTGGCATTATCTTCTTATTCCAGATACAACAATCGTTGCTGATCGTAGTTTTGCAAAACTGGTAATAGATTTTAAAGGAATGTAAAGATTGTTTTACGCAAGCATGTAAAGATGTCTTGACATTTCGTTCTTTTTATGTTATAAGATAAAAGAATTCATATAAATGAGGCATGCTATGTTTAATATACTTAAATATTTGAGAGAGGAACAATCCCTTTCTCAAGATGATTTAGCGTCTGCGTTGGGGCTATCTCGTCAAACAATTAGCAAATATGAAAACGGGGAGGCAAATTTCACCTTAGATATAATCAAAAAACTATCACAGTTTTTTGATGTAGATTATTCTTGTTTTATAGATAATAAGCCGCCAGTAAGACCAGAATATAATATAATAGAAGGCAAAAAAGCAACTGAAGAACAAGAAATAAGAATAGATATTCCGCAAGAAAACATATCCAAATTTAAACAAGTTTTGCTTTATATTCTCAATAAGGTAGGGGCAAAACCCAATGTTGGTCAAACCGTTATTTATAAGCTTTTGTATTTTATAGATTTTGACTATTACGAAATCTTTGAAGAACAGCTTATGGGGTTAAAGTATATAAAGAATACTTATGGCCCGACACCTATAGATTTTGCAAAACTTATTCAAGAAATGGAAAAAGATGGTGAATTGGAAGAAGTTAAAACCAAGTATTTTAATAAAGATCAAACCAAATATCTTCCTATAAAAGAGCCAAATTTATCCTTATTGTCAGGTCAAGAGATAAAGCATATAGATGATGAGCTTGCTCGTTTATCAGATATGACTGCCAAAGAATTATCAGAATATTCACATAAAGATATTCCTTGGATTGGTGCAAATATGGGCGAAATCATGGATTATGAAGCTGTTTTCTACAGAAATGATGACACTTCTCGTCGGGAGTATGTTGAAGAATATGATTGAATATGTGACTACTCCTGAATTTCAAAAAGATTTTAAATCTTTATTAAAGAGATATAAATCTCTTGAAAGAGATTTTGAAAATATGAAGAAATATACACTAGAAACTTTTTATGAGCAAGGAAAGGCGACAACAGCTTTTGTTCCAATAGAAGGGTTCTGCGGGGAAAGTTATACTTCAAATAAAATAAGAAAATTTTCTTGTATGGCCTTGAAAGGGAGAGGAGCAGCTTCTGGAATAAGGGTTATTTTTGTTTGGGAGGAAGAACTTAGAAAAATAACTTTTATAGAGATGTACTTTAAAGCAGACCAAGAAAATGAAGACAGAGTTCGTTTAACAAAATTTATTAAAGAAAATTTTGGAGTGTAGCTAAAGTTATGAATTGTTTGGTTAATATATGGAATAGTTTTATAAATTCATTTCTTTTTGATGGACCATGGTGGAAAGATTATGGAATACCTTTACTTGGTGCCATTGCCATTCCGCTGTTAGTGTGGTTGTTGACTTGGTTTTATGGAGCCGGGAGAGCTGAAAAACAAAAAGAGTTAGAAAAACTCCGAGATAATTTGAATTTTATTTTATCCGTTTCATTAGATACAATTTTAAAACTAATTTCTTTAAGAAATACATGGATAAATTTAATTAAAATTGAAAAAACATATAAAGATACTCTTTGGAATATGGATATAAGTACTATTACAAAGGACGATTGGGCGGTAATTGCTCAAACATATATGGTGCCTATGGGACTAGATATGGTTAATGTCACTAACTATAGCTCATGTATTGCAGTTTCTGAAAATTATGTCCTACATCTAATAAAATTAATTTCAGCCTATAAAATCATATTATTCAAAATTGATGGTAGAAATTTAGATTTGCGAAGAATCTCAACATGTGAGAACCCTTATCAGAAAAATATTTTAATCAAAGAAAGAATAGATATTGACTTGAGAGAAAGTGAGATGTTTATCCAGACTTTGGAATTTGAAATTACCTGCTTACGAGACTTTATACGTGAAACAAAAGAGCTGGAAAACAAATATAAAGGGTTGAAGTTAGATACAATCAAGTATTCTGAAGACTATAAAGATTACTTTAAAGAAATGGAAGATAATATAAAAAAGCAAAAGGAAGCAAATAAATGACTGATAAGTTGCAAAG
The DNA here is from genome assembly GCA_949297185.1 of uncultured Pseudomonadota bacterium. GTDB lineage: Bacteria > Pseudomonadota > Alphaproteobacteria > RF32 > CAG-239 > CAZU01. The sequence goes on from CASFRM010000013.1 coordinate 105,447, forward strand.
ATTAGAGTTAACATGGCCGGGGAAGGAAGATCGGTTTAATCCTGAGCCACGGATTTTGTTGGAGGATAAGGAGAAGTCTTATTCTGCACCAGATAGTCTTATGCAAGGAATGGTTGAGAGCATGGGGTTGGAACAAAAAGTTCAGCCGACGTTTGATAATATGCTTATTCATGGGGATAATTTGTTGGCTTTGAAAGCTTTGGAGCAAGATTATGCCGGCAAGGTTAAATGTATTTATATTGATCCACCATATAATACCGGAAATGCCTTTGAACATTATGATGATGGCTTAGAGCATTCTATTTGGCTCTCTTTAATGCGTGATAGATTAGAAATTTTGAAACGCCTTTTAAGTAATGATGGTGGTAGTATTTGGATTTCCATTGATGCTGATGAAAGTCATTATCTAAAAGTCCTTTGTGATGAAATTTTTGGTCGTCAGTGCTTTGTTGATGAGGTGATATGGCAACGAGCTTTTGCTCCTGTAAATTTAAAGAAAACGCTTTCTCGTTCACACGATGCAATCCTCGTATATTGTAAAAATCCTGTAGGTTTTGCATTGAATAAGTTACCAAGATCAGAAGAAGCAAACTCTCGGTATAAAAATCCAGATAATGATCCTCGTGGGCCTTGGACATCTGGAGATTTATCTGTTGGACCGGCTGTTGAGAAAAATATTTATGAAATAGAAACTCCTTCAGGAAGGAAATGTCTTCCCCCAAAAGGTTACTCTTGGCGTGTTTCACAAGAGAAATTAAAGGAAATGATTGCTGAAAATAGAATTTGGTTTGGTCCGACAGGCGAGAACGCTCCAAGAGTTAAACGTTTTTTATCTGATGTAAAAGATGGTGTAGTGGCAACAACACTTTGGACAAGAGATGAGTGTGGAGACAATCAAGAAGCCAAAAGAGAAATAAAAGCTTTGTTCCCCGATGAAAAAAATCCTTTTGATACACCAAAACCGGAAAGATTGATTGAACGTGTTTTAACACTCGCTTCTAACCCCGGAGATTTGGTGCTTGATAGCTTTTTGGGTTCAGGAACAACTGTCGCGGTTGCTCACAAAATGGGACGTCGCTGGATTGGTGTTGAAATGGAAGATACGGCTTATAATTATTGTTTGCCACGTTTGAAGAAAGTTATTAACGGAGACGATCACGGCGGTGTTACAACCTCAACCGGTTGGTTATGTGGCGGTGGTTTTAAGTTTTATGAACTTGCTTCTTCTTTGATAGTCAAAGACAAATACGGACAACAGATTATTTCAGACAAATATAATGCTGATATGTTGGCCGAGGCAATGTGTAAAATCTTGGGCTATCATTACAAACCGGATAGCACTACTTATTGGAAACAAGGTTATTCTTCGGAAAAAAGCTTTATTTATACCACAACCTTTAGCATGCAAGAGGCTTCTTTAGAACGTTTGCATGAAGAAGTTGGTGACAACAACCTTTTGGTATGTTGCAGTGCCTTTTCCGGCAATAGCAAGGCTTATCCTAATATTTCGGTTAAAAAGATTCCTGCTGCAATCTTAAAGAAATGCGAATGGGGCAGAGAAGGTTACCCCTTAAACCTCACCAACTACCACCCCGACGACAAAGAATTTGAATTCGATGAGGATGAAAGCGAGGATTAAGATGACGATTTTAAAAGATAATTACAGAAATCATCCTGTTCATCAAGAAATTGATAATGTGCTACAATATATTGCAAATATTAAAAATTCTGAAAGTTTAAGCGATACTGGAAGAGATTCTCTTTTAGCGTATGAACAATTGTTAGTTTATGCAAAATATGTGTTAAGCAATAATATTTCACAAGTAGTTCCTACTCAAATATTAAACAATTTACGAAGCAATATTCGAGGTTTGCAAAATAATAATTTACTGAATATTGAAAATACTTATAACACATATTCTAATATAATGGCGGATTTATCAAAAATTCCCGTGTTTTATAACAAAGGGATTGTAAAAATAAGTCTAGAAAAATTATTAGACAATTTTACTAATGACAAGGAAGCAATAAAGAAAGATTTGTATAAAGAGATTTCTGACTTTAAAACAAAACAAGAAAATGAATTTAAAAGTTGGCAATTAGAAAAAGAAAATTACGAAAAAAAATTAAAAGAACTAGAAAATGAAAACAAAGCATTATCAAACAAGATTGCTGAACAAACTAATTTAATTAATGACGAAAAGACAAGATTATCAACTATTTCTTCAAATTTTCAAAATAATTATGATCAAAAAATGATGGATTTTCAAAAAGAGTTTGAAGAAAAACAGAAAGAATACAAAGAATCCTTTACAGAATTTAAAAATAAGTCAAGTGCGGATACAGAAGAGTTGTATCAATATATGGAAATAAAAAAACAAAATGTAGAAAATCTGTGGGGTATTATTGGTAGAGCTTCAGTATCTGGAAATTCTCAAAATTATGCAAATAAAGCAAAAAATTTTGCACATTTTATGACTGCATTAGCCCTTGGAATTATGTGCTTTGCGATTTGGTCATTATTTGAGGTCGTCAAAGATTTTATTCAAATTAAAATGGATGCAAAAAATGTGAGTATAGATAATACATTTTTGATAATTAGATTTGTTTTTAATATTGTTATGTTTTTACCTGCTTGGTATTGTGCAAATATTGCTAACAAGCAGCGTAACCGTGAATTTCAATTACGTGATTTTGAAATTAAAACAGCAGGATTAGAGCCTTTTATGGAAAATATGAGGATGATTGCTTGTGATAAAAATCTTAATGAATCAAATAAAAAAGATGAGACTAAACTAGAGTTAGTGAAAGATATATTTCAAAATGATTTAAATCGAAAAAAGGTTGATGATGAAAATATTATCATTACTAAAGATATGCTTAAGCTTATCAACTCTTGTTTCGAGACAATTTCAAAATTGAAAGAAAAATAATAGACTGAAATTTTAAATGATATGTTATTAGACAAGTTTGATTATAACAAAAATTATAATTTTTCTGGTATTTTCTGGTTTGAAAATGAATTTGATAATAGATTTTCGGGAACCTTAGAATATACGCCGGAAAAAGGGATTAGATTATCTTTAGTCACTGTAGCCTTAACTGGAACTACCTACATATTTTTTAGAGATTTTTGTGCAATACAGAAAATGTATGGAACAGTCCAGTATAATGATAATAGCATAAATATAACATTACTTGATATTATGCTTGCTGAAAGAGAACACTCTTTTGGAGGCAATAGCTCTTCTAGGATTTTAGAAGGAAGTGCAAGAATTTTAATTGCAAATACACATCTTAATGAAGATAGAATTAAGTCATTCAATATAGAGTATGATGATAGTTTTAAAAGTATCTTTTTTTATCATATTTCTCCTGAAGAATTTTTTGAAGTTCAGCCGTATATTAAAAATCCAATAAAATTATCTAATGTAAGTATTGCTTTTGATGTTTTTTATACGCAATTACCATTTTCTAGTGAAAATCAACTTGATAATTTTTTATGTGATTCAGTTAAGCATACAAAAAATTCACCAATGCTTGAACTTAAAAAACTTGTTGCTAACTTTCTAAAAAAACATGAGCATGAAATAGGAATAAGAAAAGATTCACGATCTGTTATAAAAATAAAAGGAAGATTATTTAATTTAAGGAAGTATCTTGAAATAGAAAATAAATGGCGTTCTTTTTTTGAATTAATCATTGACAAGCCTATAACGATAAAAACTGCGTGTATTGGCATTGAATCTACTCTAAAAGATGGTAGAAAATGTAATTTGCAAAAGGCTATTTTATTTCAACAATATCCTATACCTACAAGAAAAGGGGCAATCTGGCATAAATACCATTTACCTATTACTATTGATACATTTTTAGGAAAAAATGATTTATCAAAATTACAAGAACCATATGAAAAATGGAATCAATTGTACGATGATAAAAAATGGAAGATAATAATAAATGGTATAAAATCAATCATATATAATGATAAGTTGATTGAAAATGAAGATTTTATAATTCTCATTTCATACATTGAAACGGTGCTAAATATTTTAGGTGAAGAGAAAAATAATATAGATAGGCTTATTTCAAAATATGCAGATAAACAATGGAAAAAAGAAGTTAGTAATCTTTTGAAAGATCTTCCTAAAAAAGAAACCTTAGGGAAAAAGATAAGTGAATTACGTAATTCTATTGCTCATCCTAAATCGGCTGAAAAAGAAAATGGAAAGTATTTTGCTATTACTAATGATGAAATTTTAATGCAGAAAATATATGGCTATTTGGCTGGTTTATTTATAAAAATGGTTTTGCTTCATTTATATGCTTTTGATAAAGAAAATTTGAGAAAATATATTGATCGTTTTATAAAATTAAGAAGTGGAATTACAAAAATAAAGTATGATAAAGATTATGATACTTATAAAAAGAAGTTCAAAAAAGAAAGACAAAAATCTAAAAAACTCTCACTTCCCAAGTGAGTTCAAAGATGGGTTTAATGGTGTAATCCGGTTTTAAGCTTCGCTTTTTACTGCCGATGAGGCGATTGCATTTTTTCTCTAAATCACGTTCAATATCAAAGGTGTTGAACTCGTTATCTTCCATATTCTTTTGTAGGGTTCGGATTTCTTCATCAAGAGCTAATTTCTTGGCAAAGTCTTTTTCCATCTTAAATTGTCGTTTAAGACTGGTGATTTTGTTTTTCATCTTCTCACCTTTGAGATTGATTGCTTGTTTTTCATCAATCAGCCAACGGTTGAGCTTATCCACTTCGCTTTTGAGTAACGTATCAATGCGTTTTTTCTCTGATTTTTCATATTTTTGCAGGGTTTGTTCATGCAATTGGCGGGATAAATCTTGATAGCCAAGAGTTATGTTTTCTTTTATTTCTATCAGGTTATCAAATATTTCAGCCGGAGCAATATTTAACAAAGCACCGTTTTCATCAAGAATAGTCGGAAGTAAATGAAAAGATTGTTCGGGAGCTTTTAGCTCAAACAAAGAGAGCAATAGCCGTCCTTTTTGTCCTGATTTTAATTTTTTGCCGGGTTTTATAAGCAAATGACAAGAATTTACAGCTGTTTCTAAAGCTTCATGTATTATTTTTTGCCCAAAGGTGCTATCCGGATTATATGGTGTTGCTCCTCTTCTTTGGGCTTTCTTTTCTTCCGGAGATAGGAAAGGGTTTATATCTCTTTTGGAAAAATCTAAGCTAAAATTAAAGTTGTTTGCAAAATTTATGGTTGTCGGCAGATTAAAGACTTGTTCCTTAAAAGGTCCGAAGACATGAGTTGCCTCATTTATAAACATATCAGGATGTTTATGTTTTAAGATTATGACGGATAAATCCCAAAAAATCTGTTTTCGTCGGTCTAAATAGTCTTCAACCCGTTTCTTCATAACTTGTAATTTTTCTTGAGTCGTCGGATTTAAGTTTTCTAGCACGAGTTGTCTGGTCTCTTCCATTTTGGCATCTTTTTCTTTGCCTAGGCTTGCTTGCAATTCATCAAAAGCTCGGTTGATTTCTTCTGTTGTACGGCAAAGCTCAAAGATTGAGGCAACGGCTTTTTCAAAGTCAACCCCATCGGACAATGTTCCCAAAATCTCATCACTGGCACCAAAAACACCGTCAAATAACTTAAATTTATTTTGCAAAATTTCATAAAGTCTTACATCTGCAACATTTTGTTTGTTAATGAAGTTGATTATCACAACATCACATTTTTGCCCATAACGATGAACACGACCAATGCGTTGCTCTACTCGTTGAGGATTCCAAGGTAAGTCATAATTAACCAAAAGTGAGCAAAACTGCAGGTTCAAACCTTCTGCCGCAGCCTCTGTTGCAATCATAATTTCTGCATCTTCCTTAAATGCCGTAACCAAAGCTTTTTTCATATCATTGGTGCGAGAGCCGGTGAGATCGGAAGAATGGTTTTCAATATAATCATTATATATTTTGTTGCATAAAGGGGAGTTGTTTTGCCCGTTAAAAGTAACAATTTTATCTTTGAAGCCATTTTTAGATAAGTAATCAAACAGATAATTTAATGTGCGGTTGCTTTCGGTAAATATAATAGCCTTGCGAAGTCCGCCTTTTTCTTTGATTTTATCAAATCCTTGATGAATTGCTCCAATTAACTTTTCTGTTTTGCCATCAACTTTTATTTTTGAGGCTTTATTAATTAGTTTTTGCAAAAAAGCCTTTTCTGCTTTTATATCCTCAATAGATGGAATATCTTTTTTCTTGTATGAAGAATAAGCAAAGTCATCTAAATTATCGCTATATTCTTCTAACATATCTTCATCTTTGAAAAAAGAAGAAAAAATATCAGTTTCTTTGTCGCTTTTTTCCATTTGTTCCAAACGGCTCATCAAACCTTCAAGCGTCCCTTTAACCGCGGCGGTTGAAGAACTCATTAATTTTCTTATCATCAAAACAATCAGAGTGCGGAAACGTGTGGTAATAGCTACTTTAGAAATATCTTGAATATAGGCAGAAACCTCATTGTATAACTCTTCTTCAGCTTTTGTTGGGTTGAATGCAACAGTCATTGCTTCTCTGTTGGTGTATTTTATATATTCCAAAACATCTTTTCTTAATGTTCGGTGCAACACACACGCCAAACGCTTTTTTAATTCGTTATGGTGTTGTTCGGAATGCATATAATTTTCCATAAAAGCATATTCATTACCTAAGATGCTAGGATCAATGATGGTAACCAAAGAATATATATCCATTAAGGAGTTTTGGATTGGGGTTGCTGTTAATAGTAATTTCTTTTTCCCAAGAAAAGCTTCATTAATACCATCGGCAATTTTGGTGCTTCCTTTATAGAAATTACGCAGTTTGTGGGCTTCATCAATAACAACTAAGTCCCAATTATGGTGTTTGAAAGATGATTTTAGTTGAACAACACAGTTATATGAACAAATTGTAATTCCCTTAAAGGTAAATATATCTTTTTCTTCTTTTAAGGAGTCTTTATATATTTTGCTATCAATAATTTGAGCTGGTAGATCAAACTTTTCTTGCATTTCTGTTTGCCATTGTTGGCATAAACTGGCTGGAGCAACAACCAAAATAGATGTAAAACCCCGAGAAAAATATTCAGATATAACAATTCCGGCTTCAATAGTTTTTCCTAAACCTACTTCATCTGCTAAAATAACGCCTTGAGATAAAGGAGATTTTAGGGCAAATAATGCGGCATCTATTTGGTGTGGGTTTAAGTCAATTTTGGATGTGCCTAAAGAGCCGGAAATGTTACCCATGTCCGCTTGGTTGTTGGAAGCTAATACTTCCAAAGCCCAATATTTGGCTTTTATTTCATCTGCCGTAATCATATTTGAAATATTATAAGCATTGTTTATAAATATCAAGTTAAGGATTGAGAGAAATATTACTCAGTTTCAACTGTGTGAGTTCGGTAAGAAGTCTGTCGGCTCGTGCTTTTTCAAATTCGTATTGTTTTTGGTAGTATTCGGCGTCTCGTTGAAAGTTCAGGGCTTCTTGCAATATAATGCGTTTATCGACGTTGCTTAAATCAACGCAAGCGATGGTTAAGTATGGTTTGTCGGTTAGTTCTAACATTCTGCGGCCGTGGGTATCCATTGATTTGATACCGTGGGTATCCATTGATTTGATAAGATATCCCTCGCGGATAAGTCCGTTTATCATCACTTTGGCGGAATTTACTGTTAATCCCAAGGCCATGGCGATTTTATCATTCCCCATAAAAAATTTATGATTGTTGTTTGTTTTATATTTAATGAAGTCCAATAATAGACGTTCGGTAATAGATAATGTAGCTTTACTTTTGCTCATATTTTTTCCTTATAAACTTTTGTCCTGAAAATATTTATTTGTGGAGAATGCGAGATTTTAAATTGAACAAAATCAAAGGCGGAAATCGTTATTTCCACTTATAAAGCTTGCGGAAACGGTTATTTCCGGAAATTCAAAAACGGAAATCTATATTTCCACTTGGGGAAGTCTATATTTCCAGTTCCGGAAACCGTTATTTCCACTATCGGAAAGCTATATTTCCTTATCAAATTGCTCAATCCCTTATCAGACAAGGATTTTAGAGCAAAATTTACCCTCTATAATAGTATTATAATAGATATAAAAAAGAACTATTATAATAGAACCGGAATTAAAATAGCTTTCTTTTTTCTTAGCTTAAAATAGCTCTCAAATAAACAAAACAAACCTCTGAGGGGCGATTTAATTATCCAGAAATTAAAAGGAAATCAGAAAGCCGTCCGCTTTGTAGCTCAACAAAAAGAGGTGTCATGCTCACACATCACACCTCAACCCAGACAATTCGTGTTTATAATTGAAACATAGCCATCAGCTACATAGGTATTTATCCAACAACAATTTTCTTTAATGTTTTTATAATATAAAGCATATCAGACAATCCTAATTCCACTTCAAACGTTCTAGATTCATTATAGAAATCCTTAAAAGTGATATGAGTAATTTGACGATAATTATTTATTTTAAATCTATCTAAACAATGTCCATGTGCGATAGAATTTCTCATATGCCTAAAAAAATCAACAGCTTTTTTTCTCCGCGAAGATTAGAAAAATTAGACTTGTTTAATATATATTCTAATGGTGCCTGTTGAAGCTTGGAGTTATATTTTTTATTTTGTTGTATAAATACCAACAAACCAAGTAAAGAGTTTATAATCATTGTTGTTTCTTGATTATGAGTATCAGGAAATTCTTTTTTATCCTTAAAATACTGTATTAAATTACTGTATGTTCGAGCAAAGAAAGATTTAGTTATATCATCAATATCATATTCCATGAAAAATCTCCATTATCTTATATTATGATGATAAGTATTTAATGATATATTCGCAATATTTTATTTATTTACGATAAATATCCTTATAAAGAACCAGATAAGGAGTGAAAATGTTAATGTATAATCCCGAAGATAAAACTTATTCTAAATTTATTACCATTGAAGAAATGGCTGAAGTGCAAGAAAAAATTAAACAAATAGAAGAGAGATTAAAGAATACGCCGGTTAATCCACCGTATAATTTTGAGAGCGAAGGTAACATTGATATCAATTCGGTCAGCGAGTTGAAAAAATTGATTAGAACCAACAATTTTAATCTAAATGCCTCAATCAATCGCCGCAGAGCCAGTTTATTTTTAGTGGCTTGCTATTTCTGCATGGAAAAAGAGCCGCTTGATTTCCTTATTGCCGAGGGAAGCGAAGTCAATAGAACCGATATATTCGGCTATAACGCAATTATGTCGGTAATATTAAATGAAAATATGGAAGATGATACCAAATTACAAACCATCCAAATGTTAATAAACAAAGGTGTTGATGTGAATTGGCTCAATATCCAAGGCGAAACCGCCTTAACCTTAGCCTTGGAGCGAATAGAGCTTGATATTGCCAACCTATTGCTGGATAACGGAGCGGTGCTTTACAAAAATTGAGAAGAGTTGACCTGGATAACTATTCATCAAAAATGAATTTAACAATTCTGTTAGCAGCAGTATCTGTTGCTGTATCTATATCCTCTTTTTTCCAGTATGGTTTATTTTCTTTTCCATATTTAGCAACTAGGGCTTTCGCAATAGGATAATTGCTATCTATATAGCCTGTTTTCTCTTCCAGTTTTGTAGATACTTTTGTCCTAAACCACTCATTTCCTATCGAACGATTAATTTTTTCTTCAAGTAATATCTTATTTCCAATTTTGTTAACTATTTCTTTGAATTCAGCTTCGGTTTCAATGTCAGCATCTCGTCTAATTTCTTGTAAATTTTTGCCGCTATCAGGCATTATATGTTCAACGTCATATTTCTCCCCAAGATGAAATTCTTTTTCATTTTCCTTTGCAAATAGATATTCATTTAAATATACAAGGCTATTTTTTTCACATGAGATAATAGATTCAGTTAAGTATTTTTTATCCCATTTTTTTTGTATATGAGTATCAAAATCTACTTTTATTTCATTTTCAGAAATGTTGTTATCAACTAATTTTACAGATTCCCCAAATAAGAAAGTTTTAAAATTACTGCTAGAAAAACCTGTATCAACCAACTCTAGAACGGTGAATAATCTAAGCATACATTTAAGTATGATTTCTATTTTTTCTTTTGGTAATTCGTCTTTCTTAAATCTATGAAAATAAATAGCTAAAAATAATTTTGAGTTTTCATTGAATTTAAAAAGAACCTGAGCAAGGGGGTAATTAGAAATATCTTTCCATATTTCTGTTAAATTTATCATGCTATCGCACAATTCTGTAGGATTTTTTAATACATTTTTATTTATATCTGTAAAATACCGTCTAACGCCTGGCGTAGTTACATTTATAGAACCTGATTCGGTAATAATATCTTTATTTTTGGCTCTTTCATAATACATTTGCTGTAATAAAATAGCATCAATACTTGCAATTCTTGCAGATTTTAATTCTCCAATTTTGCTTAATAAGCTTTTCCATTGCTCCATAAATTTTGTTTCATTTTGCTTTTCTTTAGCGATAGCGTACAATTTTGCAGAAATAATATCTGCATCATAGAGGGGCAATCCGTCAGAATTAAGAGAATTAAACATCGTTATTGCTTGTTCTACCTGCCAACTTTTAATCTCAATGACTTCACAACTCTCTATAAACGCTTTAGCAGTTTTATTTAATTCTGAAACATATAAGCTTGATGCCTTTTCATAAAAATATTTAAAGTTTCTGAAAAAATTGGTATATTTATTATCTTTTTGTCTGTATGGTATCTTTATAACGCAGCTTTCAAGCTCATCGTAATCTACAGATCTCAGAATTGTCGTTAATTCTGATTTATACAGTTCATTTATAGAAATATTTTCCAGTATTGAAACTTTATTGCAAATTTTTCTATCATTTTCTAGATTAGGAATATCTGAAACATCTTCTGTTTCCGCTTTGTATAGAATTCCCATAATCTTTCTTCTGCGTTCTTTTAATCCTCTGCATAATCCTTCAGATTCTTCATCCTTTTCTGTTTTTTGTATAGCAACATTAATTTTAAGTAATAAAGCTTTTAATAGTAGTAAAAAAGTAGTCGTACGTTGTTGACCGTCAATTAAGCTTAACTTGGTATCATTATCTTGACAGTTAATTATTATGGTTCCAAAAAAATATCTATCTTTACTTTCGCTTGAAACAAAATCAGTAATATCTTGCCATAATTTATCACAATTCTCTATTCCCCAAGAATATGCTCTTTGGTATTCCGGAATTATGAAAGTTGCATTTTCTTCTAATTGAAGGTAGTCTCCGATTTTTCTAAGCTTTGGTTCAATATTTTTTACCATATTCTTAACTTTCTAATCAAAAAATTATTTAACAGAAAATACACTGTTTGGTTGTTAATATATTAACATTTATATGAATAATAGGTTAAATTTTATTTATTGACAAGTATAATATATAACTTTATTAAGATAATAAAAGTGAATTTATGCCAACTTGTCCTACTTTAACCAAACGGACTAAACAGGAGAAATATAATGACAGCCAGATTTTATGTTCAGGCGGCCACGCCTGATAAAGAAGTGTTGCAAGCCTTGTTTGATAACTTAGACTTATTGCAACAACATCAAGATTTAATCTTATCCAATCCCAAGTATTACAATATTCCCATTCAAGGCAGCGGTGTTTTTGCCTTATATATTCCTACTTTCTCTTTGTGTTTGGGGGAATTGTTGCTTTTGTGGCAACACACGCCGTGGAAACAAGAAGATACCTATTTTTATTGCATCACCGGAAGTCCTCTTTCAGGGAGCAACACATCAAGATATTGGAGCAAAGAACAAGGACTTGCTAACAAATATACGCCGACTTTCGGAAAGCAAATCAGCTCGGCGATATTTGTCCGCCGCACCGGTAGTCCGATATATGATGAACACAAACCGACACCGGTTTCCGTTCCCAAGCTTCAAGCCTCAGATATGACAATCTTTGAACTGATTGAAGAATTAAAACAAATCTAAACCTTTGGCATAGATTCACTTTCAACAACAAAAAAATATTTTCCTTACAACCCTTTGAATTTAAAATAAAATCATTCAGAATCAATAAGATAGCGTGAAAAATGTTATAAAAAGTGCTTGACTTTAGCATTTTTGAATGCTACCCCGGGGACCATCTTTTTTAAACAATTCATGGAAAAACAGATGGTTAATGAAG
>CASFRM010000014.1 GCA_949297185.1 uncultured Pseudomonadota bacterium
GAGCGCCGAGCTATGGGAAGATAATACCAATGGCGAATTATTGCTTGAAAATTTAACCCAAGCCATAACTACTTTGCGTTCGTTTGCCGAAGAACTGGGAAATAATTACAGCATAATCAAAACCCGAGTTAACTTTACCGAAGGTCTAACCGATGTTTTAGAAACCGGTGCCGATGATTTAACCTTGGCCGATATGAACGAGGCATCGGCTGAGTATCTTACTTTGCAAACCCGTCAACAGTTGGCAATTAATTCGCTATCGTCAGCCTCGCAATCGGCCAGTAGTATTGTTTCTCTGTTTTAAGAAATGTCATTCTCGGGCTTGTTCCGAGAATCCATAAAATTTTTATCTAATCATTATCCATAATAAAATGATAAGAAATTACTCATTATTTTTTGTTGATTTTTATTAAAATAGGTGCACAAGTTATATCAGACAATAACAAGGGGAGCTGTTTGAAATGAAGCCTTTGTATCCGGTGTTTTTGCTGTTGATTTCTAATGTTTTTATGACATTTGCCTGGTATGGGCATTTGAAGTTTAAGTCAACGGCTTTGTGGTTGGTGGTTCTTGCAAGTTGGGGTATAGCATTTTTTGAATATTGTTTTCAGGTGCCGGCTAATCGTATCGGGCATGAATTCTTTGATGCTCCGCAGCTTAAAGTAATGCAAGAGGCGATTACCATTGTGGTGTTTTGTATATTTTCGGTGTTTTATCTTAGAGAAGGATTGAGATGGAACTATATCGTAGGTTTTTTGCTGATTCTGCTAGCGGTATTTTTCGTGTTTAAAAAATGGGATTAAATACTAAAAAAAAGACACCGCAAGGGTGTCTTTTTTTAGTATTGGCGGAGTAGTAAATCTCAACGGTATTAAGCATACTAAATCAAAAACACTCCAATCTCAAATAACAGGGAATCTACAGGGAATTTCACTACGATTCTCTCCTCCATACCATCATGTTTACCTTGAATTACTTAGCTTACCCCAAAATCCTTCCCCAAATTATCAGGGAATTTAAAATTAAATACAGGGAAATTTAATATATTTTAATTTTGCAATTAAATAATTATTTTTAGGTTGCAATTCATGTTATTTATTTGTACGATTAACTGATTATTTTATATTAGTTAGTATAAACTAACATATTATCAAAATAGCTGGAGAACATTTAGTAATGAGTGCAAATCAATATTCGGAAGATAAAAAAAATAAAAATCATCTAACCGCGATTGATTTGTTTTGCGGTGCAGGTGGATTAACTCTTGGGCTTAAACAGGCTGGATTTTCCGTTATAGCAGGAATAGAACTTGATACTATTGCGGCAGAATCGTACAGAATGAATCATACTGAAGCTTTGTGTATACAAAATGATATCAGAAAAGTTGATCCTAAATGTTTGATGGAACATTTAGGGTTAAAAAGGGGAGAGTTGTCTCTTTTGGCTGGCTGCCCACCATGTCAAGGGTTTTCAACTCTTCGAACATATAAAAAAGGACCTTCTGTTTCTGATGAGAGAAATAATCTTTTATTTGAGTATTTAAGATTTATCGACGTTTTCTTACCGAAAGCAATTATGATGGAAAATGTTCCTGCTCTGGCAGAAGATTGGCGAATGCAAGAATTTAAAATTAAGCTTCGCGAATTAGGTTATTTTATTACCGACACATCTGTAAGAATAGAAAATGCAGCAGATTATGGAGTGCCTCAGAGACGGCGTCGAATGATTATGCAAATTATGCGGGATCAAGAAGTTCCTGCTCCTCAAAAAAGTAAGCATGTAACTGTTGGAGAATGTTTTAATAAAGCAGCATTAAAGCCTGTAGGAAAGCAAAAAGATCCTCTGCATGATAGTTTGACTAGGCATAGCAAGAGAATACAAGAAATTATTAAGGCCATCCCTAAAAATGGAGGAAGTAGATCCAGTTTACCTGAACACTTGATTTTACCTTGTCATAAACGGAATACAAATGGCTTTAAAGATGTATACGGAAGAATGAGTTGGGATGATGTAGCCCCAACAATAACTGGCGGATGTACTAATCCTTCAAAAGGACGTTATCTTCATCCATTCGAAGATAGAGCTATTAGTTTAAGAGAAGCTGCACTACTCCAAACTTTTCCTATTGATTATAAATTTTCCTTTAGAGGGGGAAAAGGACGAGTAGCATTAATGATAGGAAACGCAATTCCTCCAGAATTTATTAGAAGACATGCCTCTATTTTATCCGAAATCCTAAAAAGAAAGTAAATAACATGAATAATGAAATTCAAAAACTTCATCTGGCATTTCATGGCAAAATAATCGACCATTTAGGTATTCAAATGTATCAAAGTCCTACAGCTGCAATAGCAGAAATAGTTTCAAATGCATGGGATGCAGATGCAGAACATGTTAATATAGATTTTAACTTTCAATCTCAAGATAAAGCTAATTGGAGTATTACTATAAGAGATGACGGGCATGGAATGAGCTTTAATGATTGCCAACGTCGTTTTTTAAATGTAGGGTACAATCGTCGTGAAACAAAAGGAGCAAATGAGAAATCTCGAAAAAAACAAAGACCTATAATGGGGCGCAAAGGCATTGGTAAATTTGCAGGCTTTGGGATAGCTCGCTTTATTACGGTTGAAACAGTTTGTGAAGATGATTCAGAATTAACAAAATTTGAATTAGATTTAAATACAATCCGACAAGGAGATAGTTATGTTTCAACACAACCTTTAGAAATATCCGTATTAGAACACAAAAGACAACAAAAAGAAATTACAAAAGGAACAAAAATAATTTTACACGATTTGAAAATAGCGAGACAAATTCCAGAAGAGCAATTTGCTAAATCTCTGGCAAGAAAATTTTTAATAAATTCAACAGCAGACAATTTTGAAATAAGGCTAAATGGAAAGGAACTTCCCAATGGGACAGATTTACCAAATATAGAACTTTCTTTTCCTAAAGATTTCCCAGATGCTGATATTAAGTCAAGAAATATCCAGATTAATTCTGATGGTTGGGCTACAGAAAGATTGCCTAATGGAAAAACAGTTCAATGGCGTATCCAATTTTGTAAAGAATTAATAAACAATGAAGAAATATCAGGAGTAACTATTTTTGCTCATAAAAAACTAGCTCAACGACCATTTATGTTTAATATGACAGGAGGAAGCGCAAGTCAAGCGGGTCCTGAATATATTTCAGGTTGTGTTGTAGCAGATTGGGTCGATGAATTTGGTGAAGATATAATTTCGACAGAACGACAGAGGCTAAATTGGGAGCACCCTGAATTGAAAGAATTCCAAGTATGGGGAGAAAAATTATTGCGGAGACTTTTAAGTATATGGAAGTCTAAAAGAACAGAAAAGAAATTAAGAGAATTAGAGGGAAAAGTTAGTAAGTTTTCTGATCGTATTCATGCTTTAGGATTAGAGGGACCAATTGTAAAAAAGGCACTTGAAAAAATAGCAAGTATTGAGAAAATAAATCAAGAGCAATTTATAGAATTAGGTGATGCTGTTTTACTTGCTTGGGAAGGTGGACGGCTCAAAGGACTCATAGATCAGATTAGTAGAACCGATGAATTAAATGAAGCGGATTTAGTACAAATATTAATTGAAGCAAATGTTATAACTGCATTACATACAGCAGAAACAGTACAAGCAAAATTGCTTGCTATTCAGGGATTAAAAGAACGTGTAGAAAAAAGAGAGTTAGAGAACGCTGTTAGGGATTTTATCGCAAAAAACCCATGGCTTATTTCCCCTAAATGGGAGACATATGTAAAAGAAAGACGACTAGATACTATTTTGCAATCAGCAGCAAAAGATAGTTTAAATAGTGATGACGAATTTAGAGGAAGAGTGGATCTTCTATTATCAAGTGGTGATCATTTATTACTTCTAGAATTTATGCGACCAGGATTAACCGTAGATAAAGATCATTTATATCGTTTTAATCAATATACAGACTATATTCAAGATCGCATAAATACTGAAACAGCTCTTGGATTTAGAAGAATTACTGGATATCTAGTAGCTGATAATATAGCAAATAAGATTGGAATGTCTACGACTTTAGAGAACATGCAAAAAAATCAACGTTTTGCTATTTCTTGGGATAGTCTGATAAAACAAGCTGAACATTGGTGGAAAGATTTTCTTATAAACGTCAAGGCTAGAGTTCCTGATGATCCGAGAATTCAAGCAATACAAAGCAGTAAATAATATTTTAAAAAAATTTACAAAGAAAGCTAAATAATGTGATTTAGATATCTGTATTTTTTATATTGAAAGAGAAAATGAATACTTTACCATACTGGATAAAAGTTCAGTTAGATTTTTTACTTTAAAACTCAAAAACGAACTTAAGAGTACAATATTGTTACAATTTAAATAACCTTATTCTTTTTCAATTCATATAAAAGTTGCTCTAAAGTTTGTCCTGCCCAAATTATTAATTTAATGTTCTCTGCAGATGGCTCTTTAGAACCATGAAAAAAATTACATCGTATCTTATAAATAACCTTTAAATAATTATAAAGGCTACTATTACAACTATTAAAACGCGCTATAATTTTTTCTTTCCCATAAAGTCCTAATCTGCTGCCTTGTTCATCCTTGTAAGGGATCATTTTAAATGATTGCACAAAACCATTTTTCAAAGCATTATAAACCTTTTGAGCCGCTTTATTTTTAGATAATTGCACCGATCCTAAAACATCTTTCATATGATATGTTTTAGAATACCAACTATTATATTGCATCCAAGTAAACATAAAATGAAAGACTTCTTGTTGTTCTTGTGGTAACAAATCTACTCTCATCCAAAACGTCCAATCGGCTACTGTTAACTTCTCATTTTTTCTTGCTACCATCTCTTCATCACTCCCCGACGACTTTCATAAGGTCCTCGTAGGTTTCGACGACTTCATACTTAACACTATCGGAGCTAATTGCGGCAAAGTGTTTTCTGGCACAGGCGATTTTAGATTTTTCAACCCCTCTTAATTCCAGCTCTAAGTTCTCCATATTTCCTTTAGTTTCTGCCACAAAGTAAATATGTTTGACACATCCCTTATTGAAAGCAATAGCCCAATCGGGGTTATATTTTCCGACCGGAGTAGAAATATAAAATCCTCGAGGCAACTTTGCATAAACAGCAACTTCTTCGGCATGCTCCAAGGAATTGGCCATATTTTTCTCTGTCTTGGCGCTAGAATCCGCAATAACATGGCTATAAATATGTTTATTGGGTGTTGGGACGGTATTTTCCAAGCTACCTTTGAGTTTGGGCTCGGTAAAGACATTCATATCATAAGTTTCCGTAATCCGATCATACTTAATCTCTTCCACAATCGCTGTAGCCTTTTGCTCATTGATGATATTGGCCGCTCGGGTGATAAATTCTTCCGGATTTGCCTCAAACAGCTTAAATCGGCTTTCTTTTATGCCTGACATTATCTGTGCCAGAGTTTTTCTGGTTAATCCGGTAAGTTGAACCAACTTATCTAACAAGTCATATTTTACGGAAGTATATTTTCCAACTTGAATTGCTTCTCTTCGTTCGGAGGTAAAGCCAAAGGCTTCTCCTTTTTCGGCTTGTTGTTTATCCAACTCATCCATTTGTCCGGTTCTGATAACAGCAACCGTTTTGCTAACATAGAGTTTTTCATCTAAGGCATAAATTGCCTTTTTTATCAACTCATCACTGTCAAATACCACGCGATAGGTTGATTTAACATTGATTTTGTTCCACAAATCTTGAAATTCTTGCTGATGAAGTTTTTTATCATTAAGCTTAACCTCAACCACCTGATTGCGTGCATTATCAATTTTAACCGGCTTATAAATTGTTTCAATAACCTTGATAATTTCGGCACTATCATATCCTTCAATCGGCTTAAATGTACCAGCCTCAACATCATTATGATATTGCTCGGTTAGTTTGCCTCCCTTAACATAACCATTAGCATATAGACATCCATATATATCTAAGGCCTTTTCTTTATCAACCAGTTGTCCATCAATAGTTCTATTTTCAAACAATTCGGCAGAAATGCTCCGCGGCCTATCATGCATTGCATCGGCAATATCGGTTTGCAGATTAGAAACAAAATCTTCATAAGATTCACTGGCAATAACCGTTAGTTGGTTAACTTCTTGAACATCATCTCCCAAAACACTTTCATCCATGCGCTCGCCATTTTGATTGACCGACAAACGCAAACCTCGGCCAATTTCCTGACGACGAGAAGTGTTGTTGTAGCTTTGCTTTAACGGGCAAATCTGAAAAACGTTCGGATTATCCCATCCTTCACGCAAGGCTGAATGCGAAAACAGAAAACGCACCGACTCGGATAAATTCAAAAGTTGCTCTTTGTTTTTCATAATCAAATCATAGGCATCAACATCATCTGAGCCGACAGCGTTTCTTTTTACTTCTGAATCCTTAAACTTTTTGCTTTTCTTATCTATTGAAAAATATCCCTTATGACATTTTGTGGCATCGGTATTTTCAATAAATTTTCGATAATTCGGATTAAAATCAAGCTCGGCAAGATAGCTTTCTTTAATATTGTTATATTCTTCCTCAAAAATTTTGGCATAAATACCGTTAGCCTCTCCGGCATCATTAGAAAGTCTATAATTTGCCACTTCATCAATAAAGAACAAAGACAAGACTTTTATTCCGCTTTCCAGCAAAACTTGCTCACGTTCAAAATGGCTTTGGATAGTCTCTCTGATTTGAATGCGCCGCAACTGTTCTTCGGTTGTGCTGCCAACCACATCTCCGGCAAAAAGCTCGGTTCCATTTTGAAAAGTAACCGAGTTGGAGCGACCATCAATATGCGTAATCAACCAACCATGGCGATATTCATCCAACTGTCCGGATAAATCATAAAGATTATCCCCTTCATCACAATTTCTGATTTTTTTGACAATGCCGGATTTTCCTCGATAATCAAACTCCAAACGAGCCGTCGGGTTTTTGTTTGCCGAAACATTTATCCCGGCCAAATAAGCATAACCGCTGGTTGCACTATCTCCAACCACGGAAATTCCCTTAACGGCAATCTTTTTGACCAATTTTTTATTATAGGCATCTTGGGCATCCAAGCGATAGATGATATTTTTGTTCAACTCCGGCGGCGTGGCTGAATAGCTGATACGAAACAAAGGATTAAACCTTTTAATTGCTTTTTGAGTAACGGCATCGGCAGTTCTACCCAAAGACTGAGGCTCATCCAAAATCAAAATCGGATTTGTTTTGGCAATCACATCAATAGGTTTGCGCCATTTGAAGCTTTCTTGCTCTGAGAAAATAATACGAGATTCTTTGCTTTTTCCATCTTCTTTGAGCGATGCGGCAAAGGCCTGCGAATTGATAATCATCACCCTGATTTTGCTGTCTGTGGCAAAGGTTTCAATCTCATTCAAGTTCTGAGAATTATATACAAACTCCATAATAGACTTGTGATATTCTTGCTGAAAATGCTTGCGTGTATTTTCAAAAGACTTTTTTACCCCTTCTCGAATAGCCACACTCGGCACAACGATAATAAACTTTGTCCAGCCATATAAATGGTTAAGCTCATAAATTGTTTTGATGTAAGTATAAGTCTTACCGGTTCCGGTTTCCATTTCTATGGTTAGGTTAATATCATCGCCAACTTTTCCGCTAGGCTTTAGCCCCAGCGCGATTTGTTTTTTGTGGATATTGTCCCAAACTTCTCTTTCAGAAATAAGCAACGGACTATTGGCAAAAGCATCTTGCTCAAAAGAGGTTTGCGTATTTTTAACATCTTTTCCGGGATCCAAGATATAACGCGTTGGTTTGGACTTTGGCTGTCCGGCAAAGATATCACAAACCGCGTTGCAGGCATCTATCTGAAATTGCTGATGCTTAAATTTGAGTTCTATTTTTGCCGACATTACACAAATTCCTCATATAAATCATTAAAATTAGGATTTTCTTTTATAATTAAATTAATTTTCCAATCTCTGTGCCAATTTTTTAATTGCTTTTCGCGAGCGATTGCATCAGTTAAAAGATCATATTGCTCTACATAAACCAGCTTATGTACACTATATTTTTTTGTAAAACCATCTATCAAATTATTTTTATGCTCAAACACACGTCGAATAATATCATTAGTTACACCTATATAGAATGTGGAATTAGTTTTATTTGTCATAATATAAACATATCCTTTTTTCATTTAACCTTCCACAACTCAACATACAACAATATGCTTCAAAAAGCAGGATTCACCATATAAGACAGCGGTACAGCCATTATCCCTAACGGCATAACCGTCATCCCGAACTTGTTTCGGGATCTCTTTTCCACCGGATGCTGAAACAAGTTCAGCATGACGAAGCGACAACAACATTACATTACCCTTACATTATCTTTGGCTTGTTTATCATCCCAATGGCAGATGGTTTTGAAAATTTCAAACATATTGATTTTTTCATCATCTTTTTCAAAACAAGAATCTCTAAATACCACGCGTGTTGGGGTGAGTTCTGCCATTTTGGTGATGGTTGCGGTGCTAACATTTTTATCAAAACAAGCAACCAAATCATTGTCACCGACAATATGAATGGTATTCTCGCCCACTTTAACCTCTTGCAGCGGCAAAGAGAGAGAAACACCCCATTCCACCATAACCCCAAACAGCAAATCGAGCGGTGTGCGATCGGCTTTGATATTATCAATACTGCTTAACAAATCGGCTTGTTTGAGCTCGCTTGGTTTGTAATATACATCTTGCATATTAGAATCATCAACCTTCAAAACCCTAAAACCGATATCCAAATCTGTTTTTCCGGTTTCTTGCACGATTTTATCACCGGCACGGCGAATACGCTCTTTCCCAATTTCACAAATATTTTTGTAACCATTTTTATAGGCTTCTGATTTTTCATCGGTTTCTTCCGGTAGTTGCACCATAATAAACTTGCGATTGCCACCATCTTCGGCATTAAGCTGCATCACGGCATGCGCGGTTGTTGCCGAGCCGGAGAAGAAATCAAGAACTAAATCATCTTTTGTTGAAAAAGATGCCAAAAAATTACTGATAATTTCCTCATCTTTAGGAAAGGGAAAAATATCTCCGTTCATTAAATTTCTCAGACGTTTACTGCTTCCCCGTCTATCTTTATAAAAAACTGTTTCCTTTAGCTGCGTTTCATTATCTTTTAAATATCTTTTCTTACAAGGAACACCATCTTCATTAAAATGAATTAGATTATTCTTTATATCACATAATAAATCTTCGATCTTGGAATAAGCCCATCCTCTTTGTGGAGTCTTAACAACCTGTCCAGTATATGGATTAGTTATTTCCCATTTTGGTCCGCCTCCACCCCCTCTAGATATATCAGAAGCAAAATAAACTCCATTCTCATCTATCCATGAATAGTGAGAATGTGCTTTACTATCACTATCATTAGGTAATGTTGCATACCATTCTTTTAACTTTTGTGATGCTTCATCATAATTATCATAAGTATTTGTTAACTCGTTTACTTTGTCATATATTTCAACTAAGCCTTTTTTCTTTTCATGCCAAGAAATATTGACTTCTGAACAATAATTTAAATTTTTAGCAAAGCATAACATATATTCATGAGATGTTGAAATATATTTTGACGCATTTCTACGGCCACCTTTCCAAATAAAATTAGCCACAAAATTATCTTCGCCAAACACCTCATCACAAATCTTTTTAAGATTTGCAACTTCGTTGTCATCAATAGAAATAAAAATCACACCGTCGTCGGTTAACAAATCACGAGCCAATTTCAAACGCGGATACATCATAGAGCACCAGTCTGAGTGGAAACGCCCGCTTGATTCCGTATTGCGAACAAAAGACTTGCTCAACAAGCGGTTGTCCTCTTCATCAAACAAATCTATCCCTTGGTTCATTTCTTCTTCAGATTGCACCCGATTATCATGATAAACAAAATCACTTCCGGTATTATACGGCGGATCAATATATATCATCTTGATTTTGCCCAAATAACCTTCTTCCAAAAGTTTGAGCACTTCCAAGTTATCACCCTCAATATAAAGGTTTTCGGTTGCATCCCAGTTTTTGCTTTCCTCTTTGCAGGGGCGCAAAGTTTTGCGAATAGGTTTGTTAGCCTCCACCATAGCCGCATTTTTGCCCACCCACTTAAACTCATAGGTCTCGCGTGCATTTTCATCCACCACATCGGCCAGTTCGGCCTTTAAACGCTCAAAATCTACCTTGCCGTTTTGGACTGCCGCCGGACAAAGCTCTGCCACTTTGGCCAAAACCTTATCATAAGGCTTTGCCTCCATCCCAAGCTTTTCAATTTTTATATCTGTTGTTTCCTTACTCATCGCGGCTCCTTTTTATCCTGTTTTGATATTTTATGCTCCAATGCCTTAATGCTTTGCAAATAGGCTTCTTCGACAGGTGTCAGAGTTTGTTCTTGATATTTTTTATATTCTTCATCAACTTTTTTCATTGCTTTTTTATGACTTATTTTTCCTGCACCTTGTAATAACTGTTCTCCAGTCGCTGACAGAATTTTATCTAAATGTTCAATATAGTCCCTCATGTATAAATGTTCATGTCTTTTAGCATAAACTTCAGCAAAATCGAAATATCCTGAAACTATATTATTTAAGATTTTTAGCTCGTCCTCTTCTAAATAATTTTTAGCAATTTTGGCCTCTTGTTTTGTCGGCAAAGAACCAGAGAAAGTTTTTAATCCCATAAAAGGTTTATCGGCATTAACACGTTCGTAAATCACCTCTGCTGCCGTATGTCCATGTGCGGCATAGTGTAATTTATTTTGAACTATCTTGAAAAATTCCAAAGATTCGGGAGCTTGCGGATCATAATCCCGACTTGTTGCATATAAATCAAGAACCTGTCTGTATAAAACCTTTTCTGAGGAGCGGATATCTCTGATGCGATCAAGTAATTCTTTCCAGTAATCACCACCACCGTTATTTTTCAAACGTTCATCATCTAATGCAAAGCCTTTTTCTATATATTCTTTAAGAACCGATGTTGCCCAAATTCTAAATTGGGTTCCTTGCTTTGATTTTACGCGATATCCTACCGCAATAACCATATCTAAATTATAGTAATTAGTAGGTTTTGTAGAAAAATCGGAATTTCCGAATTTTCTCATAACATTTTGTTCTTCAAGTTCTTTTTCTTCAAAAATATTAAGAATATGCTCATTGATGGTAGACTTGCTTCTATTAAAAATAGTAGACATCTGCTCTTGGGTAACCCAAAGAGTATTATTATCTAGCTTTACATCTAATTTCGTTTTTCCATCATCTGACTGGTATATGATAATATTGCTCATACCCCCTCCTTTAGGGACTTTATCATAGACTTAATTTCTAACTTTTTCTTTAACTGCGGCTCATTATTCATCTTATTTTCAAGTTGCTCTATCTTTTTTGCGATTTTTTCTTGCTCTATACTTCTTGAAACCTTTTCTTTGAGCCCCTTTTCTGCATTTTCTTCAATTTTGCCACCGCTTATTTGCTTAATCAGACTTTCGTAGATGGCATCAATGCTTCCTCCTTCTATATCAAGAGAAATCTCTTTTTGCCAATTACTTGTCCATCTCTTAACAATGCTGATATTGTCTTTGTTTTTATCTTTATAAGCAATGCTAAGGCAATATTTTCCATCAAATTCCAAAACGAACAAAACATATGCTGCGCGAATGCTTTTATCCATTAAGTCTAAAAGTTGTGTATTGCATACTCGTCTTTTTAATACAACTCTTAAAACCATTATTTCTGGAAAGATACTTCCTTCCTTAACATTTAAGCTTCGTGTCGAGAACTGATTTGTGGCCATAATTTTGGCAACATCATTAGTCATTGCCGTTTTTAAAGAGGTCGAAAATTCGCCGTATTTATAAAATTTTTCTTTGGCAATAAATTTATTGGGAAGCTCCGTCGTCTTTGGAAACATTTATTTTTTACTCCCATAAACTTCTTCATTAGACTTCAGCACAACAAAACAAATCAACTCAAAATCATCCAAGCCCTTGATTTCACCTTGTCCAAAAGTGCTACTGCCATCTGAAAATAAACTATCAACCTCGGATTCGTCTTTAACTTGAATAATTGATTGAATAGCTTTACCCAACAAATCGGAATATTTGCTCATGTCCATCCCATCTTTGGTTTGTTTATTAAACAAAGCACAACGACTTTTGTCCGGCGTTGAAAAGCCCTTACACACCAAGCGCATATAACTCAACAACTTGTGAGGCTCCAAATGATTATACTGCACAGTCCCGTCATCTTTCATATAAACCATGTAAAACGGGTGTAACCTGTTTGGATTATCAATATCTCTGACATTGTTAACATTTCTCAAGATATAAATAACCCCCGGAGGCAGACCATCTCCGGCAGCCATGGCAACAGCATGCATGCCCATCGGAGCTTTTTCAACATCATCATGGTGTTTTTTATATTCAACCAAATCCAAACGAAATTCATTTAACCCCAAATCCATGATATTGACACCACCAGAAACATCTTCGGGATCAACAACCTCTTTTTGCAATTTTTCCAGCTGTTTTCTGCGGTACTCTAAATCTCCTTTTTCGGTTATATCAATCGGATTATCCTCACCAGTTGAGGTCATAACCGTAATTTTCATACGAGTTTCAACACGATTTTTAAGGTTAATATATTCGTCTAACTTAATGTTTGGCCAAAAGTTAACTAATTGAATTTTATCATTTTGACTGCCAATTCTATCGATTCGACCAAATCTTTGAATAATTCTAACCGGATTCCAGTGAATATCAAAATTAATCAGATAATCGCAGTCTTGAAGGTTTTGTCCCTCTGAGATACAGTCTGTACCAATTAGAATATCAATATCCCCCTCGGGAATTTTATTTAATTTATTGCGATCTTTTGAAATGGGTGAAAAACAGGCCAAAACAGTATTGAAATCAGCAGGCATCTTATCAATGGTTGTTTTTCCATCTGTTGAGCCAGTAACCATAGCCGTATTTAGCCCAAGTTCATTTTTAATAATCTTGCTAAGATTGTCGTACAAATATTCTGCCGTGTCTGCAAATGCTGTAAAAATCAAGACTTTTTTATTGCCATCATTTATCGGATGTTTAATTTTGTTGCGAACGACCTCTAACAAAGTTTGGAGTTTTTTGTCTTTTTCCGGAGTTATGGTCGATACCTCTAATAACAAATGCTCCAAAATCTCCTTATCGGTATTTAAATCAACTCTCCATGCTCGATAATCCATATCCTTAAAATCAAGCTGATATTTACCACCTGCAGAAATCAAATCAGATAATTCACCATCAAAATCCAATTCTATTTCATCGGAATAGGTACTATATGTCTTGTTTTTTTCATAATTATCAATTGCCGAAATAGCTTTTTGAATTTGCTCAAGAATTTTTGAGGTTGTAATTCTAAAAGAATAAACCGAACTTTCTAAACGTTTAAGCAAATTAACAGCCATCAACTGTTTCAAACCAAATTCTCGTCCGGCCAAAGAAATACCCATTTTACCGCGTTTGCCATATTTGCTTTCATATTTAGCTAAACGACTGGGAAACAAATAAGATGATGGACTATAAACAGATAAGTTTAAGCTTTCCAAAGACTTAAAAATCTCTTCATAACTTATATTTGTATTATCTGCCAAAGATGGAGACTTGTTAATAGGCGGCAATCTGGTCGGAAACTTACCAATTTCGGTCATATCATAATATTTTTCGATATGTTTGCGGCTTCTGGCGATTGTTACGGAATCCAAAACTTCAAAAAAGTCAAAGTCAAGTTCGCTTAATAGCCGCTCTGTTGTTCGTTCTTCTGTGGGTAATTTGCTCCATAGATTAAAGGCTCTTTGCGCATTGTTAAAAATCGTTGATAGGGGTTTTTGAGTCTTCAATTTTTTATTTAATTCATCTTCAACACCTTCGTATGCCAGTTGCAACTGATTTTTTAGATCAACAAACCGATTATTGACCGGAGTAGCAGAAAGCATAAGAACTTTTGTCTTGACACCCGTTTTAATAACATTTTTCATCAATGTTGCATAGCGGTTAAAATGCTCAAGCCCGTCTTCATCCGTTGTTACCAATGAGCCATTGCGGAAATTATGGCTTTCATCAATAACTACGAGATCATAGTTACCCCAATTAATAAGAGATAAATTTACCCCATTTGTATAGCCACTTTCACGAGATAAATCCGTATGAAACAATACATCATAACGAAGTCTGTCATTAATAAGTGGATTATTCTGATAATTTCCCTTGTAATTCATCCAGTTATCAGAAAGTTTTTTAGGACAAAGAACCAAAACATTTTTATTTCTATTTTCATAATATTTGATAACCGATAATGCCGTAAAAGTTTTACCTAAACCAACACTATCGGCCAAAATACAGCCATTAAACTTTTCTAGCTTATGAATAATTGCCAGTGCTGCATCTTTTTGAAAAGAATATAACATATTCCAAACTTGGCTATTTTTAAAACCTGTTGCTTCGTTGGGGATGTTATCCTCTATATCTTCCAAAAACTCGCTAAATATATGATATAGCGTTATCATATAAATAAATTCCGGAGAATTCTCTTCATAAACAAGCTCTATATGTTCCAAAACCTGCTCGGTTACATCTTTCATATGCTCTTTGTCGTTCCAAACTTCCTCAAAACCTTTAATATATTGCTTGGTGTATGGAGCAGGTATTTTCATAGTCATTTTAAATATATCATTTCCACGTTCACTTCCTAAATCAACCGTAGTGAAACCATCAAGAGGCATATATGTATAATCTTCATTGATATTTAAAAAGCCGACAATTCCGCGCGTTGCTGATATATTTGATTTAAATTTAACTTTATTTCTTATCCATTCGGCACATTCTTTAGAAATTGCTTTTTGTGTCATCTGATTTCTCAGGCGAACCTCAAACTCAGTACCATATAAACTCTTCTCTCTGTTTAATCTTGGGATATAAAACTCTCGCTTCTCCTTTTCTATCTTATCACCTAAAAAAGCCGGACTGGTAAAAATAAAACGCAACTCATCAATTTTATTGAGCTGTTTCTTTAAGCTTTCATAAGCATAGATAGAAAAACAAGAAGCCGCTATGGATAATTTACTTCCTGATTTGATTTCCTCTTTCAGATCATCAACTAATCTTGTTGTCCTATTATCAAACTGTTGCATGGTAGTTTATTCCCGACAATTGTTAATCCATTGTTCAAGTTCTGATTTTTTAAAACGCCAGAACTTTCCTACTCTAAAAGCGGGAAGTTGTTTTTCTGCTACCAGTTTATAGACTGTTTTTTTAGCAAGCTTTAAATATGCTGCAACTTCATCAACCGTTAAAATTTCATTATCCATGGAGCATTCCTTATAAAATATTAAAATTATGCTATAAAGATAAATCTAATTTTGCAAGAAAAAACTTCAAAAGGAATAAAACGGAGCCAAAAGACTAAAAAAGAGAAACAACTTAATTTTTACTGCTTGAGTTATTTCAAAACTTCAACAAATTTGGATAAGGTATGAATTTGTTCATCCGAAAGGTGCCTAATATTTGCAATCAACAAGGACTCTTCTGCTGCACGTTTGGGACTAATGTTGTCATCAACATTATCATCTAAAATCATGCTTAATCGGCAATTAAGAGCTTTTGCAATATCGACCAAGGTCTCAAAATGTGGATAATTGACACCTCTTTCTATGTTTGATATAGCCTCAACAGAAACGTCACATCGCTCAGCTAAAACTTCTTGTGTCATTTTAGCCGCTTGTCTAATAGCCTTAATTCTCAACCCGATCTTTTTCTTCATGTTTTACCCCACAATTAGAAGTTTAACTTAAAGTTTTTGCTTGAAAACGGAGTAAAACTTGTATAATTTTTATGTAATAGAAGTTTTACTTAATAAAATAAAAATCTATAGGCTAACATAATGAAAAATCGAGCAATGTCTGAAAAATTTTTTTATGAGTTTAAAAGCGGAAAGTATCAAAACATCCTACAAACTGTAAAGCAAGACGATGATTTAATTATGTGCCTGCGAGGTGATTATATTACCATATATTATAAGAGTATGCGTATATTGGAAATATCCGAAAATGGCGAATATGATGTTGATAAAAACTACGGCATTATTCCTCCAAACGATGATACAAATTGGATAGAATATTTCAAAAATGCCAAATTTGCCTTGAATTCTTACAATAAAACTAAACAAATGAATAAACTTGAAAAGGAAGTTCAACAAGCAATTGTTAAAGAAAACAACACAAGCTCTATCTGTAATGAAACCGATTACTTTATTATTGATATAGAATATACTCAGCCGGAATTTGATGGCAGATTTGATGCATTAGCTGTCTATTGGCCTAAAAACAAACGCAAAAATGGTCATAATCTACAACTAGCGTTCATTGAAGTTAAAGCCGGCAATAATGCTATTGGAGGGACTTCCAGTATTGCAAAGCATTATAAATCGGTTATTGATTTTTTGAATAATCTTACCCAGAATAATGAAAAGGAACAATTTATCCAAGATATCGAAAAAATGATAGCTCAACAGCGAGACTTGGGATTATGGAATATTCCTCATAATAAACACGAAATAACTTTGTCTCGCTCAATCAAGCCTCAATTAATTTTTATTCTTGCCAACTATAATCAAAAATCAACAGCTCTACGCAATGAATTGGATAAATTTTCAAGCATTAACAGCAAGCCTCCTTTTGAATTGAAATTTGCTACGTCATCTTTTGTCGGATATGGCCTATATGGTAGCGGAATGATTACTATAGATAATATATTAGATAAAAAATAAGGAGCTAAAATGAAGGCATGCATTAGAAGGGGCGCAAACCAAATCGGAGGATCTGCTGTTGAAATTATAGCAGATAATCAACAAAGGTTGATTATAGATATTGGGTTACCTCTTGATGCAGAGGAAAATACCCAAGACCTTCTTCCTCAAATTGACGGTCTTAAACATAAGACACCTGATTTGCTAGGTATCTTAATATCTCATCCCCATCAAGATCATTATGCCTTAGGATTACATATTGATAAAGACATCCCTGTTTTTATGAGCCATGCGACATCAAAAATAATGGAAGTTGCCACACAGCATAATATTCCTGACGCATTTGTCTTTAGCAATATCAATATCTTTGAAAATCAAAAAAGTTTTAAAATCGGGAACTTCAACATTACACCCTATTTGGTTGATCATTCGGCCTATGAGGCTTATGCTTTTTTAATTGAAGCTGACGGCAAACGTTTGTTTTACAGCGGAGATTTTCGTGCACATGGTCGAAAATCCAAATTATTTGAATCATTCATTAAAAATCCTCCGCAACATATAGATACATTATTAATGGAAGGCTCTTGTTTAGGACGAGATAAATCCGAGCAATACGAAAGTGAAACCGAGTTGGAAGAAAAGTTTTTTGATATATTTAAGCAAACAAGGGGGATAAGCCTTATTCAAACATCTTCGCAAAACATTGATAGAATTGTTACCATCTACCGAGCATGCAAACAAAGTAACCGCACATTGGTAATGTCTGGGTATACAGGACATATTCTGCAATGTTTAGAAAATTCACATTTACCAAATTTTACATGGCCGGATGTTAAAAAAATGAGCCAATCAGTTACAAGAAAACATGAAATATCTGTTGAAATGATAGAAAAGTCTCCCGATAAATACACAATCCTTTTGGGCGGCCAGATATTTAATATGCTAAAAAACAGTTTCCTTTTAAATAATGAAGCTTCATTTATTTATTCCATGTGGGATGGTTATAAAGAACTATATAAAGAGCGACTGGAACTAATTCAAAATAAAGGGGTTAATATGTTTGATATTCACACCTCAGGACATGCAGATATTCCAAGTCTTCAAAAATTTGCATCAGCTCTTAATCCTCATCAATTGGTTCCGATTCATACTTTTCTCCCGCAAGAGTTCAAAAAGCTATTCAATAATGTAGTTATTTATGAAGATAATCAAATATTTACAATATAAGGACAAAGTAAATGGATTTAAAAAACAACTTAGAACTTATAATCGGTGGTATTGCATCTACTGTCGCCATGGCCGCAATTATTTTTAGATTTGTCTTTTTTGAAATAGATTTAAGCACAACAGCTGATTTTATAAAAGACTTTTCAGAAATTATTGTATCGGTTTTAGTCTTTTTTGTTGCCGTTAAAAGTATCTTAAGCCAGAGTAAAAAAAAGGAAACTTTCAAAAAAGTTTTTGATGAAGAGCTTCAAGCATGGATGCAACGCAATCGCCCACTGATTTCTAAAGAGAACCGTTTTCAGGTTGAAAATGCTGACAGATATTTTATTTTGTCGGATCATGATCACATTTTTGATATTGGAGAAGATTTTCAAGACGACAAAAAGTATCAAAAAGGTGTGTTTGTTCAACTTCCCCACACATTTACAACTAATGATAAAATTATTTTCTTTATGAACAAGAGTACATTTATGGCACGAGCAAAGGCTAAAGATAGCGATGTAGATGCAGAAATAGATAAACTCATATATCGAACTGCAAATTGTATTAGTGCCAAATTTGGTAAAGAATTATTTGAGGCAAGTGGAGATCCCAAACATCATCAAATCCATGTCAAAATAAAGACCCGAGATCTTGACACGCCAGAAGATGCCAGAACAATAATAAAAATGCTTGATTATGTAATGATTTTATACTTAGCCGCAGCTTAAATTTTAACTCAAACCGAAAGGAAAAAGACATGAGAAATTTTAAAATAGAAAGAACCGGAGTCGTTCGAGATGAAAGAGGAATGAAAGTTGGTACGGTTCAAAGAAATACCCTAAGAGATGCTAGAGGATCCCGCCTCGCAGAAATATCTGGAGATAGAATCAAGGATAGTCGAGGTTTAACTTTAGGAGAAATTAGCGGCTCAAGAATAAAAACGAGACGAGGAAATACAGTTATGGAAATTGATAAAATTCCTCTTGATTACGAAATGCCAGTTTCTCCGGCAATGGCCGCAGCAATCATGCATTTTTTTATCAAACCGATTTTTGATTAAAATTTCAGCTTAGTTATAATTGAAAATGCCGAGTACTTACTCGGCATTTTTTGTTATACAATGGAAAACAACGTATATAATATACATAAATACACTTAAATAAAAGTATTGACATTTATAATATACTTTGATATACATAAGCACATAAGAAGGTAAGGAGGGCTCTATGGCATTTGAAAAATTTATTATCCAAACCAAAAAAAACTTCCCAACTGCGTCAATTTCAACGCTTGGAAGACTTAGCCTAAATGAGGCTGCAATCTCTGCTTTTGGTTTACAAACAAAAAACTTTGCAGAACTTTTTTACGATTCGGAAAAGGTGCTTATTGGCATAAAATTTTTGAATTCAGAGACAGAAAACAGTCTCAAAGTTCAAAGACGCGACAACTCTGGTATGTTTTTATCGGTTAAAAGCTTCTTCAAAGCCTATCAGATTGACTACTCAACTACATATTTTTGTGAAGTATCACAAGATGAAAAGGATAAAGACTTTTTGATAATAAACTTAAACACCAAGACAGAAAGGAGATAGACCAATGAACCGTTGACAATAAAAAAAAGAGGTTAAGAAACCGCTATTTCCCAACCTCAGAAGAAATGTTAAAAATTAACATCTCCAATCAAGAGTTATCTTAACATTTCTCCGAATAAAATCAATCTTTTTTTTACTTATACCATTTGCGGTTTAGGTACAAATTCATTTTTTCAATAAGAAAGGAGAAAGTTAATGGACAATTCATTAATTATTGAAAATATAAACCTTACTTCGTTAAAAACATATCATAACAATGCCAAAGTACATAATGAAGAGCAGCTTCAAGCCTTAGCTTCGTCAATTAAACAATTTGGCTTTAATTCCCCCATTTTGATTGATGAGAAAAACGAAATCATTGCCGGGCATGGCCGATTAGAAGCTGCCAAAATTGTCGGATTGACAGAAGTTCCTGCCATCAGGCTAACTCATTTGTCTGAAGTTCAAAAACGTGCATACCGTCTTGCTGATAACAAAATTGCTGAAAAAGGCGGATGGAATGAAGACATTCTCAAACTTGAACTTTCTGAGTTAGAAAGCCTGTGTAATGATTTTGACATAACGATCACCGGTTTTAGTTCTGTCGAGTTAGATGTGTTGCTTGATGATACCGGCAATTCACATAAAATTGCAGCCAGGAGATATTTGGCACCTTGGCAATCATCGGATTATCTGCGGCAATTCTCAAGATGAAGAAACCTTCTCAAAATTGATGCAAACTCAAAAAGCAAAGATGGTTTTGCAAGATCCTCCTTTTAATGTTGCCATTAACGGGCATGTTTGCGGAAGCGGCAAAACCAAGCATAAAGAATTTGCTTTTGCCTCTGGTGAAATGACTGATGATCAATTTATCAAATTTTTAGAAACAAACTTCAGACTTTGCGCCTCTTTTTCACAAGAAGGCTCTCTTCACTATAACTTTATGGACTGGCGACATATTCTTCATATATCGGTTGCAGGAAAAAATGTTTTTGACTCACTGATTAACCTTTGTGTGTGGAACAAAGGAACTGGCGGCATGGGCAGCTGCTACAGAAGCGCACATGAACTCTGCTTTATTTTCAAAAAAGGAAATAAAAGTCACACTAATAATGTTGAGCTTGGCAAAAATGGTCGCTACCGAACAAATGTTTGGAATTATCCCGGAGTAAATAGTTTTGGTCGTCATCGACAAGACTTAAAAATGCATCCTACAGTAAAACCAGTAGAAATGCTTTATGATGCTATTTTAGATGTAACCAAGCGTGGTGATTTAGTTTTAGATTCGTTTTTAGGTTCTGGCTCAAGTTTAATTGCTGCCGAGAAAGCACACAGGATCTGCTATGGCATTGAATGCGAGATGCT
The DNA here is from genome assembly GCA_949297185.1 of uncultured Pseudomonadota bacterium. Lineage (GTDB taxonomy): Bacteria > Pseudomonadota > Alphaproteobacteria > RF32 > CAG-239 > CAZU01. The sequence goes on from CASFRM010000014.1 coordinate 21,000, forward strand.
TTATATCGATACCACAATCAGACGTTTTCAAAATATCTTCAAGATTGATGCTGTCCGTGAAAAAGACGGTAAGACATACAATCAATTATTGGAAGAACTAAAATCAGGAGACACTCATGACTAATAAGACTTATGATGTTGGCTATTGCAATCCACCACAACACTCCCGCTTTCAGAAAGGGAAAAGCGGCAATCCTTCAGGACGTCCTAAGCACAGCCGAAATACCTATAAGCTATTGGAAGATATTTTGGAGCAGAAGGTTTCAATCGTCCAAGATGGTAAGCAAATCAAAATTTCAAAGAAGGTAGCTATTCTTTTGCAGGCAGTCAATTCTGCGGTTAAAGGCGATACAAAAGCCATTCGCGATTTATTTCCTCATTTGTTGGCTGTCGATGCCAAACAAGAAGAGAAAGAACAAAAAAGAGCTTCACTTAAAGCTGATGATTTAAGCATAATTAATAATTTTTTGCAAAATAAGGAGACCGGAAATGGTTAAATTTAAAGTAGATAAATTACTCAATTTTTTAGAACAAATAAGTCACAATGCTTCCTCTCCGAAGCAACTACTGCAAAATCTTGCAAAAGATTTCCGGTCGTTGAGTTCAGAAGAACAAAAAGATTTTCAGCAATTATTGCTTGATATGCTTGATAAAACTTGCAGTTTCAAAAAGATAAAAATCGCTCAGGATGCCGAAAGTAAAGTAAAAAGGCCTGAATTTCCTAAAGACATTTTTGAAAAATTGCTTTGGGAATTACAGGACAAACCATCTGAATATATTGAACCTCAGCTGGAGATGATGCGAGCTTGTCTTTCTTTTCCATCGGGCAAACAATCTAAAACAGCATCAAGTGCTGTTCAAGAAATGAAGTTGAGCTTATCTCACAAAGGTTTTTCATTAGCTAAAAAACGCAACGTCTTCTTAAGATGTTTGTACGAAACATTTTTGCTTCAGGAGCTGTACAATGATATCGATGAATAACCAAGACTTGCTTAAGGCTATTTTACGCTCAGATCTAAAATCATTTGTCACAAAAGTGTTTTTTGATGTATCACCCTCGGCTCAATATCTTGATAATTGGCATATTGATCTTATTTGCCAAGAATTAGCACAAATGATAAATGGTCAAGAAACGCGTTTAATAATTAACATTCCACCTCGATATTTAAAATCCATAATCTGTTCGGTTGCGCTTCCGGCTTTTATTTTAGGACATAATCCGCAAAGCTCTATTATCTGCGTAAGTTATTCGGATGATTTGGCGGCAAAACATGCTAATGATTGTCGCAGAATAATTACCTCACAATGGTATCAAGAGCTATTTCCCGAAACAGTGTTAAGCAGCAATAAAAAATCAACATCAGATTTTGAAACTACTAAAGGAGGAGGAAGATTTTCTACCTCCATAAACGGCACATTAACTGGACGAGGAGCAGATTGGATTATAATTGACGACCCCATAAAACCGACAGATGCAATGTCTGACAATATCAGAGATAAAGTCAATGATTGGTATCGATCAACTCTATATTCCCGTCTCAACAATAAAGTTGAAGGAAAAATCATTCTGATTATGCAGCGCTTACATGAAAATGACATGACCGGATTTTTGCTTGAAAGCGATAAAAAGTTTAAACTCATCAAACTCCCCGTCATTGCGGAAGAAGACGAAACATGGATTTTAAAAAATCAATTTACACAAACAACGCGTACAATCGAGCGACATCCCGGAGATCTTTTGCATCCACAGAGAGAAAACCTTGAAACGATTAAAGAATTGCAAGATTCTTTAGGCGAATTTGCCTTTGCAGGGCAATACCAACAAAATCCCGTTCCCCAAAGTGGTGGAATGGTAAAAAAGGACTGGATGTACTTTTATAATGAGCTGCCAGCATTAAAGCAAATCATTTTGTCTTGGGATACGGCAAGTAAAGATGGCTTTGACAATGCATATTCTGCATACGTCTTACTTGGTGTTGATTACAACCGCAAATATTATTTGATAGAAGCTAATCGCTATCGGCTCAATTTTCCAGAACTAGTAAAAACAGTAGATAGAATGAATGATCAATGTATTGATTTATTTAAGCAAAAGCCGGATCTCCTTATTGAAGATGCCTCATCCGGGACACAACTTATCCAAGTTTTAAGAGGAGAATATGGTCTATCTCCACATGCAATCAGAGCCGAGCAAGACAAAATTTCACGTATGCAAGCGGTATCTCTAGCAATAGAGCAACAAAGACTGTTATTTCCTAATCAAGCCGGAATATGGTATCAAACTTTTGAAAAAGAGCTTTTAACATTTCCAAAATCAAGATTTAAGGATCAATGTGATGCCTTGAGTCAAGCAGTGTGCTTTTTATCTTCAGAGATACAAAATCCGCAAATCAAACCATATATAGCCACCGGCAATCATTTTTACACTAGTGGACATCGATCAACCTATAAAGTACATCCTATGCGAGATCCAAGGAAACTAAGACATTAATAAAACTTGACTTAAGACAATGAAAGAGCCTTCATGCAACAATATGGAGGCTCTTAATGTATAAAAAACCGCCTATAGCACACCAATTTCAAAAAGGAAAATCTGGAAATCCGAATGGTCGACCCAAAATCTCCGATTCGGCACTATTTGATTTGACTTCCTTGTTTTTGCAAGCGTTACTGTTAGCAAGGAACAAAGATAAAAGTTCCCGAGACAAATTAAGCAAAATAAGGGAGATTTTGTATGAAAAGGAAAATTCATCTACCCAAAAACATCGAAGAGCTAAAAAAATTATCACAAAAAAAGCAGGCTGAGCTTTGGGAGCGTTATGTAAACAGCCCTTACAATCACCAGCTTAGAGCATTGTGGTATTATATTGCTTGCGAAAATGCCAATCTTAAGATTGAACGCAAACACCTAATTAAGTTAGAAAAATATGCTGAAAACCCTGATGAATGTATGATTAAGGTATACAAAACCAAATATAACCTTCATCCGGGGACAGAAATTACTAAAACCTATCACGGCCGACAATATAAGGTTACTATCGCCGAAACGGATGATTTTATCTACAATGGGCAGCATTATAAAACACTGTCTGCCATTGCTAAAGAAATCTGCGGTATAAAAGTTTCCGGTTATGACTTCTTTGGCTTAAACAACAAACGAGCATTAAAGGAGGCAACACATGACTAGAATAAATTGTGCCGTCTATGTTCGTAAATCTACCGAAAAAGGATTGGAGCTTGAGTTTAATTCATTGCATAATCAAGAAGAAGCATGCCGAAGCTATATATTATCACAAGCCTTTAACAACTGGGAGTATTTCAAAACTTATACCGATGGCGGAATTTCTGGTGGCACCATGGAACGTCCGGCCTTAAAACAAATGCTTGAAGATATTCGACATGGATTAATACAGACAGTGGTGGTTTATAAAGTTGATCGTTTGTCCCGCTCAATTATGGACTTCCATAATATGATGAAAGAATTTGATAAATATGGTTGCAGCTTTGTTTCAATTACCCAAGCCTTTGACACGTCGACTTCCATGGGCAAGCTAACACTAAACATGCTGCTATCATTTGCTCAATTTGAGCGAGAGGTGTCTTCGGAACGTGTCCGTGATAAAATCCGTGCCAGTAAAGCCAAAGGCCTATGGACTGGAGGGATACCTAAACTAGGTTATGATATTATAGATAAAAAACTGGTTATAAATTCAATAGAAGCTGAACAGGTAAAAGATATTTTTGAAAGCTATTTAAAATGTGAATCTTTGGCAGAACTTGAAACCTTTGTCCAAACCAAAGGAATTACCCATAAACATTGGATTACTAATAAAGGTGTTGAGAAAGGCGGAAAACCATTAAAAACATCGGCATTACATAGGTTATTGCATGAAAAAATATATTTAGGTTTAATTGAAAACAAGAAAACAGGACAAACTTTCAAAGGACACCATCAAGCAATTATCTCCAAAGAATTATGGGAGCAGGTACAAAATAAGCTGAAAGAAAATGATAAATGCAAAAATTCCAATCATGTACCAAATAATAATTTACTTACCGGAAAGCTGTTTAACACAGAAGGAACCGCCTTTGGCAACCAAGCAAACAGCAAAAAGAAAAGTACAAAACGCTATTATTACGCAATAAAAGGTTTATTTCTGCCGACAGAGCAAATTGATAAACTTACAAAAGAAGCAATAAGCGAAATTCTTGACAGCAATCTCAATGGAATAAACAAAGACAGTTCACTTGCTTTAAAGTTAATAAATTTTGCAGATATGGACTATTTAAAGCAGCGCAACTTTATCCGTAACTTTGTTAACAAAATAATTTATCAAAAAGATCGCTTAACATTCTTTTTTAACACCGATCCTTTAATTCTATCAGCTTATACTGGTAATGCGTTAAACGAAAATAACAATCCATTAGACTTTATAGCCGACAATACCAACAATCAAATCATCTATGAAAAACAAGTGATTATTAATCGCGGATTATCAAGTAATATCTATAATGCCGGAAAAGTCGGACTGATGAGTATTAATGATAACAATCGCCTCATTGTCCGTGCCTTAGCTTATGCTTGGAAATTTAAGAAACTCTACGAAAAGGGACTAAGCACCGATGACATAGCCAAACAAGAAAAAATGTCGAAACGAACTATCTACAAATACCTAAATCTTGCCTACCTCTCACCAAGAATAATTAATCAACTTCTCGATGGAACCTTAAACATTAACCTGCAAACACTATTTGAAATAGCTTCTAAAAACCTGAGTTTTGACGAGCAGGAAAAGATTCTAAATCTTCAATTTCTTGAGAATCTTTAAAATAGCGATATAGAGGCCCATCACGATTGAGCTTTACAAAGATTCCCATCTGATATCGATAAATACCATCTGGATTTGTAAAGGCTTTTAATTTTCTGACATCAGAATTATACTCATTATTCCACCATCCTTTAAACTCAATAATAACTTGATTATTGTGGTTGGTGGCACGTTTATGAAGTATTAAATCTGGCCGTGTTTTAAATTTTTCTCCTGTATCAACATCCATACACCACTTAGCTTCTTCTCCGTTTTTATTATATTCACAATCTAAATCATATCTATTCAATTCAGTGTCATATTTCATTAAGTCTTGTAAATAATAATAAATTCGAGAAACACAAGCTTGTTCCATTCCTCCTCTTTCAATAAGACATCGATCGTTATTATAGAACATGTGAATGGCTTCATTTAAAATAGATATAAATCGTTCAATCATTTTCCCCTCGCTAAAGTGACTCGCATAAAATCGGCAATGTATGTAACTGCCGGAAATTTTGCGTTTTTTGATTTTAAATGAGCTTACCATAGTCAATTTATCAAAGTCAACCGCCCGCAAAGCCCGCAATACCGGAGGATGCAAAAAAAGACGCTATATCTAAGCGTCCTTTCAAATAAACTGGCGGATGAGGAGGGATTTGAACCCCCGATACGAGTCACCCCGTATACACGATTTCGAGTCGCGCGCATTCAGCCTCTCTGCCACTCATCCATTTGGTGCTTTTATTTTCAAAATAATATTTGTTTCAAATCCTTTTGGATGCGCGCTCCTTCGGGCTAAAGCCCTCTCGCGCTTAATTGGCTCGTAGCATTTAAAATGCTTCTCGCCGATCTACACTGCGTTGCGATTCCAGCCTCTTAAGCCACTCATCCATTTGGTGTTTTTATTTTCAAAATAATATTTGTTTCAAATCCTTTTGGATGCGCGCTCCTTCGGGCTAAAGCCCTCTCGCGCTTAATTGGCTCGTAGCATTGAAAATGCTTCTCGCCGATCTACACTGCGTTGCGATTCCAGCCTCTTAAGCCACTCATCCATTTTTGCGTTGATTTCTGAAAATTCACATCTTCGCTCACTATCTATTAGCCGTTTTATTTTTATTTTGCAAGCAGATTTTATATTTTTTATTATTATTGCGGAATTAATTTTTAAGGTTGATTTATTTTGCTTGCAGAGTAAAATGCTTTCATTCGTTAAAACTTATATAAAGGATAGCTATATGAAAACTCTGATTGGTATTCCGGCTCGTTATGGTTCTACTCGTTTTCCCGGTAAACCTTTGGCTAAAATTGCCGGCAAAGAAATGCTCTTGCGGGTGTGGGAAAATGCTCTTAAAGCTGCAGCGAAGTTTGATGGTTGTGAGGCTTTTGTGGCAACCGATGATCAAAGAATTGTCGATTTTTGTAAACAACATAATATCAATGTAATGATGACCTCCGAAAATTGTTTGACCGGAACCGACAGAATTGTCGAACTAGCTCACAAAATGCCGGAAAAACCGGAGTTTGTCGTTAATTTGCAAGGTGATAATCCTTTGTGTCCGACTTGGTTTGTTGAGGCCGTTATTGCCGCGTACTATAACGATAATACCGTCGATACCGTTACTCCGGTGGTTAATTTGAGTTGGGAAGAACTCGATAATTTACGTGAACATAAAAAGTCTACTCCTTTTAGCGGTACAACAGCCGTGTTTGACAGTAAGGGCGATGCTTTTTGGTTTTCGAAAAATATTATTCCGGCAATTCGTAAAGAAGAAAAAATTAGAGAAAATTCGCCGTCTTCTCCGGTATATCGTCAAGTCGGATTATACGGATATCGTATGGATATCTTGGATAAAATCGCTAACCTACCTGAAGGTAAGTATGAAAAACTTGAAGGCCTGGAACAACTTCGTTGGATCGAAAATAATATTAAGGTGCGTTGTGTTCAGGTTGATTATCGCAACTATAAAAAAATGGCTTCGCTCTCCGGGGTTGATTCTCCTGAGGATGTGGCCAGAGTGGAAAAAGTTTTGGCCGAGTGCGGCGAATTTTAGGAGTTTTTTATTATGACTACCAGAATAATTATTGCCAGACACGGAAATACCTTTACCAAAGACCAAACTCCGACCCGCGTTGGCGGAAGAACCGATTTACCTTTGGTCGAAGAGGAAAGAGGAACACTGGTTGGAAAATATCTTAAAGATGTCGGCTTACTGCCGGATAAAATCTGGGCAGCTCCGCTAAAAAGAACCATGAAAACCGCAGAGTTAGCAGCTGCGGCTATGGGAATAAATTTGCCGGTTGAAGAAGATAATTCGTTTCGCGAAATAGATTACGGACCGGATGAAAATAAAACCGAAGACGAAGTTATTGCTCGTATCGGTCAAGAGGCTATTGATAAGTGGAATGCCGAAGCAATTGTGCCTGATGGCTGGAAAGTCGATGTTGAAGGTACAATCAACACATGGATTGATTTGGGCAAGAAAGTATTTGCCGAATATAAGGATAAAAATGTGTTGGTGGTTTCATCAAACGGGGTTATTAGGTTTGCTCCTTATTTGACTGGAGATTTTGCGAAGTTTGCTTCTGAACACGATATTAAAGTCGGAACCGGTTGTGTTTGTATTTTTGAGAAAGAAAATGAAAACACTCCGTGGAAGTGCATTGAGTGGAACTTAAAGCCAAAAAAATATTTTGAAAATAAGTAATAAAATCAAAAAACTGCCGAGAAAAAATTCCGTACGAGCTGCGGAATTTTTTTTGGCATAAAGAAAAGCTGCAACAAAAAAAAGGTGGTTTAGATGATTGTTTCAAGTTTAATCGCAATGCGGAGCCCGATGCAACCAAAAAAGCATTTTTTGGTTGCAAAAAAAAAAAAATACTTATCATAAGAAGTATAGGGTGTTTATTATTTAGGGGACGTGTCATGAACAGAATCGTTTTCTTTGTGATAGCGGCAGTAATGTGCTATGGTGCGTGTTGGGCCAAGGTGGTGCCTGTGCACGAGTATATGCAATCACGACTTACTGATGGTTTGCAAGCTCCATGTTTTAATTATCCGCTGAATAGTTGTCCGACCAACGGAGTTTGTGATAAGTGTCCTTCTGGCAATAAATATGTTTTAAATGAATGTATTTCTCCTTATGTTTTAAGTGGGGTTTCTTGCGTATGTCCTGCGACAGTTAAGCTAGCATATACTAATGATAAATGTGTACAAACGTGTAATGGAAATTGTGTTAAGAAAAGCTGTACCCCAAGCTCAAATCAAAGTGGATGTACAAACGGAACCATGAAGTGTGATAACGGCTGCGGTAGTAAGACCAGAGTTTGTTGTAATGCCTGTGTCGATTTGATAACGACGAAGCCAAGTAATTCAAGCTATACCTACGCATCATGTAAAGATGGAAGCGGAACTAAGCAAATTAAAAACGGTTGGCAATGTAATAACGGGTATTACAAGGTTGGTAATGCGTGTGAAAAAATCTGTAATACAAATTCTTGTTCCGGTTATACTTTGACATCTTGTCCGATGGGTAAAGTTTGTAGTGGGTGTAGTGTAGTGAATTCAGATTGTTCGAGCGGCGGTAAAAAATATAAAGTTACCGGATGTACGGCGGTGTCGTGTATAGGGTATACATTAACATCTTGTCCAGAGGGAACAATATGCGAATCTTGTGATAAGATTAATTCAAATTGCTCTAGTGGTGGTAGAAAATATAAAGCTATCGGTTGTGCATTAAATTGGGTGGATACGCAAAGTTATTGGTGTGCCGTGCCGCAGACTACCGATTGTACGGCTTTGGGGTATGATAAATCAAGTGGTTCGTGCAGTGGTGAGTTAATGCAGTTCGGTTGTCCGTTTGATAAAACTAAATTTGCCTGTATTGAATTATATTAGGGAGAAAAGCGATGTCTATGTTGCATAATATGTTGTTATTGACCGGTGTGTGCGGCGGATGTTTAGCTGCTTGGAATGTGAACGCGGTTGATTGTGTGGAAAGCGATTGTGCCGCTTTGGGGTATAATATGGCCGAGGATGTTTGTGAGGGGCCGTTGGTGCGTTGTCCGTTTGATACATCAAAAGTAATTTGTAAGGAAAAAAAGTCTTGTGATGATGCTGTGCGAGGAGATATTTTGTATTCAGATTTTACTTGCAGTAGTGATATTGTTCCGGGTAAGACTCCTATTGCTGTAGTATTAGAACCGAGTACCCGTACAGCAATTGCTGTAAACCATAGCCGAAAAGAACTCATCTTAGGAAGTTGTAGGTATGCTGAGACTGATACTTCTCTATATTATCAAACTCCTGAAGCGATATCATACATGGTTGAAAAACATGGGTGTTCTTGTCCAGCCTGTGATTATATATTGTCATATTCGACAGAGGGAACAGAAGCGGGTGATTGGTTTCCGCTAGAAGGAGTTGTTAAATATGAAGAAGTTCAAGATACTTTAAGAAGGATATCAGGAAATGTGATATCTCAAGAAGAATATTGGGGCTTTTATTGCCTATTTAATCGGGGTAATTATGGAAAAGTAGTATGTCGCTATCGTGTTCTTGGAAGAAACGGGATAGGGAATGAGTATCTACCCTATAATCCTCTTCCTGTATATCCAGGGATACATTATTAATCTAACGATATAAAAACAAGTTTTAAGCGGGTGGTTTATTTGATTTTGACATAGCACATATTATATCCGCTTAAATCAGGTACCCCCTAGTAAGATTGTCTTGCCCGGGGGTATCGCCTTTTGTATAAACTGTGTTACTGGAAACTATTCATCAAAGAACCGGCTAACATATACCAGCCATCTATTAATACAAAAAAGATTATCTTAAACGGCAGAGATATTACACTCGGTGGTAACATCATCATACCCATCGACATTAGAACCGAGGCAATAACCATATCAATTATTAAGAACGGTATGTATATCAAAAAACCAATTTCAAAAGCTCTTCTTAGCTCGCTTATCATAAAGGCGGGAATGGTTGTTTTTAATGAAGCCTCTTTAATGTTTTCGGGCTTTTCTTTGGCTAAGTCGTTAAACAGCAACAGGTCTTTTTCGCGAGTGTTTTTGACCATAAATTCTTTTAGCGGTTCTGCAGCTTTTTCCAATCCTTCGGTAAGTTCTATCTTCTCATCAATAACCGGTTTGATGCCTTGCTCCCAAGATTTCTCAAAGGCAGGTGTCATAATAAAAATCGTCATGAAAAAGGCTAAAGATATCAGAACCATATTAGGCGGGGTAGCATTGGTGGCAAGAGCCGAGCGGGTAATCGAAAATACTACGATTAGGCGGGTGAAAGATGTCATCATTATGACAATGGACGGAGCTAATGACAGAACCGTTATAAGCGCCAAAACTCCAAATATTCGTGCCGATGCCGTGCCGGTCGAAACTTCGCCTAAATCCAGACTCAAGTTTTGAGCAAATGCAGGATGTGCCGCACTTACAAAAATTATGCTAAACAGAAATAATTTTATTATCTTTTTAATCATTTTTCCCGACTTTCTTTGCGGAGGAGTGTAGTAATACATTGTTATTGCCGATAAGCAACAAATACTCGGAAGAATCACATTCCATTAAAACAACGGAAGTTTTAGAATCGATAATTTTTCTTTCGATAATTTGAATACGATTGCTTTTTTGGTTTGGTCCAAGATTAATTGCACAACCTTTACTTTGGCAAAACTTGATAAACCACAAAACAATAAATACTAAGCCCAGCACAAATACGAGTGAGAGTAAGGCTTGTAAGATATGTCCGAATTCCATCTGATTTTCCTTGAATTAATGCTTGCGCCGATTATACTTCTTTGTGCTGGGATTAGTCAATAAAAGCCTTGCCCTTGTTGATATTGTTTGGTATCTATATCTTGCTATGGAAAAGAAAAAAGAAATTATCTCTCAAGAGAGGCGAACCGACGGCTTAGTTAATATGAGCGGTTTGCTGATGCCGTTGGCTAAAAAAATGCTCGGTAAAAAAGCTTTTGCCGAGGCTGATGTAATATGTAATTGGCAAAATATTGTCGGTGAAGATACTGCCAGTTTTTCAAGGCCCTTAAAGATAGAATTTAAAAGGGGAGAAAAAGTTAACGGGTGTCTTTATATTGAAACATTGAGCGGTGCCGCGGCTCTTGAATTGCAGATGAAAACCAAGCTGATTATTGAAAAAGTTAATACATTTTTTGGCTATGGTGCAGTGCAAAATATTAAGATATTGCAGAATCTGCAAGATATATCCGTTAAGCCTATCAATAACCATGAAAAAATACTTGTAAGCAAGGAAGAAGAATCTTATATTGAAAGCGCGGTCGGGGAAGTTAAAAATAAAAATTTGGCCGAAGCGTTGCAGAACTTGGGACGCGCTGTGATTAAAAATAATAAAAAATAATGGAATGTATTATGGAAAAGTTTATTAAAAGAATTAGTGCGATTTTGACAGTTGTTGTGTTGTATCTTCTGGTAGGCGGTTTTTATCTGCAATCAAAGGGATTTGTTTCTGATCCCGATAATTTTTTTGTATTGGCAAAACCGGCTCAGGCTGCTCAAAAAGCTAAAAGGGTAATTCCTGATAATTATGCTTTTCCGGATCAGCATGTAATGGGCGATAAAAATGCTCCGGTGACCTTGTATGAATATTCCTCGTTTGCTTGCACCCATTGTGCTACTTTTCATCTCAAAGTATTGCCTCAGATTAAAAAAGAATTTGTCGATAAAGGTTTGCTAAAAGTGGTTTTTGTGCCTCTGCCGTTAGATAAAAATTCTATGGATGCCGCTTTGTTGGCTGAGTGTGTGGGTGATGATGAATATTTTGATTTTATCAATGTATTGTTTAAAAATCAGGGCGATTGGAGTTTGTCTTTTCATCCGCAAAAAACTTTAATCCAATATGCCGTATTTAGCGGTGTTAATAAAGATTTGGCTGAAGCTTGTCTTAAAAATGATGCTAATGCCGAGGTCATTTTGACTAATCGTCAGAACGGATTGTCAGATATCGGAATCTCGGGGACGCCGTCGTTTGTAGTGTCTTCTAGAAAGGGAAATGAATTGGTCGAAGGCTACAAATCTTTTGATGATTTTAAAGAAATTATCAATAAACATTCTAACTTTTAAAAAATAATATTCGTTGTTTGCCTTTTTTTAATAACTGCTTAATAATTGGTGGTGTAGTGTCTTGAGTATGGAAAAAGCATCTGAAGATATTGAACAGCTGGGTAAAAAAATTGCCAAGCTTCGCCAAAAAGAAGCAGCTGTTAGGCGTGAAAACAAAAAGACTACTCTGAACAGAGCATCTAAGCTCGGGTTTAGAATCGCAGTGGATTTATTATCGGCTTTATTTGTCGGAGCGGCAATAGGGTATCTGGTCGATGAAACTTTTGCAACAAAGCCTTGGTTTATGGTGGTGTTCTTGTTTTTGGGCGGCGCTGCCGGAGTACTTAATGTGTATCGGCTGGCAAAGTCTGAAGATGCTAAAATATGAGGAGATAACTAAAAGTGTCAAACCCGCTCGAACAATTTGTTATTAAACCTATTATCCCGATTGAAGTAGCCGGGGTTGATATATCTTTTACAAATTCATCGCTGTTTATGGTTTTGGCGGTGGTAGTGTCGACCTTGATAATGGCCTTTTGTTTAAGAAAAAGGACTATGGTACCGGGAATGCTGCAATCTGTTCCCGAAAGTTTGTATGAGTTTATAAATAATTTGCTCAGAGAAAACGTCGGGGTCGAGGGACTAAAGTATTTCCCGTTTATTTTTACCGTTTTTGTGTTTATCGCTTTTGGTAATTTGTTAGGATTGTTCCCTTATGCATTTACCTTTACATCACATTTAACAGCAGTTGGCAGTTTGTCGCTGGTCGCTTTGTTGTTTAACATTGCGGTTGGTGTCAAAAATAAAAAATTAGGCTGGTTCAGAACATTTCTACCCAGAGGTATTCCTTTGGCATTGGCTCCGCTTATTGTGCCGATTGAAATGATATCTTTTTTATCAAAACCGTTTAGCCTTACAGTCCGTTTGGTCGCTAATATGACGGTCGGACATATTATGCTCAAAATTATTGCCGGTTTTGTTGTAAGTTTGGGCGTGTTGGGTATAATTCCTCTGTTGTTTAACGGAGCCATTGTCTGCTTTGAGATATTTATTTCTTTGCTGCAGGCGTTTATTTACACCGTGCTTAGCTGCATCTATCTTGGTGAAGCTTTGCATGAACACTAATATATAATTATGTGAAACAACTAATATTTATTGGAAAGGATTAAAAAATGGAACCTTTAGCTTTTATCGGCGCCGGTATGTGCGCTTTGTCAATGATGGCTGCCGCTTGGGGCGTTAGTCAGGTTTGGACAACTATTATTTCTACCGTAGGACGTAATCCTCAGGTAAAGAAAGATGTTGATATCTATGGTTGGGCCGGATTTGCAGCCGTCGAAGCTATTGCATTGTATGCTTTGGTTATTGCATTGGTTATGTTGACCGGAAACTAAGTTGTCTTAATTATCCTTTCAGAACGGGAGGCTCGCTAGATGCTTGCTTCCCGTGTGAAAAGGAGATTGAAAGCGAGATGTCTTATGCCACAGTTGGATTTTAGTGTTTTTCCTTCTCAGTTGTTTTGGTTGGTAATTTGCTTTATGACAATGCTTTTTATCATGAGCCGTTTTATTATACCTAAAACCGCCGAGATGATTAATTTGCGCCGTGCTAAAATTGATGCGGATTTGGAACAGGCCGAAGAAATTAAAAAACATGTGGAGGAGACTCTGGAGAAATATAAAAAATCTTTGGCTGAAGCAACGGCTAAGGCTAATATTTCCTTGCAGAAAACTCGCGATGAACTTAATGAAACAGTAGCCAGAAAACAAGAAGAAATCAGCCTTAGAATGAAGTCTGAGATGGAAGAAAACGAGAAAAAAATCGATGAGGCCAAAGATAGAGCAATGAAAAAGGTTGAAGAAGCTGCAGCGGATTTGGCTATCGATGTATTGGAAAAATTGGGGTTTTCGGGTATTAAGGCTAAAGATGCCAAAAATGCCTTAGACTTGGTAAAGAGAGAGCAATTATGACACAGATGAATCCTGATGCCGAATTAATTGATGCTACACAAATGGCTGTGTTTGATGCCGCTTCCGATGTCGTTGGATGGTGGGATAATATGGTCGATGCCATAAAAGCAAATCCGTTTTATTTTGAGGCAGAATTTTGGGTCGCTGCGGCTTTTGTTTTGGTTGTTGTTGCTTTGGCAAAACCTGTGGTGCGAATGATCAAAAAAATGTTTAAGCAACGCAGTGATATGATTGCCGAAAGAATTAATGAAGCTGTGGAATTAAAGGAAGATGCTCAGAGGTTGTTGGCTGAGTATGAAAGAAAGTTTCGCAGTGCAGAAAAAGAAGCAAATGATATTTTGTTAAAATCAGAACGCGAAATAGAAGCGTTAAAAAGAGATACTTTGGCTAAACTTGATGCTGAAATGATAGTCAAAGAAAAAGAAATTAAATCGCGTTTGAAAATGGCTGAGGTTAGTGCATCAAGAGAAATTGCCGATACCACTGCAGATTTGACAATAGAAGTGGTAAAGAAAATTTTGGCAACAAGTCTTGATGATAAGGCTTTGGCTAAACTCGTAGACAATTCAATTGATAATCTTAAAAAATCAGCCTAGTTGTTCTCGTCTCGGTAAGGATGACTGCGGTAGGTTCCGAGCATGGTGATTTCGTCGCCGAAAAACTGCAGCTCATTTATTGCATTTTTAAATGCTTGTCGATCGGGGTGTGATTCTACCTCAATATAGAACTGGGCGGCAAAAAATTTTCCGTGCAGAAGATAGCTTTCAAGTTTATTGATGTTTATGGCGTTGGTGGCAAATCCTCCTAGCGCTTTGTATAGCGCAGCGGGAATGTTTTTTGCCTTAAAAATCAGTGAGGTAATGAATTTTTGTCCGTCATCTTGCGGGATTTTGTGTTCTCGTGACATAACCAAAAAACGTGTGGTATTATTGGCTGCATTTTCAATATTTGACGCTAATATCGGCAAATTGTAAAGTGAGGCAGCTGATTTTGAAGCTATGGCAGCTATGGATTTGTCATTGTTATTTATAATAAGTTCGCAAGAAAGTGCCGTGTCTGCTTGAGCTGACGGAATAATATTATTGTTTTTTAGAAAATTTGAGCATTGAGCAAGCGCTTGCGGGTGCGAAAATGCTGTTTTGATGTCGGTAAGTCTACTTCCGGGCAAGCCAATTAGCTGGTGATGGATATGTAGAAAATGTTCTCCGATTATATAAAGAGGTGTCTGAGATAGAAGAAAATGGACATCGGCTACTCGTCCGGCTGCCGAATTTTCTATCGGGATAACTGCTAAATCGGCTTTTTTTTCCTGTACGGCAGAAAAAGCTTTATCGAAACTCGCGCAAGGCATATAGTTATCGTCGGGATACAATTCTTGGCAGGCCAAATGGGAATAGGCCCCAAGGACTCCTTGAAATGCTATTGTTTTTTTCATGTTAATTTGCCTTTAGCTTATTCCATCCGGCTTTACGAGCTTTTTGGTTTTCTTGTTCTTGTTGCCAGTTTCTTATCGGTTCGTTCTTTTTTTGGAGTAAGGCTTTTTGCTCATCGGTTTGAGCAACACCTATCGGCATAAGCTGATTGAACAGAGCCGGTGAGGCAAAATCAACTTTGTTTTTGATAAGCGGATCAATTATGGCATCGATAATCTGAGCTGCCGGTTTGGCATTAAAAGCGGTAATGTTGCCGGCGTAGAAAAAGGCAAGTGCATGGCACGGCGATGAGAGTAAAACATCGGTGGAATCAACGCCGCGAACAAAACGCAGCATAATTTGCGGACGGATAACACAATTTTCGGTTTGGTCAAATATAATATTGTTAGGGTTCATCATCAATTCTGATTTGATAAGTGTTTGCAGTTCTTGGTTGATAACTCCACAAAAACCTACAACAGCCATACCATCAAGAGTGTAACCAGTATAGTTTTCAGGACGATTGGCAATCTGGTAACAGAATACTTGTTCTGAGTTTACTATATTGTTTAACGCTGAAGGACCGATTGCTGATGAAATTTTTTCTAATACGGTGTTGTATTTTGGATCTGGTTTCCAGGTTGCTTCTTGGGGATTTTGTGATGTGGCATCGGCATCTTGAGCAAAAGCCGGCGAAAAGGTTATAAGACAACAAATCAAAACGGCGGTGAATCGCAACAACATAGTATTTTCTCCTTTATTTATCGCTCGAGATTATATAACTTTATTTTCGGTTTTCCAAGGAGATAAAAAAAGATAGTAACACAAAAAAGCCTCCGATTTCCACGGAGGCTGAGAGTCTCTAAAAATTTAAATATCAACGATTAACCTTGACGAGCTTTCAGCTTCGGGTTCTTTTTGTTGATTACATATACGCGGCCTTTGCGGCGGACAACTTGACAGTCCTTATCGCGAACTTTTTTGCTTTTTAATGAACTGTAAACCTTCATCTTCTTAATCCTTCAATCTTAAAAGTTGTCTGCAACCTATTATAAATTAATCTGATTGTCAACTGATATTTTTTATTTCTTGGTAAAAAATAAGATTAATTTGCTTTTTTTGTGATTACTTATATAATTACAATCCTGTTGAGAGGTTAGTTATGTGTAAAAAAATACTGTTTTTTTTAGCTTTGCTGTGGGCGACTCCCGCTTTTTCGCAAATGTCTTATATTGATGAGGCCAGAGCTTTGGGTGCCGTAGCAGGGCAGGGTTTGGCTTGTGGTTCGGCTAAATATGATACTTTTGAGTTGTTGGCCAGAGCAATAATTTTAACTAAATCTCCTAATGATGCGCTGCAAGATAAGGCTTTGAGAGTGTTTACCGAAGAAAAAGCCGATGTCTTTGTGTCAAAACAGTTGGATAATTTTGCCGATTGTCAGAATATTGTGAATCGTTTTGATGCTCAAGATATTTTTAAGGCTTCGCTTTATGCCGACGGTACCATAAAAATGCCTGACGGTCAGGTGCTTACTCCGCGAAATCCGTATGATGCTACTATGATTTATGATAGAAACTCTAATGTAAGACAAAGAGCTGCAGCTATTTATAATAAAGATGTAAGTAATGTTAGAAAAGTGGAGTTTAAGGATGCCTCGATGCAAGCCGGACGACAGATAAAGCCGGCCGGAGCTCAAACCGGAAGTCAACAAATTTTGACTATGCCTAAGAGAATCTCCCGTAAGAAATAAAAAGTTATTGCATAATCTCAAACTTGCCTTTATATTGCGGGCAAGTTTAATTTGTTGTGGAGAATTTATAATGGCTGCAGTCCAATATGTATTTGTCATGCAAAATTTAACCAAAGTGTTTCCCGGCGGTAAAGAGCTGTTTAAGGGGATAACTTTGTCATTTTTACCGGGGGCTAAAATCGGTGTCTTGGGTGTGAATGGTGCCGGTAAGTCGACTCTTTTGAAAATTATGGCCGGCGTTGATAAAGAATTTAACGGTGAGGCTTGGGCTGCCGATGGGGTTAAGGTTGGATATTTGGAACAAGAACCAAAACTTGATCCCAGCAAAAATGTTATGGAAAACATTATGGACGGTTTGGGCGAAACCAGAGATTTGTTGAAAAAATTTGAAGAAGTTTCAATGAAATTTGCCGAGCCGATGTCTGATGAAGAAATGAATGCTCTTATTGAAGAACAGGCCGAGTTGCAGGAGAAAATTGATGCTTGCAACGGTTGGGATTTGGAAAGAACTATTGAAATTGCCATGGATGCGTTGCGTTGTCCGCCGGCTGATGCCGATGTTACCAAACTTTCTGGCGGTGAAAAAAGACGCGTGGCTTTGTGTCGTTTGTTGTTGCAACAGCCCGATATGCTATTGCTTGATGAGCCTACCAACCACTTGGATGCCGAATCGGTCGCTTGGCTGGAAAGACACCTTAAGGATTATAAGGGTACGGTAGTGATGGTTACTCACGATAGATACTTTTTGGATAATGTAACGGGGTGGATTTTGGAACTCGACCGCGGACAAGGTATTCCTTATGAGGGAAATTATTCTTCTTGGTTGGAACAAAAGCAAAAACGTCTTGAGCAAGAGGCCAGAGAAGAAACCGCAAGACAGAAGGTGTTGGCTAATGAATTGGAATGGATTCAAAAGAATCCGAAAGCTCGTCAGGCAAAATCTAAAGCACGTATCAATGCTTATGATGAATTGTTGGCTCAAGCAACCAAAGATAAGATTACTACTGCCAATATTAATATCCCGATGACCGAAAGATTGGGCGATTTGGTGATCGAGGCAAATCATATTTCTAAAGGATATGGCGACAGAATTTTGATTGACGACTTGTCATTTAAAATTCCTAAAGGAGCCATCGTGGGAATTATCGGACCTAACGGTGCCGGTAAGACTACTTTGTTTAGAATGATTACCGGACAAGAGAAACCGGATTCCGGCGAAATCAGACTTGGTGAATCGGTCGATTTGGGATATGTTGATCAGTCGCGTGATGAGCTTGATCCTAATAAAACGGTTTGGGAAGAAATTTCCGACGGGCTTGATATGATTAAACTAGGAAAAGGCGAAGTGCCGTCCAGAGCTTATGTCGGACAATTTAACTTTAAGGGCGGCGACCAACAGAAGAAGGTTGGTCAGCTTTCCGGCGGTGAGAGAAACCGCGTGCACTTGGCTAAAATGCTTAAAAAAGGCGCTAATGTGATTTTGCTTGATGAACCGACCAATGATTTGGATGTTGATACATTGCGTTCTTTGGAAGAAGGTATTATGGCTTATCCGGGGTGCGTACTGGTTACATCGCACGATAGATGGTTTTTGGATAGATTGGCAACTCATATTTTGGCCTATGAAGATGATGGTCATGTCGAATGGTTTGAAGGAAACTTTGAAGAATACGAAAAAGACAAGGTTCGTCGTCTTGGTGAAGAGGCTTTGAGACCTCATAGAAACAGGTATAAAACCTTAACCAGACAATAAATATACATTTTTGAAAATGATGCTTGTGTGCCCGTATGAATAAATTTATTCATACGGGTTTTTGTAAAAAAAAGTAAGTTGGGGAATATTTAATATTTGTTTAGAAATATGTGCTAATTTGAGCTAAATTGAAAATAGTTTTTGTTGGCTTTAATTCTGGATTGATAAAATGTTACTTGCATATTTAGATGGTTTTTCATGGGCTGATTTTGTAACCAGCCCTTATTGGCGCTCTTTTTGGGCTTTCTTTACTGCTCTTTTGGTCGCTTTGGCTTTGGGTAATAAAACAGTTGATTTACTTCATAAACATCAACTCAAAGGTCAGCCTATCAGAGAAGATGGTCCTCGATCACATCTCTTGACTAAAAAAGGTACTCCGACCATGGGAGGAATTTTAATCCTCGGAGCGGCAATATTGTCTATGTTGTTGTGGTGTAACCTTAGTAATGTTTTTGTGTGGGTCGGCATTGCCGTGTTGCTTATTTACGGTATAGTCGGATTTATTGATGATTATATGAAAGTTACCAAACAGACCTCCGCCGCTATGACTGCAAAGATGAAACTAATTTTACAATTTGCGACAGCTTTGGTTGCTATTCTTCTCATAACCAATTATACACCTGAGGAATATAAATTTATCTTAAACTTCCCTTATACTCACGGATATTCTTGGAATCTGGGATGGTGGTATGTGCCTTTTGCCATGATTGTTATTGCCGGTGCTTCTAACGGAGTTAACTTAAGCGACGGACTTGATGGCTTGGCATCAGGGCTGCTCTCTTGCGCGTTTGTAGTTTTTATGGCAGCCGCTTATATCTCAGGAACCGCTCTGGCGTTGCAATACTTTGTACCTGTTATTCCTCAAGCTGCCGATGTGGCAATCATGTGCGCCGCCGTCGTCGGGGCTTGCTTGGGATTCTTGTGGTTTAATGCCAAACCGGCACAAATGTTTATGGGTGATACCGGCTCGCTCGCATTGGGTGCTTTTTTGGGTTTGGTGGCTGTTATGCTTAAACAAGAAATTTTACTCGCTATTGCCGGCGGCGTCTTCGTAATGGAGTCAGTTTCGGTAATGATTCAGGTCGGTTGGTTTAAAATTTCCGGCGGTAAGAGATTCTTCAAAATGGCACCAATACATCATCATTTTGAACAACTCGGTTGGGCTGAGACAAAGGTGGTATTTCGGTTTTGGTTGATAGCCATTATTTTGGCAGTTGTTGCTTTGGCAGCATTTGTTAACAAATAAACGGAGGATTTCCGATGTGGGTATCTTTTTCCAGAACCAGTAGAAATATTGTTGCTAATTGGTGGTGGACGGTTGATAAATGGCTGCTTGGTGCAGTCGTGTTTTTGCTCGGTTGCGGAATGGTGCTGAGTTTTTCGGCTTCTCCGGCGGTTGCTCAAAGAATTAATGTCGGAACTTATCATTTTGTGTATCGGCACTTGTTTTATCTTGGAATTGCCGTTACGGTGATGATGTCTTTTTCTATGCTGGGGCTGAAATATATAAGAAGATTTGCTCTTCTAGGGTATACCGTAGTGTTGTTCTTATTGATGGCTACTTTACTTTTTGGAGTGGAAATTAAAGGTGCTAAGAGATGGTTGGATTTGGGCGTGCAAATTCAACCTTCGGAGTTTTTGAAACCAACATTTATCGTCTTTACAGCGTGGTTGTTTGAAATGCAACGCAGATACAGAAATTTTCATGGCGTGGTTATAAGTATTGTTTTGACCGGATTAACTTGCTTTATGTTGTTGCGTCAGCCTGATTACGGTATGACCTTCGTTGTTGCAGTTATTTGGTTTGTGCAGTTGTTTTTGGCCGGATTGCCGATAAAACGCTTGCTTATCGTCGGTGCTTTGTTAGTGGCCGTGTTTATTGTCGGATATTTTGCCTTGCCTCACGTTCAGGTCAGAGTTGAGCAGATGCTCGCCGGTGTGTTCGGAGGAGAACCTTCCTATCAGGTTAAAAGATCTTTGGAGGCTTTTAAAAACGGTGGATGGTTTGGCGTAGGTGTCGGCGAAGGTGTGGTTAAATGGCATATCCCCGATGCGCATACGGATTTTGTTTTTCCGGTTGCTGCCGAAGAATACGGAATGTTTTTCTGTTTGGCCATCGTATTGGCTTATGCCATAATTGTGGTTCGCTCAATGTGGCTTTCGGTAAGAGATGATAATATGTTTATCGTTTTATCGGTTTGCGGTTTGGCAGCAAGTTTTGGTTTGCAGGCTTTTGTTAATATGGCATCTACACTACAGTTGGGGCCAACCAAAGGTATGGCACTGCCTTTGGTGTCTTACGGCGGTTCTTCGCTTTTGGGGGCATCGCTCGGAATCGGAATGTTGCTGGCTTTAACCAGAAAAAATGTTCATGCGGAGGATAAAGATGACGAAGCATAATCACAAAAAACTTATCATTTTAACGGCAGGGGGAACCGGAGGACACGTGTATCCGGCTGATGCTTTGGCAGAAGAATTGGAAAAAAGAGATTGTGAAGTTATGCTCTTTACCGATAGCCGCGGTTTTATGAACTATAAAGGAAAATTAGCACAAATTCCAAACCGAAAAATATGTTCGGGCAGTGTGGTCGGAAAATCTTTGATGACTAAGCTTATCAGCTTGTTTAAGGCTGGTTTGGGTGTATTACAGGCTTTTTATTATCTGGTTATTAAAAGACCTGATTGCGTGGTCGGTTTTGGCGGATATGCCTCGTTTCCGACGGCTATTGCGGCAATAGTTTTAAGAATTCCTCTGATTATTCATGAACAAAATGCCGTAATGAGCAGAACTAACAGAATTTTGGCGCCGTTTGCCACCGTTATTGCCGAAAGTTTTGCTCAAACTCAAAAAGTTCCGGCTTCGGCTAAAACAGTATTAACCGGTATGCCTATAAGAGAAAATATTGCCGTATTACATAATCAAGAAAATGTGTTTGCGGCAGATGTCCTCAATTTGTTGGTGTTAGGGGGCTCGCAAGGGGCGAAAGTATTTGCCGATACAGTTCCTGATGCGATAAAACTATTGCCCGAATCACAACAAGAAAAAATAAATATTTGGCAACAATGTCGTAAAGGTGATGAAGAAAAAGTTTTGGCAAAATATGAACAAACAAAGGCAAAAGTGATTGTGAAATCATTTTTTGAAAATATTGCCGAAGTTTATAAGAAAACAGATGTTATAATTTCAAGAGCCGGAGCTTCTTCGGTTTATGAAATTGCGGCGGTAGGTATCCCTGCGGTATTGGTTCCGTTGCCGATTGCTGCCGATAATCATCAGTTTTATAATGCAAAAAGTTTTGGCGATGCCGTTGTATTGATTAATCAAGATGAGTTTACGGCAGAAAAAATATGCAAGTTAATGCAAGAGTTTATTGCTTCGCCAAGTAAGCTGCAGGATATGTCAACAGAGTTGAAAAACAAAGCAATTGTTAATGCGGCAGAAAGATTGGCAAATACGGTAGAAAAAATTTGCGAAGGAAAATAATATGTTTGGCTGGAAATCTAAAAAAAGTGATTTGTTAAAATTTTTGCCGGAAGTGAAAGGAAAATATCTTCCGGGTGAGATTTTGAGTAAGTATACTTGGTTTGGGGTCGGAGGACCGGCCGAGGTGATGTTTTGTCCCGAAGATGTTGAAGATTTGAAGCATTTTATGAAAAATAAGCCTTATAATCTTCCGATTTTTGTTTTGGGCGGCGGTTCTAATCTTTTGGTGCGCGATGGAGGAATTCCGGGAATAGTTATAAGGTTAAGCACTAAATTTTATAAAAAAACCGAAATAAGCGAAAATCAAATAACTTGCGGTGCCGGTTTGAGAAATAGTGAACTTAAAAAAATCATGGCCGATAATAATATCGGCGGGTTGGAATTTCTGGTTTCAATCCCCGGTACTTTGGGCGGAGCAATAAAAACTAATGCCGGATGTTTTGGCAAAGAATTGAAAGATGTTTTACTTAAGGCAAAAGTAGTTAATTCTGAGGGCGATGAATTGGAAGTGTCTGCCGATGATTTTAATTTGGGATATCGCTGCAGCTTTTTTCCGGAAGAGTGGATTGTTACCGAGATGACCCTAAAAACTATTCCGCAAAATCCGGAAAAAACATTGGAAATTTTGGAAGAGCAAAAAGCTTATCGTCAGAAAACTCAGCCCGTGAATGCTAAAACCGCCGGTTCGACATTTAAGAACCCAGATGGTTTGAAAGCTTGGGAATTAATTAAGAAAACCGGAAGCAATAAGTTTAAGGTTAATGGTGCGGAAGTTTCTGATGTGCATTGTAATTTCTTGATTAATACCGGTAAGGCAAAGGCCAAAGATATTGAGGAATTGGGAAATAAAATCGTTGAAAATGTTAAAAAAGAAACATCCATTGTTTTGGAATGGGAAGTTAAAAGGGTTGGTGTTGCAGAATAATGACAACAGAGGTTGCCGAAAATAACAGCGGAAAAATTATCCGCCCTAAAAAAGAATGGCCGGAAAGATTGCGTGCGACTTTGGCCGTGCTTTTCTTTATTGCTTTGGTAGCTTCTCTTATTGTTATTTTGAAAAATGATTTGGTTAATAAGAAAATTGAAGAAACCAAGTCGTTGGTTATTGATTATATCGGCGCACAGGGCTTTACGCTTGATGATGTAATTATTACCGGCAGAAATCGAACAACTTTAGATGAAATAAATAAAGTGGCAAATCTAAAGCGCGGTGATAATATCCTAAAAATTAATGTTAATGAACTCAAAAGAAATCTCGAAACCTTGCCTTGGGTTAGAATGGTCAGAGTTAAAAGGTCTTTTTTACCTAATATCATCAGAATCGATATTGAAGAAAAGAATGTTTTGGCTATATGGCAGCTTAATGAAAGGTTTTATCCTATTGATACCGATGGATATATTATAGAGGCAGATTACAGAGCTTCGAAACCGATGTTGCTTATTGTCGGAGCCGGAGCGGCAGATAATATATTGACTTTATTGGAAACAATTAAAGAATTAAGCCCTGATTTTATTGCCCGCATCAAGGTGGCAAATTATATTTCCAAACGGCGGTGGAATATAATATTGGATGATATTGCAAACGGCATTACCATTAAATTGCCGGAAGAAAATTTTGCGGCAGCATGGAAAAAATTGTTAAAACTTGATGCCGAAAAAGGAATTCTTAAGCGTAAATTAACCATCATCGATTTAAGATTAGACGATAAAGTTACTGTAAAGCTCAAAAAAAAACAGAGCAAAGCAGAAAGTTCGTGAACATAAAATTTGAGGGAAACCACGGTGCAGCACTCTTTTGGTAAAACATCTACGGTAGCGGCTTTGGATATCGGTTCGTCCAAAGTATGTTGCGTTATTGCCAAAGTTACCAAAGATAAAAAAATCAGTGTGGCCGGTTATGGTTATAATGCTTCGCGCGGAATTAAAAACGGTGTAGTGACCGATATTAGCCAGGCGACGATTGCAATCGGCAATGCCGTGCAAGATGCCGAACAGATGGCTAATGAGAGAATCGATAAAGTGATTGTCAGTGTGGGAAGTGAAAAAGTTAAGAGTTATCTTAAAACAGCATCTATTTCTCTTAACAAAAATCGTCCGATTTCCGATGCCGATTTGGAAAAAGTTTATATGAAAGGTACGGCAAAAGTTAATGTCGGGGATTATAATTTAGTGCATTGCATTCATAACAGTTATCGCTTAGACGGCGGAGAGCTGCTTAAAGATCCGCACAATTTGTTTGCTGACGAACTGTCTATTAATATTTTGCTCGGTTTGGTGCCGGAACATGTTTGTAAGAATCTTAATACCATAATTGAAAATGCTCATTTGGATATATCGGGCAGAGTTTTTGATTCTTATGCTTCCGGTTTGGCTTGTTTGGTCGATGATGAAAAAGAAATGGGGGCAACAATCGTCGATATGGGCGGTGGTACAACCTCAATCACTTCGTTTAAAAACGGACACCCGATTTATTTCGGCGCAGTGCCGGTCGGCGGTAATAATGTTACCAACGATATAGCTTATGGGCTTACTACTTCTTTTTCTTATGCCGAAAGACTAAAAACTTTGCATGGTTGTGCTTTCCTTACCGCTCAAGATGATATTGATACCATCAATGTATATCCGGTTGGTGAAGAAGACGATAGTTGTATTAAGCAAGTGCCGAGAGCCGAGCTTATCAATATTATAACTCCGCGTATCGAAGAGACTTTTGAAATGGTTAACCGAAAGCTTAAAGAGGCCGGTTTTGAAAATGATTCTTCTCATCGCGTTGTTTTAACCGGTGGTGCTTCGCAACTTCCTGGGGTGGTCGATGTTGCGGCTATGGTACTAGATAAACAAGTGCGCTTAGGAAAACCTCATCATATTCTTAACTTGCCGGATACTTTGGCTGAGCCTGCTTTTTCTACTTGTATCGGTATGATTTTGTTTGATGTTAATTTTAGTGAAAGAAGACCGAAAAAAATTATTGCCAAATCTGTTTCCGCAGGCGATTCTTGGCTTGATAATGCTACAATGTGGCTTAAAACTCTTTGGGGTTAGTTTTTTTTATTTCTTAGTAACCAAAACTTAAGGTATTTTGTTTATACTTCCTTACAAACAAGAAATTTTGCTTTTGGATTTGTAAGGAGTCTTTGTATTATGAGTATAAAATTGGCAGTACCTGAGAAAAATATGGTGCAATTAAAACCCAGAATTTCGGTTATCGGTGTTGGCGGCGGCGGTGGAAATGCCGTAAACAACATGATTACCAAAAAGCTGGAAGGTATTGATTTTATTGTGGCTAATACCGATGCTCAGGCTTTGGAAAATTCTAAAACACAAAGACGAATCCAACTCGGTTTGGAAACGACCAAAGGTTTGGGCGCAGGTGCCAGACCTGAAATCGGAAAATTGGCTGCCGAAGAAGCTCTTGAAGATATTAAAAGAGAGTTGGAAGGAGCTAATATGGTCTTTATTACTGCCGGTATGGGCGGCGGTACCGGATCCGGTGCTGCTCCGGTAGTGGCAAAAATTGCTAAAGAGCAGGGTATCCTTACCGTCGGTGTGGTTACAAAACCGTTCCAATTTGAAGGCAAAAAACGTTCGGAAACAGCAGAAAAGGCCTTGGAAACTTTTACTAAAGAAGTAGACAGTATCATTGTTATTCCAAACCAAAACTTGTTTAGAATCGCCGATAAAAAAACAACTCTCGTCGATGCTTTTGTGATGGCAGATAATGTTCTTTATGATGGTGTTCGTTCAATCACCGATTTGATGATGATGCCGGGGCTTATTAACCTCGACTTTGCCGATGTTAAAGCTATTATGGAAGATAAAGGCAAAGCCATAATGGGAACCGGTGAGGCAGAAGGTGAGGATAGAGCAATTAAGGCTGCCGAACAGGCTTTGGCTAATCCGCTGCTTGATGATTGCTCTATGAAAGGTGCAAAAGGCGTACTTATCAATATTACCGCAAGTGAAGATATAACCTTAATGGAAGTTGACGATGCCGTTAACAGAATCAAAGAAGAAGTTGATGAAGATGCAAATATTATCTTTGGTTCAAGCTTTGACAGCACTATGGATGGAAAAATCAGAGTTTCGATCGTGGCTACCGGAATCGATGAGAATCTTAAAGTTCCTGCTGAGCCTGTGAGAAAAGCAGAACCTCTTCGCCCGCAGGTAATCGAAAAGGAAGAAGTAAATATTGAGAAAGCTCCCGTAGAAGTTATTGAGGCATCTGTTGAAGCAACAGAGGAGGATAAGGAAAATGATGAGGTAGTTGAGGTGGTTAGTGAAATTGCCGAAGCTGTCAGAGCACCGCAACAAACCGAAGTTTTTGATGATTTTGATAATTTGGGAAAATCTGAGGTTATGGGCGATATGCCAAATGCTTCCGCCTTGTTTAAAGCAATTATAAATAAATCAAACGAGATTCAAGAAGAAAATAATGTTCCGAGCAACGAAGAAAAGCAGTTGAGCGAGGCTCTTAAGAATCAAGAGGATTTCTTTGTTCCGAAAACAGCTTTGAGAATGCCTGAAGAAGAACCGGAATTGTTTCCTAATCACAATCCGGCACCGGTTGTTCAAAAGAGACAAGAGGAAGAAGAAAAACTTATTGTAAATGATGCTGAACCGCGTCGCCGTAGCTTTATCGAAATTATGACCGGTCGCTCAATAGCTAAGAAAAATCAGCAAAAGCAGGCTGTTCGTTTGCAAGAGCCGGTAGCTCCAAGCTTTGTTGATGATGAAGCAGAAGATGACAAAGTTAATTTGGAAATTCCGTCATTTTTGAGAAGAAGATAGTTTTTTTATTCACGGAAAAACGCGGGGGCTTAGAGCTCCCCGTTTTTTTATTAAAATAAGTTAAATTGTAAATCAGAATTTAGGTACGATATTGCTTCTTTGGCGATGTTTACGCTAACAGCTCGCTTTTTGGAAAGAGAGATATTGTCTATTTCTTCAACCAGTTTGCGAGCGTAGGAAAATGAGCGTTGCATGTTTTTTAGCAAATAAGTTAAAACATCTTGCGGCGGAGTTATTTGTCTGTCCATAAACAGCTTAACCAAAAGAGCCAGCAAAAGCTCGTCATCTGGCATTTTTATTTCTATTGCCGGAACAATGTTCATGCGGGAACGCAAGTCTGCCAATGAGAAATTAAGTCTTGCCGGAGCAGATTGCGAAGTAAATAAAATATTGCCGCCCAAATCTCGGTAGGTGTTATAGATGTGAAATAAGGCTTCTTGATTTGAGAGTTCATCAATGTCCTCGATAACAATTTGCGGGCTTGTCTCGAACAAATCATGGCTCATTTCTATATTGAGCTGAGAAGCTTTGATAAAAGGAATACGGTAAGGATGATGAGTTAATACCGCTACATTTTGGGCAAAAACATTGGCCAAATGTGTTTTGCCGCAACCTGAAGGACCATATATGCAAATGGCAAAATACGGCCACGATGGCCATAGCTCTACCATCGATACCGCTTCTTTGTTACATTCGGCAATCATAAAGTCTTCTCGTCCTAAGCTTGGGCGATGCGGAAAATTAAGTGCCAGTTGGCTTATGTCTTCTGTTTTACTCATTGTGGCTTCTATTTAAGACATCAAAAACTTTTGCTGTCAAGTCTCCCAAGCTGTATGGCTTGGTGATAAATTCAAAATCGTTGGTGTTGTCGACTTCTTGTCTGGCTATGTCTTCTGAGTAGCCGGAAGCTAAAATAACCGATATTTGCGGTAGCTTTTCTTTTACCTTATTAGTTAGTTGGGCTCCGCTCATTCCGGGGAGAACCATATCGGTAAGCAGTAAATCAAAGTTATTGTCACCTTCTAATATTTCGAGAGCATTTTCGGCGGAGTTACTGTCAACCACTTCATAGCCTTTTTTCTTTAAGGCTCTGACGCCAAACGCTCTGACCGAATCTTCGTCTTCGACAAATAAAATGCGTGCCGGATGACCGGATACTCCGGCTGCGGTATGGCTGCGGTCGATGGTGTTGGAGATATTAATGCCCATTATTATTTTTTGATTAATATTGGAGGGGGTTGATATTCTTTCTTGTACCTTTAGTATCGTTTCTCCGGAACTGTCTTTGATGATTGGTGAGGCCGAAATATGGTTGTTGTCCTCATCAGGACCATGTTCAAATCGGGGAAGGTAGATGGAGAAAGTTGTTCCTTTACCAACAGTAGAATCTACTTTGATAAATCCTTCGGTTTGTCTGACGATACCGTAAACCATGGCAAGTCCCAGTCCGGTGCCGGAACCGACGATGTTTTCTTTGGTGGTAAAGAATGGATCGAAAATACGAGACATATTCTCTTTAGGAATGCCGCAACCGGTATCGGTGACATCTATTACTACAAAGTCTCCCGGCATTATCGTGTCGTCACCAAAAATAAATTTCTCGGGTAAATAATATGTGTGGGTAGAGATGGTTAGAGTACCTGTTCCTTCCATCGCATCTTTGGCATTTACGGCTAAATTTATTATTACCTGCGAAAACTGGTTGGGATCTACTTTGACATATCCTAAATCCGATTCATGTTTGAATACGAGCTTGATTTTTTCACCTAAAATTCTTTTTAGCATTTGGCTTAGGTCGGCAAAGTTATCGGTGACATCAATAAGCTTGGGAATTAGTGGTTGTTTGCGTGAAAAGGCTAGTAACTGTCTTACCAATGAAGTGGCACGATTGGAGTTTTGCTTAATCTGTATTAAATCGGCAAAAGAGGGGTCGCCGACACCATGGCGTTGCAGCAGCAAGTCGGTAAAGCCGATAATCGCCGTTAACAGGTTGTTGAAGTCGTGAGCGACACCTCCGGCTAGTTGTCCTACAGCTTGCATCTTTTGGGCTTGTGAAAATTGTAACTCCAGATTTTTTTGTTTGGTGTTGTCAATTACATAGATAATGAAGTTTGCACCGTCTTCGCGTGAACTCTTATTTAGTTTGTTGATATATAAATTTAAATCTCGTTCCGGAGTTTTGAGTTCTAGGCTTAAAGAATTTTCATCAATTTTTTCTATTGCTTGGCGCAAAAGCTGGATGTTCTCTGGCGAAAGAGCTTTGTATATATTTATAAAGCTTTCTTTTACTCCGAAAAGTTCTTGTGCTTTGGGATTGGAATTTTTTATTTCGCCTTGGGAGTTGATGAAAATCATTCCTATCGGGGAATTATTAAACAGCCATTTAATCTCATCCAGCGATTGGTGGATTTGTTGTTGCAGCTCGCTTAAAGTCGGGAGATCGTGAATAACCACGCCGCGAAACATGGTTTGTTCTTTGTCGCGATAAGAGCTTTGAAAAACATAACAATCAATGTCGTCGCCATTAATATTTTTGAAGTGGGCAGGGCCAAACCAAAATTCTTTATCAAGTGGTATCTTGCAGTCGTCACTTAAAAAGTCGCTCAATGAAAGGTCGTTAAATTCGTGAGGAGATTTGCCTAATATCTTAGAAAGGTCATTGTTAATATAAGATATGGTTTGTTCTTTGTTTATGTTGTATAGGCCAACAGGTAGATCATCAAGAAAGTCATGAAGCTGATTGTTTTCTTCTTTGAATATGCGATCCATGTTTTGACGAGCGGTAATGTCATTTAGTGTCCAATAAAAATAGGTTTCTTTTTTTATTCTTTTTACCGAAAAAGCTCCGTCAAATATATTGGGCTTTTTGAGGTATATGGGACGGAGAGATATTTCATAATATTCAAGGTCATTAAAAATTAAAGAATGGCTGGGTTTGGTAATCAAAGATAGCGTTACTTTTTCGGAACATAAGTTTTTGCGTGCGGTTTGCAGGCGATAAAAAGCTGCTTTATTGGCGGCTCCGTCTGCCAGATTGTCGGCTAAAAATGACAGCACATCTTTGTCTTTTAGTGTGTCTTTAGCCGGGGCATTTTCAATTATACTTTCCCCCAGAGGGTTTTCGATACGGCGGAGTTTAAAGTCATTTTTAATTATCTCGTTGGCAAAACCTCCGTAGCTTATGGCCGCTTCTCCGGCATTTAGGGTTTTTATTGCCGTAAGCAAGCAGTAAATTGTTACAACACTGGTTGTCAAGGTGCTGTAGATTTGTTGTTCGGGAACAATAAAAAACCAGATAAGGCTTAAGGTTAGCAGTATCAGTGCAAAAGCAAGCTTTAGTAAAGCATTCTGCAATATCTTATCGGGTCTATTGTTGGTTTTTGAGTTGCATAACATAGTTAATTACCTCAGCTACAGCTTTGAAGTGTTCGGTCGGTATGGTTTGATCAAGTTCGGTCGATGCGAAAAGAGCTCTTGCCAAGGGCGGATTTTCAACAATCGGAACATCGTTTTCTTCGGCAAGAGCCTTGATTCTTAATGCTACATTGTCAACACCTTTGGCAGTTACTTTCGGTGCCGGCATGGTCGCCATATCATAGGACAATGCTACCGCATAATGGGTCGGGTTGACAATAACAACATCGGACTTGGGGACATTTTCCATCATGCGTTGGCGGGCTCTTTCCATGCGGAGTTGGCGTATCTTGGATTTGACCAACGGGTCACCTTCCATTTGTTTGTATTCTTCTTTAACCTCTTGTTTGGTCATTCTTAATTTTTGCAAATGGGAATATTTTTGCCAGGCATAGTCGCCTGCAGCAATAACCAATACGGCTATGGTGACCGTAAAAAGCAACATAACTACAATGTGATGAATAAAATCTAAAATTCCGTAGTTATCCATGGTCGGCAACAATTCGGCTTGCGGTATGTAGGGTTGTAAAACTTTATAGGCTAGAAAACTGACCACCGTAATTTTGATTATACCTTTGATGCTTTCAACAATCTTTTGTTTGTTGATGAATTTGGGAAGGGCTGCAAAAATGTTTAGTTTATTCCAATTTGGTTCCAGCTTTTTTGGGGCATATATAAAGCCGGTTTGGCTTAGCGAGGCAAATATGCCCAAGACCATAAAAATAGCAAAAGGTATGGCCATGACCTTAAAAAATCCAAAAATAGCCTGTTCAAGCAATACAACAAAATTGCCGCTGTCGACATGCGTGCTGCCTGAACGAGAAATGAAAGATGAACCTATTTCTCCTACCCATTTGCACATTATCGGCATAAATAGCCAAACTACAAAAAGGCAGCCAATGAGAATGATAAAACTTTTGGCATCTTGCGATATTGCAACATCGCCTTCTTCTTTGGCTTTGGAAATTTTGCGTTCCGATGGTTCTTCTGTTTTGGAGGATTCGTCTTCGTCTTCAGGTGCAGTCATTGCATAACTCCTCAACCATGAAACAGATATAAACCATCATCATAATAGCGGAAAAAGACCAGTATTATGATAGGAACCGTAATAAACAAAACTCCAAGCCCAAGATATATTTGCAAGGGCAGAGACAAGAAGAAAATATTTAGTTGGGGCATTAAACGCGATACTAAGCCCATTCCGGAATAAAAGATTATGGTAAAGGCAATAAACGGGGAACCCAGCTTAAAACCAAAACTAAAAGATTTATCGATGGTTTGGGTTATGTGTTGAGCCATATCTCCCCAAGGCAGTACTTTTCCGGGGATAAAAAGTTGGTAGCTGTCTACAATAGCCTTTATCATCAGGTGGTGAATATCTGTTATAAAAATAAAAGTAACCGCAATAATGCTTAAAAATGTTTCGATAATCATGGTTTGGGTTTGAAATGCCGGATCAAAAATTTGGGCGTTGGAAAAACCGATGGCTTGTGAAGCTATTGAACCGGCAAAATTGAGGGCAAAAAATAAAATTTGCATGACCATGCCTAAAAAAATTCCGGTAGTAATCTCGGCTAACACATAACCAAAAAAGGTCGCAAAATCTTGTGGCTCGGCGGGCAGTTCTGAGTATAGCAGCGGTTGTAGTATTAGTGTCACTGCTAAGGCTAAAATCAGGCGGACTTGTATATTAACATAAGATGCCGAAAAGCCGGGCATTAACATAAATATTGCACCGACCCTCATGAATATTAAAATATAGCTGTAGAGGCTGATGTTGAAAAGTTCAACCATGTCTAAAACTAACCTCCGGCTATTCTGGCAAATAAGCTGTCAGATAAGGTTTGCATCTGACCAAACATAAACGGAAATAATAATACCAAAGCCAAAAATACGCAGATTATCTTAGGCACAAAGGCCAAGGTCATTTCTTGAATTTGGGTTAAGGCCTGAAAAATACCTATTATCAAACCAACAGCTAAGGCAACACCTATTATCGGAGTTACTATCTTTAGCAAGGTAAAAATTCCGTCTCGGGTAATTTCAAATATTTCGGCTTCACTCATAAGTTATTACTCCAGAGGGGTTTGTCTTTCAAAATATTGGTAGTTTTCAATTCCGGTAAAGAAAACTCCGTCAAAACCGGATCTGATTATATCGCGGAAATAATGGGAGAGAATTTCTTGCCATTTGGGGTGCCAATATTGGGTGATGTAGGCATCTTGCGTGGAAAATGATTTTCTTTCCAGCCATATGGGATCTCCTTGTTTCCAGTCGCGGTTCCAAAAATAATCTGCCGGTGATGCTTCGGAAACATTAAGAATCGCAATCAAAAGCCTTTTGGAGCCGTTGTGTTTGAAACGAATACGTTCGATATCATCGGAGGAAAAAGTAGTTTCATTATCATAAAGCGCCGGCATTACGATTATGTCGTAGTTGGTTTTAGCCAATTCTTCTACAAGAGCGTCTTTGCTTTTGTATTGGGATGTATCGGTTAAAAATAATATGTTTTGGGCATCATCAACTTTATATATGTTTTTTGACGAATCGTTTAGGCTATTGTGGTCGTCGGTATTGTCAAAAGCTTGGTTGATATCGGTAAAAGCGTAGCTTATTCTTTTATCAATCATGGCATTTATATAGGCCGATGCTAAAGAATCTTCATCAGCACACTGCTCAATAGTTATTTTTCCTAAACCATATTTTGCGGTTATAATATTTTCTTTGTTTTGGCCACAGTAAAAATTATTTAGGGCAATTGCATCTATAGAGTGAAGATATTCATATGCGGCGGTGTGTTTGAGAGGATCCTTTTCGACGAAATCATCGTTGAATAAGAATGACTTATCTTCGGCATTTTCATTATGGCGAGCCTGATTGTAGCCTTCGCGTTCGTATTCCCACAGACTTTTGGTTAATAAGTCTTGTCCTTCGTGAGCAATAATTTGAAAATCAGGCTTTTGTTCTTTGGCATATCTTATAAGCATTAGCAAATTATCGCGCATTAGACTACGATAATTAGGGATTGATTGCGGAACTTCTTGAAAGTCTAGAATCCGTTCGGAATCGGTATAGGGGTTGTAGTGGTGAAAGCCATACAACCCTGCAGCCGCCTCATTGGCTGAGGCGGCTATAATAGATAAAGCAGTAAGTATTTTTAAGCTTGTCTTAAGTGATAACATCTGCTTTGTGCTTTCCTGTTCTTTCCGGTATCTCGGCAACTTCAAGGGCTATGTCGGCCAAGGGAGCTACCATATCAAGAGGAGCTTTTAAGATATCTTTGGCAGAAAATCTTTCTAGGTATACTCTGATTGTGGCTCCAGATGAGCCGGTGCCTGATAAACGGTACACGATGCGAGAACCATCGGTAAAGCGGATAATTAATCCGTTTTTGGTTGATGAGCCGTCAACCGGATCGTTGTATACAAACGGAGCGGCTTTATCAACAACAAATTCACCAAAGGATTTGCCATTGAGGCTGGGCAGTTTGTTTTCCAAATCTGCCATCAATTTGTCGGCAACGGCGCTTTCTACACCTTCAAAGTCAAAACGAATGTAGTAGCTGCGGCCATATCTTTGCCAGTGTTCTGTTGTGATTTCTTCAACTGTTTTATCGGTAACAGCTAAGATATTGAGCCAGAATAATACCGCCCAAATACCGTCTTTTTCACGAATGTGTGAAGAACCGGTTCCGAAACTTTCTTCGCCACAGAAAGTAATGCGTTTGGAATCCATCAAGTTGACAAAATATTTCCAACCGGTCGGGACTTCATAATAACCGATGTTGTGTGCTTTGGCCACTCTTTCTACCGCGGTTGAGGTGGCAGCTGATTTTGCTACGCCGTAAATTCCGTTTTTGTAGTAGGGAATTAAATTAAAGTTATCGGTTAAAATAGCCAAACTGTCGTTTGGGGTAACAAAAAAGCTTTTACCCAAAATCATGTTACGGTCACCGTCACCGTCGTTGGCGGCTCCGAAGTCTGCAGCTTTATCTGAGAACATAAAGTCAACTAATTCTTTGGCGTAAACCATGTTGGGGTCGGGGTGCAAACCTCCGAAATCTTCTTTTGGGATATAGTTTACCACAGAGCCTTTGGCAGCGCCTAAAATGTTTTCAAAAATTTCTACGGCATAGGGGCCGGTAACAGCATTCATGGCGTCAAAACGCATGGTGAAGCCTTTGGCAAACAGTTGTTTGATGGCTGCAAAATCAAATATTTTTTGCATCATCTCAACATAGTCTTTTACCGGATCAATAATTTCTATTTCCATTCCACAGTATGTAAAAGTTCTTAATTGTGATAACTCGACATCTTCGGCGTCACAAATTTTGTATTCTTTTATGTTTAGAGTTTCTTGATAAATTTTGTCGCTTACCGAGTTTGGAATCTGGCCACCGGTTTCGTTGGAATATTTTATGCCAAAATCGCCGTTTTCACCGCCGGGGTTGTGTGAGGCTGACAATATAAATCCGCCGTTTAGTTTGTTTTTGAGAATTACATTGGAACCGGCAGGGGTAGAGATAAAACCATTTTGTCCGATGATGAGTTTTTTAACGCCGTTGGCAGCTGACATTTTAATTATTTTTTGAATGGCTATTTTGTTATAAAAACGACCATCACCGCCTAATAGAAAAGTTTTGTCAGATAAATCTCCGATTACATTAAAAATACTTTGCATAAAGTTTTCTACATAATTGGGTTGCATGGCAATTTTTGATTTGCGACGCAGACCGGCAGTACCCATTTTTTGGTCGGTGTACGGGGTAGTGGCAACAGTTTTAATCATAACGCATCCTTAAATGATAAAATTGAAAATAAAAATCACTTCATAATTTATCATTTGTGAGCTTTAAAACAAGGATTATAACAAAGTTATCAGCATTTAGTGAAAAATAAATTCAGCCAAAGCATTAAGCTCCATTTTGGCTGCCAAATGAGACATACTCATCTTTCTTGATAGTTTGTCTTGGTTAAAGTCTAAAACTGTCAGACCCTCAAGAAAAAGTTCTTTGTATATAACGCGGTCTTTTAGGCCGGAGGTGAATCTAAAACCATAAAGCTTGCCTAAATCTTCAAGCTTGGTGAAAACGGCATCTTTGTTACGAGAACGAATCGGAGATATTTTGTTGCCGCAAACCACCCAGTTTAGGTATGGAAGTCCTTGGGCAGCCAAGTGCTTTTTGGTGTCCCATACAAATTCGGCGTAGTGTCCGGCTTTTAGTATTTCTCCACTTGCGTAGTCAATATCAGCAATTGCCGATAAATCAACCAAACTATCGCCTATAGGGGTTACTAAAGTGTGTGGATATTTATGTGCCAGCTCAAAAAGGTAGTTTTTGGTGCCGGGGGTGTCAATTATGATAGCGTCAAATTGTTGCTTTAAATCTTCAATTAAGTTGGTTATTTCAAGAATATTGGATTGGTTGTCAACGGGTTCAAAAACATAGTGTACAGGTGTGGGCAAGGTAATGGCGTTATTTTCGGCATACTTATGGCGATTGGATATGTATTTACTTAAAGATCCTTGTCTTCCATCAAGGTCTATTACCGCAATCTTGAAGTTTTCGTACATTAGTCTTACGGCTAAATGCATGGCAATAGTTGATTTGCCGGTGCCGCCTTTTTCATTGCCGATTACTATTATATGGGTGCTGGAATTAGTGCTCATTTATTAACCATCGCTATGTGTTGAGAATCGTTAACCTCAACAACAATACACGACTTATTTGCTCTTTTCAAACTATAACAAGTTTTATCCGCTTCATTTTTTGCCAGACCTACAAGTTGAGCCCTATATACTATAGCGGAGCCTTTAGAAGCCGGTTCAACATTGATTTCGGTTTTTTGAGCGTAGGGTAGGTGAATTTCACTTTGGATATTTAGTGCGTAATTGCGGGCTTTGATATAATTTGAAAAGGCTCCGATTTGTATTCCCCATGTGCCATTCGAACCATTAGAAGTTATATCTTCGGAAAATGACGGAAGCTCAAGTTTGGCATAAATGCGGTGTGAGGTTTTTTCTTTAAGTCCTTTGTTCATTAGTTGAGCAACCTTTAGGTCACGATTTTTTATGCTGTCGTGTCCCATGGTTACGGCAATTACGCGGCGACCGTTCCTTTCGGCTGATGTTACTATATTATACCCGGCAGCAGATGTATAACCGGTTTTCATACCGTCGGCGCCTTTGAATTTTTTTAACAGATGGTTGTGAGTGTAATAGGTGCGGCCTTTATAGGTAAACTTTTTTGCAGAGAATAAATCGTAATACTCGGGAAAATGGTGATAAACGGCACTGCCTAATATAGCCATGTCACGGGCAGTGGTTTTTTGCTGGCGGTTGGGAAGACCTGAAGCATTTTTGAAAGTGGTGTTTTTCATACCTAAGTCACGTGCGGTTTGGGTCATCAGTTTGGCGAACTCGGCTTCGCTGCCGCTCAAATTTTCGGCTAAAACAGTAGCACAGTCATTAGCTGATTTTATTATGAGGGCCATTATCGCATCTTTTACTTTAATGGTTTCTCCGGCTCTTACACCAAGTCTTGAAGGTTCGCGATTGGCTGCAAAACGCGATACTTTTAATTCGTCATCAAGCTCAATGTCGCCTCTTTCAAGGGCATTAAATGTTAGGTATAGGGTCATTAGCTTAGTTAATGAGGCCGGATAGCGGAGTTCATCGGCATTGTATTGAGAAATTACTTCTCCAGAAAGAGCATCTATTACAATTGAAGAGGTTGTGCGTTTGGCATATGCCTCTCCTGTATATGCTAAAATCGCCAATAACCAAGTAAAACCAAGCAAAAAGCTGCTTATTTTTTTCATGTTGTGAACCCTCATTTTTCCCATTTTGGCTTATGTTATAACGAAAAAGAAAACAAATTATTAATCTTTGAAAAAATATTTTGTAAATTTAGCTTGACTTTATGTTGCTTTATAATTAAAAAGTTCTGGTGACTGACAATGGCGGATGTAGCTCAGTTGGTTAGAGCGCTGGTTTGTGGTACCAGATGTCGTGAGTTCGAATCTCATCATCCGCCCCATTAGTTTAAAGCTCCCTTAATACAAGGGAGTTTTTTGTTGTATAAAGCATAGCAAAAAATCTTGGGCGGATACCGATTTGCTCATGGAAGAGCAAATCGGGATGAGATATTCTGGCTCGTAAGCTTTTGTCTTGTGCAATGGCAAAAGCTAACTCGCTGCGGTCACCGCCCGCGCAAAGCTTGGTTCGCGTCGCTTAAAGCTAGCTCCCAAGTCTAGCGGGAGCGTAAGTTACGGCTGAAAAAACAAGTAGTTTTTTACAGCCTAACCATCATCCGCCCCATTAGTTTAAAGCTCCCTTAATACAAGGGAGTTTTTTGTTGTATAAAGCCAATAATAAAATTGTTATAAAATAAAGATTTTTGAAGATTTTTTAATATTTCACTTGTTTTTTTCTTATAAAAAATATATTACCAGAGTCATATAATTATTTTTTTATTAATTATTTAAAATATTGTTATGGACTTAGACGTACTGAAAGAGAAACTGTTGTTAATTGGGCAGTTTAGCAAGTTGTCTACTTTTTCTTTTAACCATGATATGGCATATTATGAGTGTGATAAGAGAGGTAGAATAAGACTTGTTACTTTGATGAATTTGATGCAAGATGCGGCTCAAACACATGTAGCAAAACAAGGTTTTAGTACTGTTAGTATGGCAAAAATTTCGCGGGCGTGGATGGCTAATAAGTATGCTATCAAAATTAAAAGACCGCCCAAAGCCGGTGAAAAAATTATGGTTTCGACGTGGGTGTCTGAAATCAGTAAAATTACGGCTATGCGAGAATTTTTAATTACTGATACCAGAGGAAATGTTTTGGTTGAGGCCATCAGTAAATGGGTTTTGGTTGATGTGGTGCGAAAAAAAGCTGTGGAATTGCCTACAGTGTCACTAAGAACCAAGACTTTGTTTAAGTCAAATTTTATTCAGCCAGCCGTGCAGCGCGAGGACTATAAAAAGAAGTTTACCGTCTATTATGACAACATTGATTTTAATCAACATGTAAACAACTCTTTTTATCCTTTATGGGCCAGCGAGACTATTAGTCGAGATTTTAGATCAACTCATTCTCCTGAAGAGATTGTTATTTCATACAAACATGAGGCAACATACGGAGAAGAGATTGAAGTAAAAACTCAGATTGATGGACAAATTACTTATCATTCTATCGTTTCTAACGGTGATAAAGAATGTGCCAGAGTTACAATCAAATGGCAAAGCAATGCAACGGTGTAAAACAGCATCCCCTTGTGTGGAACAAGAGGGATGTTTTTTTAAATCGGCAGCTTTCTTATTTCGTCTAGCAATTCAATATCGGCAGCGGCAAATTGGTATTTATCAAAATCTTGCGGGGATATCCACGCTGTGGCGCTGTGTTCGATATCTATAATTTTTGCATCGGGATTGGTCATTGATGCTTTGTATAAATTTACCTCAACTTCACCAAAATCGTATTGGTGTGTTACTTGACATATAAATTCACCGATAGAGGTATCAATTTGCAGTTCTTCTTGTAATTCTCTGCGCAGGGCTTGCTGCAGAGTTTCTCCTTCTTCTTTTTTGCCTCCGGGAAATTCCCATACCAGAGGTGGCTTTTTATGAGCCGGCCTTTGGGCTATAAAAATTTTGTGATCTTTGATTAGTGCAGCGGCAGCAACAATTATTTTTTTCATTTATTGTTCCTTAATATACAAATTTTCTTGGTATTATTATCCTTTTGCTTGAAGTGTCAATATTTTATATGTAAATTAAAAGCATTAATAATTTGAAACAGGTGATAGTTATGAGGTTATTGGTTTTCTTGTTAACTTTTGTTTGCGGAGTTGCTCAGGTAAATGCTGCTGTTACTGAAAGCGGTTCGAAGGTTTTGTCTGAGGGAGAAAAAGTTAAAAGTTTCTTAGAAATTGATATGGAAGAAAGAAAGTTACAAAAAGAACAAGAAAAAGTTCAGGAAAACATTACAGAGGATGATAAAACAACAGAAACGCAAGATTTAACAGAGGAAGCAAAGCCAGAAGAACAGAAAGAAGATGTGGAAGAAGAACAAGAAGAAAAACTTTTGAGCGAAAGAGAAAAAAAACTTATGTTATGGCGAGCTCAAATTGAAGAAGAAAGAGCTAATGAAACAAATCGTTTTAAGAAAAAAGCCATTGAAAACACCATAAAACGTGAAAAAAAATATGAAGAAATTATGAAGCGCAAAATGGAAAAAGCTTCAAGGTTTCAAAAGGCTGCTATGGAAAAAGCCGAAAAAGAAAAACAAGAAAAACTAAAAGAAGAGATGCAACCATCAAAATCAAGATTTACCGAAAAAGCTAAAAAAAGAGCAGAAGAAAGAGCTAAAAAGCGTGAAGAAAAAGAAAAAAGGTTAAAACGCAACCAAGAAAATTGAGCAAAAATATCTTGCTTATGTAATTTTATGTGTTATTTTCTCGCTGTATTTAATTATTTTGTATTGAACAGTACTGTGTCGGAATCCGAACCACAAATCGTGGTTCTCGTCCGATGTGTCTCAGCCAATAAAAAAGCACCCGTTTAGGGTGCGAAGGGTCGCTACATGGATTGTGCACACGCTAACGCATAGTGCACCCTTACGGGCTGACGCGTTCCGCCACTCCACTGTCGCGGTGTGT
>CASFRM010000015.1 GCA_949297185.1 uncultured Pseudomonadota bacterium
TCGGCCAATGCCGCAGATTTCTTTGATGTCATTGTCGCCAATGGATTCTAAAATGTTTTCAGGCTTTATGGTATAAATTCCGCCGGTTGATTTGGCTTTGTCGCTGGCGAGTTTGGCTAAGGTTTTGGATGTGCTTAGCCCAATGGATACGGGAATTTTGGTTTTGGTTAAAATGGTTTGGCGGATTTTATTTATCAGCTCGTTATAAGAAGTTTTGTAAACGTTATTTAACCCGGTTAAGTCTATATAAGCCTCGTCAATGGAAACTTCTTCAACATCGGGGCTAAATGTTTTGATGATATTCATGACTTGACGTGAAATTTCTGCATAGCGGCGATGGCGGGCAGGCAAACAGATAGCTTGCGGATATGTTTTTTGCACCTGAAAATAAGGTGTTCCCATTTTAATGCCCAACAATTTAGCTTCTTTGGAACGGGAAACAATTATGCCTTTGCTGCCGCCACCGGTCATGACGCAGACGGGTTTCCCGCAAAGGGCAGGGTTGTCTACCCGCTCACAGGAAACAAAAAAAGAATCGCAATCAATTAAAGCAATGGCATGTTGTTTCATTTTTTAATCTCGTTCTTGTTTTGTTCTATTTTAATCGTCTATGTGAAGATGTCAATAATTGCTGTTGAAAAATGTTGACAAAATTAGAAACCGGTGGTAGTTTTACATCAATTCTTAATTATTGTTAAATTATAAAATTTTGTTATCATGAATGAAATGAAGCAAGGTATCTTGAAAAAGCTGGGTTATGATGACAAGAGCTTTGGTTGTTATTTTGTGGATATTGAATGCCAAGGTCAAACCAAGCGTTATTATGCCTGCTGGCAAGATCGGTTGACACGCAGCGTATGTGAGTATATACGCAAGCATTTTGATAATCTGACAGATAGGGAAGTTGCCTTCCGCAATGTCGGAGATGATTTGGTATCTTTGTGTGTGATTAAGTAACTCTTTCATGAAACGCCACCGGTGTAAACCGGTGGCGTTTCATGTTTGATAAAAAAGGGTCAATAAAAACTCCTGTGTTATAAGCACAGGAGGAAATTTTAAAATTAAAAATTAAAAACACAGCGTGTCATGAGATTTTTTGACATGGTGCAAGTCAAAATCAAGCCGTTAGGCGAGAGAACCCAGATGAAATTGTTGTTGCCCACTGATGAGGACCAATACCATTCCGATATTTTAAGCGGTGCTATTGGAGCCAATGCTTTACAAACAGTTGAAATGTTTGCAAATATCTTTTTTAATTCATCTTTATTGGGTAAAAAAGCTTGTCCCAATTTAATGCCGTCAAAAGTATAATCCGCACACCATTTTGCAGCTTCAGCATTAATGTCATGCTTTTTTGCCTGTTCTAAAATTAAATGCGTGTTTTTTTTGCCGTCGGATTCCGGAATTTTGCCAATTGGCATATCTTCTGCCCATTTTGCTTTGATTTCACGCAAGCCGAGAACCAAGCCATGTTTCCCGGTTTTATCTACCCAACCGATAACGCCGGAAATTTGCTTATACGGCATGATTTTTTCAGAAAATGTTCCATCAGCGTAATAATACATTCCCGGGCGGGCAATAATAGCGCCTTGTAGTCCTTTTAAGCCTAACCAGTTTATAATTTCCTCTTTGGTTAAACCTAAATCAGCCATAACCCTTTCTAATTTTTCTAATTTTTCTTTTGTTTCCATATATAAAAATTTTTTAAATAATTATGCAGATAAAATAATCGTTTAATGTTAGGCAGTATAAGTTACAATTGTTATTAGGTCAAGCAAAATATGGACAAAAAACATTGACGTCAAAGGAGACTATTTGCAAGTATTCGTTTGTTAAATATAAAAAATAATTGTCAAACTGTTTATCGGGTGCTATTTTGTCAGCATAAAAATGTGGAGTTTAATTTGATGAACCGGCGTCAGTTTTTAATAAACACGCTTCTTGCCATGGGCGGGATAAGTTTGTTATCCGCCTGTGAGGAGCAGAACAAAAAACATTTGCCGGCACGGAAAGGAGCAAACATGAAAGTATTGATGATAAACGGCAGCGGACACGAAAAAGGCTGCACCTATACGGCGTTAAGCGAAGTTGCCAAAGTCTTAAATCAAGAAGGGATTGAAACCGAAATTATTCAACTCGGGACGGGCGCTTACCGCGACTGCATCGGCTGTCAGGCCTGTCGCAAGTTGAACGGTCGTTGTGTATTTAATGATGACATTGTTAATAGTATTATTGAAAAAGCGGAACAAGCCGACGGTTTTGTTTTTGGTTCACCGGTTTATTACGCGCATCCGTCGGGGCGTTTGCTTTCGGTTTTAGACAGGGCTTTTTATGCCGGCAGCGCGGCATTTGCTTTTAAGCCCGGCGCCGCGGTGGTTTCGGCGCGGCGGGCAGGGACGACGGCTGCCATTGATGTCATCAATAAATATTTTACCATCAACAAAATGCCGGTTGTTTCTTCTTCATACTGGAATGAAGTGCATGGCAACACGCCTGAAGAAGTGCTGCAGGATAAAGAAGGTCTGCAGACCATGCGCAATTTGGGCAAAAATATGGCATGGGCGTTAAAAATGATTGATGAGGCCAAAAACGGCGGCTTGAATCCGCCCGAACAGGAAAGCGGCAGCCGCACCAATTTTATCCGCTGATTTCGCGTCGTCCTTTCTGATGATTGGCGAGAATGGCAAAAATCTGTTAAAGTCTTCAGACAGGTAAAGTCATTTATCTATTTGGCTTTCGGTGAATGGATCGGCGCGATGTCTTTGTCTTTACAAATTCTCCATATTTATGCCAATTTCAGTGATTTTCCCAGTTCATAAGCTTTTTGCGGATAATCGGTATGATTAACAGCACCGGCCGGCCACATGCCGGGAGCAATAACCTGACCGACATTTTCCCAACCGAGATATTTGACAAGGAAATTATAATGGTTAACAAGGATGGCTTCCTTTTCTGCGGAATTATCTGCATAGGTCATCAATAAAGCTGCTTTTTTGGGACGGTGGATTTGTCCGTTAATCGCATAAAAGCGGTCAATAACGGTTTTTAACTGTGCAGAGAAACCGAAATAATACATCGGTGTGGCAAACACGATCATATCAGCATCAACAATATGCTGTCGGACAAATTCAAAATCATCTTTAAAAACACATGGACCGTTCATACCGCAAGAGTTGCAGCCGATACAGGGATGGACTTCCTTAAAAGCAGAATCAAAGCGCGCAATTTCATGTCCGGCTTCTTTAGCGCCTTTAATAAAATTATCTGCTAATGTGTTGGAGTTGCCGTTTTTGCGCGGACTTCCGGTTAAAACCAAAATTTTCATTTTACCTCCGTTTGCTGCTGTTGAAACCTGCGGCAAAACTGATAAAGCGGCTGCCGCCAATGTTGTTTTTATAAAATCTCTTCTTTTCATAATAATCATTCCTCTTGTAAAATCTCTATTCGGGCGGAAAAGCCGCCTTTTGTTTCAGCCAGATATTCTAGCCCGCTTTCTACCTCGCCGAGTTCAATCAGGCTGTTGTCCATTGTTTTCCCGTGGTCTTTATAGAAAAATCCGAAATTTCCCCATGGCGCGTATATAAACATCTTGCCTTTGGTCGCAATCATGCCGCGCGGCACGCCGGCAAGCGAAACGGGACGGGAAAATTCGCTGATTTTTTCTTCACCGGCAAAGTCAATGAATTCAAATTCTGCCGGCAGCATTGGCAAAAATTGTTCAACCGCGGCATTCTCTGCCATCCGGACGATGACTTCCTTTTGTTCAAAACTTAATTTAATTTTCATCGTTTTATTCTCCGTTATATCTCCGCCAAACGCCGCATTGTTCCACAGCGAAACGGC
Organism: uncultured Pseudomonadota bacterium; assembly: GCA_949297185.1. Taxonomy (GTDB): domain Bacteria; phylum Pseudomonadota; class Alphaproteobacteria; order RF32; family CAG-239; genus CAZU01. Next base: position 3,844 of record CASFRM010000015.1, read on the forward strand.
GGCAATCAGTCCGGCAAAAATTTTTCTCATCGTTTTTATTCCTCATAAATCGGCTGATAATTATCAACATCTGCCTCTTTAATCAGGTTGATGGCGGTCATCGCGTTCGCCAGCCCAACATAGGGAATGGCCTGCACCATTGCCGCTAACAGTGTTTCTTTGTCGTTACCGGCTTTAAGCGCGCCGATAACATGGGCAGACAACTGTTTTTCCGCGCCGAGGGCGGTTAAAATAACGAGTGACAACAATTCGCGTTGTTGGATTGTCAAACCGCCGCGGGTGTAAAAATCACCGAAACAAAAGTCAGTTAAAGTATCCGGCACGATATCTTTATATTCCGCGGGCAGTGAGCTCATCGCCTTTTTTACTTCGTCACCGTAGAGTTCTGTTTGTATAGCCAGACCTTTTTCGTGTCGGTCGGCATCGGTTGTGGTTCCGGCGTTCTCCAGCGGCAGCGTGATGTTTCTTTCTTGAACGACTTCATTAAAAACGCCGATGGCGTTTAATGTTCGCGGAAAACCGATAAACGGCGCGCATTGATAGATAGCCTCGCGGATTGTCAAAGGTGAATTGCCGACATTAAGCGCCGCGCCGATATGCGCTTTCAGTTGCGGCAGTGTTTGCATGGTCGCCAAAGAAACCACGGTTATCAATTCACGTTCTTGGTTGTTTAAGTTTCCGGTATAGAAAACTTCGCCGAAGATATTACGTTGCAAAATTTCCATAAATTCGGGGTCGGTCGGACTGGCTGCCCGCTTGTTTAAAAACAATTGTTCATAAGTTTTATCAGCGCGTTCGCTTCTGGTCATGGCTTTATTCTCCTCGGCATTAACAAAATTAGTGTGAAAAAACAGGGCGGCAAATAAAATATATTGAAAAAACTTCATACAGACCTCCGAAATATTGGTTGGGAACTGTTTATATTATGCTTGACGTTTGGCAAAAAGTCTAATACCGTTTATTTATGGCGCTATAACTTAAACTTATAGTGAGGACATCATGGAGCTGACACAATTACGTTATTTTAAAATAGCCGCAGAATGTAATAATTTAACAACAGCGGCGGAAATGCTACACATTTCCCAGCCGGCTCTCAGCCTTGCTATCAGAAAGTTGGAAGAAGAACTCGGTGTACCGTTGTTTGAACGCTCAAAGAATAAATTATGCTTAAACGATGCCGGACGTTTGGCTTTGACATATGCCGAAGCGGTTTTAATCAAAGCCGATGAAATGAAGAGCACGTTTTATCAGTTTATCCGCAAAGATAATGTGTTGTCGCTTGGTTTTTGTGATCCGGGGCCGATGCGTTTTTCCGTTCCTTTGTTGCAAAAAGCAAATCCCGATATCAACATAACTTCCGCCTTGCTGCCGGATGAAAACAATTTGGAAACGCTGTTGCTGACGCATAAATACGATGCGGTTATATCTATCAAAAAACCCAAAAACGAAGATATTATCACCGTGCCGTTTGCCGATGAGGAATTGATGTTATCGGTTCCTGCCGGCCATCCGTTGGCAAAAAGAAAAAGCGTTTGTCTGCATAATGAAGAAAATTTGCAGTTGATAAATTATTCCGGAGATGGTGCGTATGTCCGCCAAATACAGCCTTTTGTTGATTGGTTAACCGACAAATTCGGCATGAAAACCTATAATGACTACTTTGTATTCCGCCAACTGCTGGAAAACGGCAATTTATTGTGCTTTACGACCAAACTTGTCCGCAATTACCGCAATGACGGCGCTGAACGTGTTATCATTCCATTGGAAGATGAGAATTTAAAAACAACTTATTTTCTTTCTTATCTGAAAAGCAATCAAAAATATCTTTCGCCGCTTTTAGAGTGGGTGGAAAAACGAGTTTCATGTCATGAAATATAAAAAAATCTCCGCAAGGGAGAGTTTTTTATGGTGATTAATTAGCACCTATCGAGCGAATATCTGCCAGCTTTATAATTATAAAACAGAATTTTTTCATAACAGCTAAAATTCCGCTTACATAAATATTTTATCACTTTGAAGATGAATGAAAAACACGATTTCCAACTAAAATTTCCATTTGTGCAGCAGCTTTATCCATTGCGGGTCAAAATGATTGACAATCTCACTATGTCCGATATCCATTGTCTTTATTTCTTCCATATCTTCTTGTGACAAGGTAAAATCAAACACATCAAAATTTTGCCGCATTCTGTCTTCATGAACAGATTTCGGAATGACGATAACGCCGCGTTGAATATTCCAACGGAGAGCCACTTGAGCGGCTGTTTTACCGTATTTGTTTCCGATTTCGGTCAAAACCGGATTTTGAAAGAAGTTGTGCAAACCTTCGTTAAACGGCGCCCAAGCTTCTGGTACCACATGATATTCTTTCATTGTATCAAGGTTAAGCTGTTGCTGAAAAAAAGGATGCATTTCCACTTGATTCAACATTGGTTTTACGGCAAAAGTTTCACAAAGATCAACCAAAACATGAGGATAACAATTCGCCATACCGATAGCCTTTAATTTCTTTTCCTGATATAATTTTTCCAAACCACGCCAGGCATTGATATAATCTCCCATAGGCTGGTGAAGTAACATAAGGTCTATATAATCCACCCCGAGGCGTTCCATCGATAATTCGGTGGCTTTAATGGCGCCATCATAAGAAAAGTCCTGAATCCACAATTTCGTTGTAATAAAAATCTCTTTTCTGGAAATTCCGCTTTCTTTAATTGCATCACCGACTGCTTTTTCATTCATGTAGCTTTGTGCTGTGTCAATAAGTCGGTATCCGATTTTCAAAGCCGTTGATACAGCATTTTTGGCGGCTTCATATTCAGGTATCTGATATACCCCGAAACCAAGCATCGGCATTTTCACACCATTATATAATTCCGCATATTCCATAAAGCATTCTCCTGTCTATTTATTTTCTTCAATTCAATATTTATTATTTTTCATCGGCATGAACATCAAAGGCGTTGATTAAAAATTCTGCGACTCCGGGGGCGTTGGGATCATGACAACCTCTTCCGGTATCTAACATCCTGATTTTATTCATTTCTTCATCATTTAAAATAAAATCAAAAATTTCCATATTGCTTTTTATTCTTTCCGGATTGGTTGATTTCGGAAAAATAATTGCCCCTTCCTGAAGTTCAAAGCGCAAAATAATCTGAGCTGCGTCTTTATTGTGGATCTTGGCAATTTCTTTGATAATCGGATCGGCAAGCATGGCTTTATTACCTTGTCCCAACGGTCCCCAACCTTCAAGCCGAACACCGGCTTCCTCCATAATTTTACGAATTTTCTTTTGCTGACAATATGGATTAAATTCTATCTGATTAACCGAAGGAATTGTTGCAAACTGTGGCACAAAATTATTCCATATTTTTGGTGTCATGTTGCTCACGCCGATAGAACGTATTTTTCCGGCAGCCTTTGCCTCTTCCATAGCTTTCCATGCACCGGGAACATCACCGTACGGTTGGTGAATCAAATACAAATCCATATAATCAAGTTTTAGTTTGCGCAAGGAAGCTTCTATGCCTTTTTGAGCTGCTTCATAGCCATAATCCTGCAACCAGAGTTTGCTTGTCAAAAAGATATTTTCGCGGGGAATTCCACTCTCCCTGATGGCTTGCCCGACTTCTTGTTCATTGAAATAGGCAACAGCCGTATCAATGTGCCGAACACCTAAATCAAGAGCTTCTCTGACAGCTTTGTAAGTGCTTCCATCTGCAGGAATTTGGTATGTTCCGAAGCCGTAAACCGGAATTTTTACACCGTCATTTAAGGTTACTGTTTCTATTTTCATAAACGTTTCCTTTCAAAACAAATAAGGTTTGATAATTGCTGGTAAAAACATATTGCAAAATTCTTTTGTACGTTCTTCAAAACGATAACTTCCGCCTGACATATCCCAGCAGAGCATTTCGCCGTAAAGCACATCTGTCAAGGTATGGGAAAGTTTGTCAACGGGAGTGTCCTTTTTTAACTCCCCGCGTTTTATACCGTTTGTGATAATTCCTTTTATGGAAGAAATATCCATGCTCAGCTTATTTTTATCATCCGGATTTTCTACCAAATCCGGATCAACGGTATTACGCAACCACTCTTGACAAAGTTTTAAACCGCTTTTTTCAATATATACTGAGAAATTTACCATATAAAAAATGAGGCGCTCAATAAAAGAACCATCATGAATCAATGCTTTATTGTAGATTTCCTGATACATTTCACGGCTTAGAGCAAAAACGACATCTTCTTTGCGTTTGAAATAAGTATAAAATGTGCCGTTTGCCACACCGCAAGCTTTGGTGATTTCTTCAACCGAAGTATTAATCAATCCTTTTTCGCATACGATTTTTTTAGCCGCTTCTAACAGTTTTCTTTTTGTTTCTAATGCGGCAATCTGCCGGTTTGTCATTTTATCAGTCAATTTATAATCTCCTTGATTTGTTCAATGTATAATATTCAATGAATTAAAGTCAATGATTTTTATTCACAAAGTTGTAAATATATAAACACTCTATAACAAGGCATTAAATATCTTTTTGCTTGATTTTAATGAGTAGCATGTGGGAAAATATTTTAAATTTTAAATATTTGGGTATTGTGAAATACAATATTTATCCCTATATATTAATTATCATATATTATGAACAATAATACATGATTTGGTTTATTGATTTTTTAATAGGAGAAAAATAATGCCAAAATATGGTGATAAAACAGCTAAAATACTTGATAATTATATGAAAAACTACAAACTAATGTCAGGCAAAACGAGAACAGGTTTGGTTGCGCCTGTAAAGGATATGTTTCGTAATTATGACACGATGAGGAAAATGAAATTAAAAGAAAGTGATCCGTTTTTCCATTGTAAAGCAAATTATGAAGCAACAAAACGAGGCGGTTTATATGGTGCAGGTATCGCAAATATAATAGATGTTGGGAAAGAAGCCAAAGACATTCTTGTTAACAGATATCCCTTAAAGGATAGTTTGCGGGATTATCGGGCAAATTTGAGGGGACAGAAAGGTGCTCTGAGGGGCAAATCTTTGCGGGAAACCTGTCCGACGCATCATACAAAATATAAATAGGAGAAAAAATGAAAAAAAGCGCATTTTATATTGTCGGTATAACCATGAAAGTGGTAATTTATCTTGCGCTTTTTTCTCTTTTAACCGTCAATAATGCCATTATTTGGGGTGTTGAACCTTTAATACAATATCTTTATGCTGTTGTTTCGGTAGTTTGTTTTGTGGCGTTTGGATTAACTTTTCGGGCCAGATGGCAGAAACCTGCCTACATAGTTTTCGGCGTATTTTTTGTCTGTTTTATACTAATGGGAAAATATGTATCTCAAATCAAAGAACAACTGGATATGGATGTCTGTTTGGACGGCGGCATGGTTTATGACCCCGTTCAAAAAATCTGCCGCAATGATTGCTGGAAATGGGATGATAAGCTCGGTTGCTTAAAAGAGTGAACGGTAAAAGGAAAATGTAAACCGGCGATACCCGCGTCTCGCCTAGCCCTGGTAGTCAAACCAACGTGTCGTTGGTTCGAGCGGTTTGTAAACTTACCATAAAAAAAATCCCCACAAGGGAGATTTTTTTTATGGTGGTGGATAAGACCCCATTGGATTTAAGATTTTTGAATATCTTTATATTCCCGATACTTACAAAAAGATAAAGCTCAACCTGGTCTGAGCTGGTATCTAATTTTATTACGGATTATTTATAAATAATCTCGCCTAAATATTACCGAATATTTACCGAATAATTACCGAATTTCATACTTTTTTGTAAAATACCGAAATAAAAAATTGCAAAAACGCGAAATGAATTTATGTAAAATCATCAAATAAAAAATTGCAAAAACACAAAATAAAAACTTGCAAAATAGTAAAATATAGTCTATATTAATAGATATTATCAAGGAGTTTCAATATGAAAGAATATAAAACAAGATTAGCAGATAGTATTTTGCAAAAAAAATTAGCTAGTTCGGGAGCTGTGTTAATTGAAGGTGCTAAATGGTGCGGTAAAACAACAACAGCAAGCCAGATTGCTAAAAGTATATTACTTATGCAAGATCCCGCACAAAAAAAGCAAAACATAGAAATGGCAGATATGGATCCATCATTTCTGTTAAATGGTGAAACTCCAAGATTAATTGACGAATGGCAATTAGCTCCAAAGCTTTGGGATGCCATACGTTTTGAGGTTGATAAACGTGATGAATTTGGTCAATTTGTGTTAACAGGTTCTGCTGTACCTGCTGATTTATCAGAAATATCACATAGTGGTACTGGAAGAATTTCTCGCATGTTAATGCGTCCAATGAGTTTATATGAATCAGGCGAAAGTAATGGTAGCGTTTCTTTGGCCGATTTATTCTCTGACAATGAGAAAGTTACAGGAACCAATAGTTTAGACTTAGAACAAATTGCTTTTTTAATTTGTCGCGGTGGATGGCCTAAATCCATTGGAACAAATACTGATGTTGCTTTACAATTGGCAATTAACTACTTTGATGCTGTGGTCAATGATGATATTTCACGAATTGATAACGTTAAAAGGGATGCTGAAAAAACTAAACGTATATTGCGTTCATATGCACGCTCTATTGCTTCGCAAGCAAAAATATCATCAATAACACAAGATGTTTATGCTAATGAGGGTACTGAAGATTTAACAAACAAAAATGTAACTATCAGCTCATATATATCAGCATTAAAGAAGATTTTTGTTATTGAGGATTCTTTAGCTTGGAATCCTAATTTACGTTCCAAAACAGCAATCAGGGCTTCTGATACTCGTTACTTTACTGACCCTTCTATCGGAACTACTGCATTAGGTCTTGGGGCAAAAGATTTAATAAATGACCTCCAAACAATGGGATTGATGTTTGAAAACTTATGTATCAGAGATTTACGTATTTATGCAGATGCTTTAGATGGACAGGTATATCACTATAGGGATAGAAATGATTTAGAATGTGATGCTGTTGTTCATTTGCGTAATGGCTCTTATGGATTAATTGAAATTAAACTTGGTGGAGATAAACTTATTGAAGAAGGAGCTACAACATTAAATAAACTTGAAGCAAATATTGATACAACAAAAATGAAAGCTCCATCATTCAAAATGGTTTTAACCGGTATAGGTAATTATGCTTATCGTCGTAAAGATGGTGTTTTAATAGTTCCTATTGGTTCACTAAAGGATTAAGTAAGGAGAGATAAAAGATGATTAAAGTTTTTACTATATTTATTTCAGCTTTTATAGGTGCTTGGTTTGCTTACTATTTTAGTATAAGAGAAAAATTAAAAGAACAAAAAAAATTAATTCATGAACGCTATTTTATATTATCTGAAAATATAACAACTCTATTTTCCAATCTTATTTTTTATAAAAGCGATAATTTAGATAAAATAAAAAAAGCTTATGATGATAATGATGTGAAAAAATCATTACAAGTTTCCTTGAAACCTGATATCCTCTTTACTATAGATATTTCTCAATATATTTTTTTAGCTACTGCTAATTCTAAGTTTTTGATTTCATTTAAAGATTTAGAACGAATGACGAATCATCTTTCACATTCAATTGATGATTATTTTAGCATTATTCAACAGATAAACAAAAATAATCTATCTACTCCAGATTATGAAGCCATAAAAAATCTGTTCTATAATTTGTATAATAAATATGAGGAAGTATGTGTATATACATATTTCATACTATCTCAAATGAATAAATTTTATGATGGATATTTTAATTTAAACTATTTAGGCAACATAAAAGAAACATTTGAACAAGGATACAATTTAGAAAAAGATATAAAAAATTACAAAGAACGATTTCCTTTTTCAATATGGGAAAATGAATTTTCTAAAACCTGGATTCATCTTCCACATTTTAAATGCCATTTGTGTTTTATAAAAAGATGGATGAAATTTAAAATAAAATTTATAAAATTTTACTTTTCAAAACCCGCATTTTGTAATTCTTGCTCCGCATCTGAATTAAAAAATAATGCAATTAAGAAAACAAAAAAAGCAAATAAGTCTAAAAATTAAATATAATTTGTTATTAAAATTTGAAAAAGAGCATTCCTGCAAGGATACTCTTTTTTTTGTAAAAATTATTTTGCTTTGATACATAAAACTTTATTTTACCATATAATAATTATGATACTATTCGGTAACAAAAACTTGATATCTGCACAAATTTACACACTATTGATACCGAATGGTAACAAAAAAAGAGGTTTATTATGAATAGCCAAGATTTAACAACAATGAAAGATATAGGAAAATTAATACGAGATATTCGTAAACAACAAGGAGTAACCCAAGAAGAACTTGCTGGAATATCAGAAACGGGGCGTAGATTTATCAGTGATGTTGAAAACGGAAAAAACACCACTCAAACAGGTAAGTTATTACTTGTTCTAAAAGCTCTCGGATTAAATCTATATATTTTTAATAAATGGGAAATTAAGTTTACCAAAAATAATCAGAACAATTAAAAAGATTTAAATTACCGAATATAAAATCCTCAAACAGCCGAACGAAAAATCCACAAACTGCCGAAGTAAAAATTACAAAACAATGAAATGAATTTCTGCAAAATCATTAAATGAAAACTTGCAAAATCATGAAATGAAAAAGACGTATCATTTATTTATCTGCAAATTCAATCACTTATAAAATGTTTTATTTTTTTCATTTTTTGGGGACGAAAAATCGAACTCCGGGCTTTTTACTATACGTGAAAGGCATAAAAAGTCCTTCTCTCCAAAAGGTAAAAACAGATTTTAAAAAAATTTTCCTCCAAGGGGAATATTTCGCCTTCTCCGGGAATTTACCTTATGGTGGAAGGAGGAAACAAACCTTTCACATCAAAAAAAGGTAAAAACTCGGATGAAAATATTTATTCAAAATCAATGCATTATAAAAAAGTTAAAAAATTTTTCATTTTTTTGGGACGAAAAATCGGGCTCCGGGCTTTTTACCTTATGCAACAAAAAAATAATTTTTAAGTGAAAGGTAAAATTATGCAAAAAAGATTCTTTGAAAAACAACAATTTATCAAAAATATTAAAAGAAACGAATCTCCGTTGGTACTTTGTGACCCACTCATGGATTTTTACCCTATGTCAGACGAACAAAAAAAATTGAAAAAAGTGAGTACGGTTTTTCGATTTTTTGACTTGTTCTGTATGTAAGGAACTTTCTGAAAGGATAAAACCATGAATGAAATCATAGAACTGTTAAAAACAGCTGTGGCTGAAATCTTAAATGAAACAGAGCCCAAAGATTTATCGAAAAATCAGCAGATTAAACTTGATAAAAAAGAAAAAGCAAGCATTCATTGTCAAACAAAAGGAGGCGCAAATGGCCAGAAATATTAATTTAGACATTCCTTTGGAAGACATACCACAATTAGATTTTGATGAGTTATACAAACTCTACATTGAGCTTTTCTCTCTTCCGACAAAGGCCACTCGCAAATCCTTTTTTATCTGGCGTGTCACAAACAGATTGCAAGAACTGCGCTTTGGCGGATTAGACAGTGCAACCAAACACTTGCTTGAAACGATGGATGATGAACCCGATAATGCAACTTATTTGCCCGTTGGCACAGAACTTATCAAACGGTTCAAGGGTGAAGTTTACCGTCTGCGTGTGTTGAAAGATGGTTTTGAGTTTGATGGCCAGATTTATAAATCTTTATCAGCTATCGCTTTGGAAATAACCGGTCGGAAAATCTCCGGCAAAGAATTTTTTGGAGTGTAGCCATGAAAGAAGTTCGTTGTGCCATTTATACCCGAAAATCAACCGAAGAAGGGTTGGATAAAGAGTTTAATACATTAGAAGCTCAGCGTGAAGCCGGTGAAAATTATGTATTAAGCCAGAAACATCAAGGTTGGAAAATCATCCCGGAATATTATGATGATGGTGGTTATTCCGGAGGTAATATGAATAGACCGGCCTTAGAGCGCCTGTTAGAAGACATCAATGCCGGCAAAGTTGATATGATTGTCGTTTATAAAATAGACCGTCTAACCAGATCATTAACCGACTTTTCCAAAATGATTGAGATACTGGAAAAGAATAACTGCTCATTTGTATCGGTAACACAAAATTTTAATACAGCCGATAGTATGGGACGTTTGATGCTCAATATCTTGCTTTCTTTTGCTCAGTTTGAACGAGAAGTCAGCGGTGAGCGTATTCGTGATAAAGTTGCAGCATCTAAAAAGAAAGGTATGTGGATGGGCGGTGCCGTTCCAACCGGTTATGTTGCCATAAATAAAAAGCTCAAAATTAAACCGGAAGAAGGCGAAATGATACGATTTATGTTTGAAAGTTATCTAAAACATAAATCAATCACCGCTGTTTGCAAACTGGTCAAAGATAAATACGGCATAGAATATCGCCGAGAGATGATAAAACGCTTACTCAAAAATCCGATTTACCTTGGTAAAGTCAAACATAAAAACGAACTATATGACGGACAACACCCGGCCATTATAGATCAAGAAACATTTGATAAAGTTGCCGAAATCAGAGCCTCCAAAGATGTGGCCAAACGCTCTTGCTTGTACAAGAAAAACGAAGTCGGCATTTTGCGTGGCATTTTAACTTGTGGTTGTTGCCATACCCGAATGACACCGACTGTCAGTATGGGACATGGTCGCAGACGTTATTATTATACTTCAACCAAAGCAAAATACTATGGCTATCATACTTGTCATAATGGTTCGGTGGCGGTGGCTATCCTTGATGAAGCGATTATACAAATCATCACGCCAATGTTAAAAGATGCCCATATCCTAAACGGACTTGTCAAGCAAATTGCCCCCGATAAAACCAAAGAGCTGTTTAAGATTATGCAACATCCCGAGAAGGTCTTGGCAAAGATGAGCGAACTTGATAAATCGCTTTTAGTCAAAGAGTTGATTGAGAATATCACCGTTCAATGTGATAATTTGGAAATCAAATGGACTGCTTTGGCGCTGGATATTTTACCGGATAAATACGCCTCTCAAACCAAAGACGGCATCATGACAATAGATGTCCCTCTTTCCAGAACGCATGGTGTATTGCAAGTAACCGTTCCGGAAGCCTTAACTCAAAATTCTTGTCCGAATAAAGAACTTATCAAAGCCCTTTCCAAAGCGTTTAAGTATCAAAAGATATTAACCTCTGGTCGAATGACTATTGCCGAACTCTCGTTACACGAAGAACTGGATGCCGGTTATTTGGGTCGTATTCTTCGTTTAACTTCATTGGCACCGGATATTATTAAATCCGTTTTGGCAGGAACTCAACCGGCAGACTTTATCTTAAAACGTCTGATACGAGAGGAAATTCCGCCAATTTGGGCCGAACAACGCAAAAAATATAACTTTCCGGAAATTTAAGACAGGAGTTTTCTCATGACAGATATGATACACCATAAGTCTGACAATACCTCTTTGTCTTCTCACAAAAAGGAAGTTGTTAAAGGCGGATTTATTAAGTTCTACCGCGATTTTCAAGATTGGCATTGGTATTCGGACGCAAATGTTTTGCAACTTTATATCCACCTGATGCTGACGGCAAATTTCAAAGATAAGCCCTTTAAGGACATTATCGTTCATCGGGGTGAAGTGGTTATCAGCCACATGCGACTTGCCGAAACTCTGGATAAATCCAAGGATCAAATCAGGCGACTACTTAATAAACTGAAACGCACCAATGATATTACAACAACGCGTATCGGATGCGCCACACTTGTCAGGCTCATTAACTATAATAAATATCAGGGCTTTGAGGATATTACGCCAGACCCCACCGCCACTTGTCCGCCGGATGAAAGCCGTCTAATCGCCGACTATCCACCAATGACTAAAGAAAGAAAACAAGGTAATAATGTAAATAATGAAAAGAAATTAGCTGAGCCGGCGATTTTTGAACAAAAACGAACCGGCGGCGGTTTGGTTGGGCTTGGAGATGTTTTGGCTCGGCAAGGATTAGGAGTGGGCGCAAAGTTCAAGTATCACTTCTCACAACTGCCACCGAACTGGCAGGAAGTGGAACGGTATGTGGCTGAAAAGAACATCCACATCAACTTGGAAGGCTTTTACAGTTATTATGAAGCCAACGGTTGGTGTGAACGAAGCGGTAAAAAACTGGACGGTTGGCACTTTGCCCTGTGCCACACCCACAAAACCGGCGAGTATTTGTAAAGGAGGTAATAAACAATTGCCCTATTCTCAATACAAAATTTGCGGTGGTTTCTAGAATTAAGGATAGTATGATACTAACAAGATAGTATCTCTGGTTTTTCGCCAAATTACCGGATACTATCATAGTATCTATATACTATCCCGGATTTTGCCCGATTTTGGCGGATAGTATCATACTAACATGACCATAACTGCCGGTTGGGTATAGAGGGCCAGTCCTTTTTAGGGGGTAAAGGTGCTAACGGGTCCTTCCTGGCGATAGACCATATGCGGGGACGCAAGCCGCGCCATATTTCTAGCGAAACAGAAAAATTCTGGCTGGTCGGGTATATCCCAAACCCCAATAAACACAAGGGTTATAAGGGTATCCAATTTTTCCTGGCTGGTCACTGGTCACTTCTGGCTGGTCACTTAGAGTAAATGAAAGAAAAAAGACATGATATTTTGTATAAGGAATAATGAAAAACACTGCAAAATATGAAAGAAAATATTATCTAATCAATACTTAATATAGTATCTTGAATTAATTTTATCCCAGGTAAAGAAAGTAGACAACTATATTTAGTATTAGGATATCGGACATTGTTCATGCTTTCTAAACTTCCAGAAAAAAACACTTGTTTTCTTGCTCTAGTTACAGCTACGTAAAATAAACTTAAAACTTCTATATACTTATCAAGTGATTTTGTTTTGTCGTCCAGACAACATGCTTTACAAGTACTATTATTTGACAATTCGCTGCAAGAAGAACATAAAGACATGTAATTGGGAAAGCTATTTCTTTCCATATCTGGCATTATTACATAATCCCATTCAAGTCCTTTTGCACTGTGCACAGTTGTAACAATGATATTTTCGTCTAAATATTCCATAGATTGTTTGAGCGCATTATTAGATAAAACATCTACTATTAACATATATTTTTCATCATTACTTAAAAACAATTTATCTGTGGTAATATGTGTGAAAAATACCTCTAATAATTTCATTAATGAGTTTATTTCATCGTCGGTTTTGCCTTCATATAATGATTGTATTGAGCTGTAAACTTTGGTCAAAATGCTTTTGTTTATTGATTTATATTTACTGTTCTTATAACAACTGATAAATATATCCAAAACATCTTGATGAAATTTTTTATAGGAGGAACTTTCTTCACTGAAAAGTCCATTAAAATAGGGAATGGAGTTTTCTGATAAAGTGTCTAAAATAAATTTCAAATTTAAATTATTTATTCTAGATTGAACTAAAATGGCTATTTTATTTTCATCTTTTCTTAACAAAAATTGAAGCTTTTTTACTACATATAAAGCTTCTTTATATTGCGTATCACATAAATAAACGGGAACAGTGGCATCATCCGTAATAGAAGCGAAGTCGCTAATACTATTTTTTCGTATATTTTGATCCAATAACAGCATATCTTGATTATTTTTAAATCGATAGTTAGTCGATATTTTGAATTGTTTCATAGAATATTGTTTTTGTGCTTCCTCCATTAAGTTTGGAATAGCTCCAATAAAACCATATATTCTCTGTAGAGGATCGCCCATAAAAAGCAAATATGTATCTGTTGCAATCAAGCGCTGTAATAATATCCAGCTAAAAAATCCGGTATCCTGAAATTCATCAATAATAATATAAGGGAAAAATTTTTGGTAAAAGAGTAAAACCTCATCATTAGAACATAAAATTTTTAATGCTAACATTAAAATTGCATTATAAGTGATATGTTTGTTAGGCAAAAATTTAGAAATTATTATATCTATATATTTATTATAATTTTTTTTAATTTCATGAATGTTGTTTGCTTTAATCCATAAAGAATAGTTGCTCATAAACATGGCTTCGTTTTCAAGTATTCCAATATCCAATTTTGTGAGTGTTTCCGCTTTGCCATCATCTACGACATTGAATTCGTTGATACGTAAAAGGTTCACATGCAATATATAACCATAATTTCTTAAAATTCGTCTGGCCAGGCCATGAAAATTTGTAACTAATATCTTCTTCTCTAAGTCCTTATCAGTTGTACTCATAAGAACAGGGATTTTTTCAAAAACTTCTTTCTTAATCTTGTAAGCGGCATTAACTCCAAATGTTAAAGCTAGCACTTTTTTGTTATTAGGAATGCTATGAGTGCTCAATAAATAGGCCAACTTACTGACAAGAGTTTTTGTCTTTCCACATCCCGCGGCCGCTTCAACTATAATTCTTTTTTCCTTAGAAAAGATAATATCTAGTTGTTCTTTATCATTTCCATGTATTTTTCTTATTGCATTTTCTGTGTCATTCATTATTCTATTGCCTTTTTAATAGCACTTTTATAGCATTCTGGAATACATTCTACTGGGCATTCTTCTCCAACGACTTGTCCAAATAAAACTGTCTTATGTTGTTGAAAATATGAGACATACATATATTTTAATGTTTCATCAGGATATTTACTTGATGCAAAATTGTAATCTTGTTCTAGTATTTTTAAATTATATTGCTTGTTAATCTGGTTAATTGATGTTTTTTGAATGGAATCTTGATTAAATTCTTTTCTAATCTTTTCCAAAACAGTTATACCTTGATCTGTATATAAACTAAAAACCATCTCACTATCAAAACATTTACTATCAGTTTTAAACACATTATCACCAAATTTATCCAGTTTCTCTTTTGATTTTTGTTTTTGCTGATATTCATCATATTTATCTTTATCATAAATTAATATAGGTGTTATGTGGAACGCCTCAAATAAATTAGCCAGAGGCAAAATATTATTGGCCCCTGAAGCCTTGATTAATGATATATTATGATCATCTAAGTTTATATTTAATTTTTTTGAAAAAGAATTCAGAGCTCCTTGTTCGCTATCACCCTCAAAAATTATAACTTTTCTAGCAAACATAGCTTCCTTAATATAGGAAAACTCTTTGTACCAGTGCTTTTCTTCTGTTTCAATATTCAGATTCTTTCCACTTATAGCGTTTACATTAGAAGCATTATTATACAAACGTATAATTTTGTGATAGTCATTTTCTATAATTTCTTTAGAGTGCGTTGATACCAAAAGTTGAGCAGTAAATGTATCTATATTGAATAATTCTTTAATTAGGCTATTGAAATCATTATCCTTTCCTTGGGCTATGTTTTTAATATTATTCAATATACTTCTTTGTAAAAAAGGACTCAAATGAATCTCTGGTTCATCAAAAGATATAATACAGTGGAATGTCTTATTTTCCGTAGTTTCATTTTTTTTAGAAAACTTTACCAGTTTCTCTAAAATAGATAACAATATTAATATGTTAAATTGGATTCCATAACCTGAATGTTCTAATGGAATATTATTATTGTCATACAACTCAAAAATTTTAGGTAAAATAGTTGAGGGATCATCCGATGCGTTTGTGACAATATCAAATTTATTAAAACATGTAAGTTTTGCTAATATTTCACTAATATACTCATTTAATTTCTGAATTTTTTCCTCGACTAAATATAATGTGCTATCTGCTTTTGATAAATATTTTTCAATAATATAATTTAGAAACAAACCAGCACCTTTTGTTTTGGTAAAATTAATTTCTGTTTTTGGGTTTCTCAAAGAATCATAATTGATAAAGTTTAAATTGTTAACAATGTCTGCACGAGATATAGAAGTCTGAGTTTCCTTATGAGTATACGTAATGTAATCATCAGGTGTACTTTGTGTTGCTACAATATTAATAGAATGATGATCTTGAGCATCAAAAAAATCATCAAATACTCCAAGTTCTTCATCATCTAAATGCATAGAAAAATCAATAATTATAGGTTTTTCTTTATCAAAAAAATCCATTTCTTCAAATTTTTTCCCCGTTAATAGTGATAAAATACAATATAACAAATTTGATTTTCCGATATTATTTTCGCCAACAATAATATTGATATCATCAGAAAAATCTATATTAACTCCTGACAAATTCCTATAGTTATTAATTTCAATACGTGATAATTGCATTTTACTCACTCCTAGTAATACTGCTCGATGTATTTATAAGCCTTGTCGAAGACGTCTTTATCTTTGATTTTATATTTTATCCAGATAATGCTCCGGAGGGCTTTTTTGATTTCTTGAGTGCCGGCGGTGGTATCCTGCCAATCTGGGAAACGAACAATCTTAACAATATCATCAATATCATTGACAATTCGCTCCACAATTACAGGAGTTTGCGTATTTTTAACCCCATTAAACAGTTCTGTTAATGCCGCTTTACCTTTATCAATTTCTTCTTCTGGAACAACTTCTTTTTCTGCCTGAGCCGCTTCACGTGCTAATTCTAATAAAAGCTTCAAGAACTCAATACTGGTAACCAGCCCTTTTTCATGCTTTTCACGCAAATCTTCTAATTTTTGCCCCAGTTGAACAAACTTAGGATCATTACTGTGTTTGCGGATTTTAGAAACTAAGTCTATTTCCACCTTTTTAGTTGTCTTTTTGATGTCCTTTTGCTTTTCAATAAAGTCATCTATCAGCTCTGCATCCATGTGTAAAATATCAATATCGTCATGAACTTCGCCAACTTCCAGATTTTGGTGGACTAATTCCATTGTTTTGGAACCGAGGGTTGCCCAAATTAAACCACCGCGATTATCAGTTGGTTTTACAGATTCATAAACCTTACTCAGCCATAAATAATCAACCTTATAAGGTGTCAAGAAGTTATCCGGTGACAAAGCGTTCCATACGCGGTTTAATACGCGATAATCGGCCGCAAATGCGTCTTTATCCTTATTCGTCGGAATACATTCCTGTGCCGCCATCAAACCTTCCCAGCCATCAACATTTCTATCAATACCCATAAAATAACTCAAACATTTGCGCATTAAGGCAGGGAATTGCGTTTTAACCTCTTCAATATTGGTAATAACGCGGCGCATATTATTTTCATCAAAATCAAGCGCACGAGCTACGTCATCAAAAATACCGACATAATCAACAATTAAGCCATGCGTTTTCCCGTCATCATAAACACGATTGGTCCGGCAAATAGCTTGCAGCAGGTTATGGTCCTTCATCGGCTTATCCAAATACATAACCTGCAAAATCGGAGCATCAAATCCTGTTAACAGTTTTGATGTCACAATAACGAGCTTAAGTGGGTCTTTCGGGTCGCGGAAACGGTCCAGAACTTTACCTTCGGCATCTCTGTCACGACGATAAGCTTTATATCTGTCCTCTTTGTCGTTATTCGTATCCATAACAATCGTTGAGGCATCCGGTCCCATAATTTTATCTAGTTCTTCCTTGTATAAAAGACAGCATTCCCTGTCATAGCAAACAACTTGTCCTTTATATCCGTTAGGTTCAATTTTTGTTTGGAAGTGATTAGCAATATGTTCGCAAACCTTGCGAATACGCTTTTTATCATACATAATTGCTTTCATGTTAACGCGTTTGGATAATTCTGCACGATCTGCCTCGGACAAACTCTCGGTTAAGGCATCGAATTCTTCATCTAACTTTTCGCGGTTAACATGTAAATCTACCGGAACAGGTTCAAAATTTAATGGCAGTGTAGCATTATCCCGAATAGAATCAGAGAATGAGTATTTACTCATATAACCGCTTTTATCTTCTTCTGCACCAAAGGTATGGAATGTATTTTTATCTACGCGGTTAATTGGTGTTCCAGTTAAACCAAAGAAGAACGCATTTGGCAAAGCGGCATGCATTTTCTCACCTAAATCACCTTCTTGGGTGCGGTGGGCTTCATCAACCATGATAATGATATTATCTCGCTCGTTTAATACCCCATCGACATCGCCAAAGCGGAAAATTGTAGTGATTGCAATTTTGCGAATATCTTGTTTGAAGAATTTAATCAACTCATCTTTTGTGGCCAAACTTACCAAATTCGGAATATCCGAAGCATTAAATGTAGCTGTGATTTGTGTTTCCAAATCAATGCGGTCATCCACAATCACAACTGTCGGATTTTTCAGTTCCGGTATCATACGCAATTTTTGCGCCGCAAAGACCATCAACAAAGATTTACCGGAACCTTGGAAATGCCAGATAAGACCTTTTTTCGGGTAGCCGGCTTTCACACGTTCCACCAATAAATTTGCACCTTCATATTGCTGATAGCGACAGATAATTTTATATTTACGATATTTTTTATCGGTAGCAAAAATGGTAAAGAACTGGAATATATCCATAACTTTTGCCGGGGTTATCATGTCCTCAACGCTGATTTTAACTTCGGTTAAAGTTCCTTCACCTTTGTTAGTCGGCGTATGCCATGGTCCCCACAGGTTTATCGGCATACAAACCGAGCCATAGCGGAAGCATTTACCTTCGGTTGCAAAGTTAAATACATTTGGCACAAACATCCTGTGAATACTTTTTTCATAAGCGTGAATATCACCGGCAGCATCTAACCAACTGATGGCATCACGCACTGGTGTTTTAAGCTCGCCGATGGCAATTGGGAAACCGTTAATCAGCAAGACAATATCTAATCTTTTGCCGTTTTCAACACTTGGATATACCCATTGATTGGTTACCACATATTCATTGAGGGCTAAATCTTCCGGTGTCATGGTGCCGAAAAAGCGAATTGGTACCATACGCCCGTTTTCACCAAACGGGAAAGAGTTTTCTTCAAATATCAGTTTTTTAAATTGTTCGTTGCGCGTTACCAAATCATGCGCTTCTGTGGAGATAATCAATGCACGCAATTTATAAATCACTTCATCCGCGCGTGATGGATCTTCGGCGATAACCGGGTTGAGGCGAATAAGAGCCTCTTTAACCATTGGTTCTACCATAACTTCATCATGTTGGCGTGGCAGGTTTTCAGCCTCAATATATTTCCACCCGTTCTTTTTTAGGGTCATCAGGAGCATTTTTTCAATTGTATTATCTTCATTAAACATTGTTATATCTCCTTATTTCAAATTTTCATTAATCAACGCCCGCATAGTAGCGTTCAAGCTATCTAAAGATGTTTGCAGCTGCTGTTTAGATTTCTCTGCTTGGTTAAATATTGAAGAAAATTTTTCTTGTAATTTCATTGGTGGAATAAATATTTTTGTTTCAGATAGATATTCCATCAGTTTTAAATTATGAATTCCTGTTGTCTTATTTTCAAATAAGCGAGTTTCCCCATTCCAGTACGCATTATAAAGGTAGTAGAACAAGTAGTCATTGTTGATATTTTCATCTTTTTTCCTTAATATGGCGGTAAAATTATTAACAAGATAGAGCTCTCCTGAATCTTTATAATAAACAACTCTTCCAACAGGTTTAGTATCGGAACCTCCTGACTTTTCGATGATAATATCAAGATTCTCTAGCAATTTATTTTTAATTTTGCTCTTATCAATATTTCTGGTAATAACATCTTCGTAATTAATAACTCCGTAATCTGTAAAGTTTGTCGTTCTCAAAACTTTTGTTCCATTTCCAGAAATGTCATCTGTTCCCCATTCCCCAGATATAGGCTTTTCTATTACATCAATAATTGGCTTTCTAATATATTCTTTAGTGCTTTTATCTCCAAACATCTTTTCAAATTTGGCTTTGACAAGATCATCTGTTTTTTGAAACAAAGTTTTATAGGCTTGCTTGGTTTCTTCGACTGCCCACAGTATTTTGGCCAATTTCCGCTGTTCCTCCAATCCCGGCAATTCAAATTCATAATTTTTCAGGTGTTCCCATTTCACGCGGGGAGAAAGTGAACCGGCTGATTTTTCAACGGCATAATCGAAAAAAGCATCATTTTGGATGATAAACGGCAAAAGTTCTGGTGCAATTTTATTTTCAATCGGAGCAATAACAGTAATATCCCCAGAGCATATTCCATCAAATGGTGCAAGAGATGCTTTTTTAAGATAAGCTCTCCGGCGACCGAATAACACATCACCTTTATGAAACAGTTTTGTAAACGTATTATCCGCATCATTACTCCATTCTGTTAGTTGCACTTGCTGAGGAATAAGATGCTCTAAACCAACAATCGGCATATTAGCTTTGTCTGTTTTAATACTTTCGCGGCGCTCTTTTGCAACTTCACCTAATTTTACCATCTTACGCCTCCTTACTCAACATTGAGGTTAATGTATTATAGCAATTTCGCATTTCTTGCGAAGATGTTTGCCAGTCGGCACAGCTGTTTGACAACGAAAGTTCTTCAACTTTATCTTCTGTTTGCTGTTCTCGGGCATAAAGCGGAATACTCAAAGAGTAGTTATTAGTGGCAATATCCTTAATGGTAGCAACTTTGGCAAATCCCTCCACATCACGATAATTTTCGTATGCGCTGGCTATTTTATTAATATGCTCGTCTTCCAAATAACTTTGAGCATTTTTTCTTGCTACGTCATTGACGGCATTTATAAATAAAACTTTTCCGGCTTTTTCTGGTTCTTTTTTCATTTTGCAGATTACAATGCAGGCTTCCATCGGGGAATTGTAAAATAAATTCGGTCCTAAACCAATGATGCAGTCCAAAATATCCATTTTTACCAAGTTTTCGCGCAAATCTTTTTCTTCCTGACGGAATAATACGCCATGCGGGAACAAAATTGCACAACGGCCGGTCTTTTTATCCATACTTTTGATAATATGTTGGAAAAACGCATAGTCAGCACGACCTTGCGGTGGCGTTCCTAAAATATTACGGCCCCATTTATCATTTTCAAAAGCGGCTCTATCCCATTGTTTTATAGAATATGGCGGATTGGCGAGCACGACATCAAAAGTTTTTAATTCACCACGTTCGGTAAATGCTGGATTTTTTAACGTATCATCATTAACAATTTTGAAATCTTTAATTCCATGTAAAAAGAGGTTCATTTTACCGATGGCGGCAGTTAATTGCGTAATTTCCTGACCATAGAGTTTAACGTTGCGCCATTCTTGTCCTAACTTTTGCAAATGTGAAACACAAGAAATCAGCATACCGGCACTACCGCATGTTGGGTCATATACAGATTCACCAGATTTTGGTTTTAATATCTCTGTCATTAAATGAACAACGGTTCGATTGGTATAAAACTCCTGTGCCGTATGACCGCTATCATCAGCAAATTTTTTAATCAAGTATTCATATCCTTGACCAAGCTCATCTTCCGGGCAGTTAGCAATAGAAAGTGTTTTACTGCTAAAATGCTCAATTAAATCTTTTAGCAAGGTATCCGGCAGACGATTTTTATTGGTCCAGGCCGCATTACCAAAAACGCCATGTAATTTTTCGGTGTTGGCTTTTTCTATTGCCTGTAAAGCATGCACAATAGCAACTCCGACATTTGATGAAACAGAACGCACATCTTTCCAATGATGTCCCTCTGGAACAATAAAGCGATGGTATTCTTCCCAAGAAAGTGCTTCCTCACCATATTCTTTCAAAATCTGCGCACATTCTTCATCATAAACATCACAAATGCGCTTAAAAAATAATAACGGGAAAATATATTGCTTATAAGCACCGGCATCAATATGTGTCCGGAGCAAAACGGCCGAGGACCATAAATAGCTTTCTAATTCTTCTAAACTAATTCTACTCATGGATATATCCTCCTTCAACGAGTAACCGTTTTAATTTATCTTCTGCTGTTGTAACAGCACTTAATGCTTCTAAAAATTCTTTTTTGACAACAGCCGGATCAATTGTTTCTTGCTGTTTTTTCTCAATATAGGAATTTACCGAAAGTGTATAGTCTTTGGCTTTGATGTCATCCAGTGTTACAATTTTACACTTTTCAATCACATCTTTATAATCAGCATAAAGGTCGCACACTTGTTGAATATCATCATCGGTCATAATGTTTTGAGCGCGCTTCGGTGTATAAATATTGGAAGCATCAATCAGGCATATTTTGTTTTTATGTTCGGCCGGTTTATTGTTATTCAGAATTAAAGCACAAGCGGAAACACCGGTGCTGTAAAATACACCGCTGACAAAGGTAACTATGGCTTCAAGTTTATCAGATTCTACCAATTTTTGCCGCATTTCACCATCTTTACCACCATGGAACAGAACACCTTGCGGTAAAATAATAGCGCAACGACCTTTTTTCGGATCCATAGAGGAAACCATGTGTTGCAACCAAGCAAAGTCAGCACACGAATCACTCGGACATCCCCAGATATTACGACCATATATATCGGAAGAAAACGCTTCTGCACCCCAATTTTTAAGTGAAAACGGCGGATTTGCGATAACACAATCAAAAGTCTGTAAACTTCCACGTTTCAAAAATCCCGGATTTCTTAAAGTATCGCCCTGAACAACATTAAAATCTCTGGCGCCATGTAAAAATAAATTCATCCGACCGATAGCAGAGGTTGCCAGATTTTTTTCTTGGCCATAAATTTTACCATAAGAACTTTGAGTATGCTTCATATGGCGTATAGCTTCAATTAACATACCTCCGGTTCCCATTGCGCCATCATAAACAGTATCACCGTCTTGAGGTTTAATAAAGTTAATCAGCAATTTCACAATAGAACGTGGGGTATAGAATTCTCCCGCATTTTTCTTTGATATATCCGCAAATTTCTTGATGAGGTATTCATAACTATCGCCCATAACATCATCGGAATAGTTCTTATTGCCGACCTTTATTTTAGACATGTGCTCAACTAAGTCCTTTAAGCGCTCATCAGAAAGTTTGCTCTTATCAGCCCAGTTGGCATCATCAAAGCTACTGAACACACCAGATAAGGTTTTTGGATTGGCACGCTCAATGCCGGTCATAGCGTTAATTATAGCAGAACCGATATTGTGTGTTTTTTCTCTAACATCGTTCCAGTGACAATTTTCTGGAATGATAAAGCGGTGGTTTTCAGCAAATGACGCAAATTCTTCATCTCCACCAGATGTTTCTAAGGCCTCCTGCGTTTCTTCGTCATAAACATCCGAAATACGTTTGAAAAACAAAATCGGGGTAACATAGCTTTTATATTCGTCCTGATTAATTGGACCACGCAGAATATTGCATGCTTCAAATAGATGGGAGAAAAGCTTTTGACTTGTGGTTTCTTCTGTTACTGCTTTAGTCATATTCTAGTCCTATAAATTTTGTTCTAATTCTCTTACCGTATCTTGCCATTTTTCTTCTGCAGAAGATATCGTTTCTTGGTATTTTGCGAGGCCATCTTGGTATTTTTTAGCTATTTCTATTTGCTTTTCAAACGGAAGATAAGGAATCTCAATATTTTCAAGGTCCCGATAGCTAATGTTCATAACGGCAGTGCCTTGTTGAGTTGATTTAATCAGCTTTTTACCGATAGCGCTGTCCAGAAATAATTTTAGGTACGTTCCAGATAATGCACCAGATTTTGGTCTGATAACGATTAAATTTGATGAGGCAATACAAGGATATGTCTGCTCATTGAATACAGCAGTCCGGATAGCAGTTCCACGCGCCGGTAAGAGTAAATCATCAGTCTTGAGAATATAATTGGCTACACGACGTTCTTGCTCGTCAAGATGATCAAGTGAATTGTAATCAATATCGTACTCTAAAATGTTAGATATATTTACAACACCAATGGAGCCTGTTGGATTTTTTTCAGTAATAGCTTTGCCTCTAAAAATTTCTGCAACATCTTTTAGCAGTATCTTCCGCACCGATGAATTTTGATATTGCGTCCAATCATCATCTTGTGAAGCAAAAATTTTATCTACGTTCCAATCGCCAAGAGCATCAAGTTCTTCCGGCATAATAAAGGTTTCATCCTGTAATTTAAGCGATAAACTTCCTAAGCGGCGATTAACCGGATTATCATTCTCAAAAACATAGCGCTTGATTGAAGTATCTTCATTGCCTTTTGCCGAAATAGTGAATAAAAATGTTTTGACACCGGTATTAGATAGAACTCCTACCGGTAATTCTGCTATTTCATCCAATGAATAGGAGTGCTGAATAAAGCGCCTAAAATCTTTAACTCGGCCAGCCGCGAAAGTAACGCGAGCTGGAAGTAAAATAATAAGTTTACCTACCGGAGAAAGGTGCAACAATAAATTTTCTGTGGCTATAAGGTCATATTCCCGGCACATAAATTGGTTATCTCTATTGAAAGAAGAAGTTGTTCCGTAGTTTGGAACGCTTAAAATAGTGTCAAACTTTTCGTTGATAAATCCAGGCTCATATATTTGTCCTTGTATTATTTGAACGTTTCTTTGCTCCTTAAATATTTCTGTAAGCAAAACATATTCAAATTTTCTGGCTGTTGTTATGGTATATCGGCAATTTTCGTCGTTCTCAACAATTGATGTCAAATATGGCGCAAACTTTTCGCCTTCTGGTATTAACATTGTATCACCGGGATTTTTTATATTTCGCATTACAAGATCAAAGAATGTTTTCAATAAAAATGACGTACGAGGAGTTCTGTTTGTATACCTTTCCTTTAGCGCTAACAATATCTCATAATCAATATCACCGGTTATAAAATGGAATGCCGACATTAAAGCCTGTCGGTTTATAAAAGGGACAGATAAATCTAACCGATGAGACAATTTTTCACATTCTACCCACAATTCATTTTCGTAAACTGTGGATGGAAACATCTTTTGTAATTCTTTGACAATATATATAGCGGCATCTTCTTGATTGTTATTCACAAGTCCTCTTAAACAATCAACCGCCCGGATAACATTCTCAAATGATTGAGTATCTCTCATGATATAGCGCTCCTATTAATATGATAAGCGCTATATACCATATTTAAAATAAAATGTCAATATCTTTTTTGAGTATTCTAATACCAAAATTGTATTTTAATGTAAAATTAACTCTTGACATCGGCGGTTTTAAATAATATAAATGAGTCGTTCCGAGAGGAATGGCTCATTTAAAAAGGTTCGGTCAATAGAATGACCTCTAGACAAGCATCATTCTATAACACCTTTTTAAGAGAAGTCAACTAGAACTTTTGTGGTATTGGACCGAAATACCACTTCTTAAATAAGGTTTATTACGTAATGATTTATGTTGTAAATGCGGTTGGGACAGCCGATAAAAAATGTCCAAGCGGATATGATAGCTGGCTTGATTTTTGGGAAAGAAAAACAAATAAGATGGCCACATATTGTAGAAACTGTGGTAAGTCTACCAGAAATTTGTGTGGTGGTCATGTTCAAGAAGTTGAACAGCATAGCGATGGCAAATGGTATAGAGTATCTGGATTGTATATTATACCTATCTGTCCTGAATGCAATAACCCAGAAAATAACACGATTTTTCATGTTGATGAGAGAGAACTGGTAAAAGTGTCATAACCTTACTAAGACAAGACTAAACTCCTTCGTGCTCCTTAGTATGAGGGAGTTTTTTATTGCTTTTTTAAATAAAAATACTTAACCTTAACATAAAAAAAATAGGATAAAAAAATGATTAAAGATACTAACACTCATAATATTTCAGAAGACGTTGGCACATATATATTTGTTCCTCTATACAACGTAGAGATCGATTCAAATATATTGGGAAAAGAGTTTCATGGCTTTGATATTATTTCAACTAGTCAGTTTTTAAATGAGTATTCTCCAAGATTTCAAACTTATGGCCTTAGTTATCAAAGTTTACAATTAGATTGGGCCTTGCAACATCATATTGGCGCACTTGAAAAATATCCTGTACCAAAATTTATAATTAGAACTGGTGCAAAACTTCCTCATATAGTTGACAGAAAAACAAATAATCAGGCTCATAATATTATAAAACAAGGATTTAATTGTATTGTTAATTATCTGATGGCAATGCGTCTTTATAGAACTGGAAATATTCAAATAGAACGATATTATGTTGTATCTCCTGAAATGACCGGAACAGGTTTTTTAACAGAATCAACGGTTAGAGAATATATTGTATTGAGCGATGGTTACTCCAATGAATGTTGGTCAAAGTATAAAATCACAAAAGATGATATTAAAAATATAGTTGCTTTATGTAAAAAAATGAATTCTGTTATAGATATTATAAGCATCCCGTTAGCATACTTTCAAGAATATTATAGTGCAAAAAATACTTTTGATAAAATTTTAAAATTAGTAACAGTATGGGAGTGCAGTATATTGAATGATTGCCGGTCTGAACTGACTTATAAATTACAAATTCGAGGCTCAAAAATACTAGGAGAGAATGCTTCTAAATTTTTCAATATTGCATATTCTCTAAGAAGTGATATTGTTCACACAGGAAAAGCATCAAATGACGTTCAAAAACAATTAAAAAAATTTTTAAATGTATCAGATGATAAAAATTTAGCAGATATGTTATTGATTTTTATTAGAGACTATATGGAGCCAGTCACTAGAAAAGTATTACTTTATTTTATAGATGAAGCATCTCGAACCCATGCAAATCTTGAAAAAATAGCTAAATCAATTGATATTGATGTGTTTGATACTTTTGAAATCTAACCTATTCCACGTTAAACCACTCCATGCAGGTGATGAGTAAGTGATTATAGTCGCTGGCGGTGGCTTGGCGATAAAATTCGTCTTGTTCTTCTTTGGAGATGTTAGCACGCCTCATTGCCGAAAGACACTTGCCTAAAATATAAAATGCATTCCCGTTCTCGCCTACCAGACGCACAGTAATCTCAGGATATTTGGGACTGGACATATTACAACTCCTTCTCAATGGCTTTGTATTTAGCGACCATTTGTTCCAGTTTATGTGCAAGACGATTGATTTCGTATTTATATTTAATTGGTAGCGCCGGGATGTTAAGTCTGCTCAGTCGTCTATCCAGTCTATCAAGTACTCTAATTGCGTGGTTATAAACCATCGGCATGCTGATTTTGTGATTAGGTGGAATGTCTTTATAGGTCTTCATTTTCCACTCCCATATATCGGCAGTAGCTTGAACCGGAAGGATCAACATAAAGCGTTGGCTTGCCTAGGCATTTTATAGCAACTACTTTGCGGTGGCCTGTATCATCATAACCGCCTTTACCGGATAAGAAAATATAGCTGTCTAATGGACGTTGGCAAAGAGCCTCATACCAAGTTGGTGGTAGGTTGACAGTTTCTTCAATTAAGACATCTTCGGCCTCATGCGTATACTTTTGGCATAAAGTTTTTACTTCTTCAAAATCAGAAGGTTTTCGCACCAAATAGACTTTAACTGTTTCCATAATGACTCCTTTCGTTACAAGACAATGAATGCTTGGAAAAACAAAAAAGTCCAGTAAAATATATAAAATATTTAGATTATAAAAAATAGAACAGCCAAACCCCCAAAAGGTCTGGCCGTTCTTAATAATTACAGTTCTTCAATTGGAACTAAATCCCAATCTTCTCCATCACAACTAGGCAAATGATTAGGTTTATCAATAGGAAACCTTTGTCCACAATGTAAGCATTCGACAATTCCATGATAACCGTCTTCTTCATTAAATTCATCAGAATGCGCTTCAGTTTCAGAAAATATTTCATTCCACATAGCATCTAGCATTTTTTCTTCTTTTATGTCTTCGATGAATGCATTCTTAGTATATTCCAAGCTTTCATCTGAATCATTTATCAGCTCAGCCCAACTTTTACGCCCCAAAGCTTGCGCAAGAAGATGTTGTGCTTTCATTAATGTAGGCTGTTCATGTGCATTTACCTCATAAAGTCGAAAAAGCTCCTTAACATTAAAGCCAAAATGCTTTTGCTCTCTATTTTGCCAGTCCTTTAAGAGTAATTTTGCTTGCTTTTTAAAAAAATCTATATTTGTCATAATATAATCCTTTCTATTACTTCAAGGTTATTATCAGAAAAAAGCACTCGTAATCTGTAGTTTGATAACAATCTTGAAAAAGGTTATATTATCAATAATTGGCTGACCAAAAGTCTTTGCACGAGTGAACGGGCTCGCCAACAAGCACACTCAAAAATATAGATGTTATATTTTTAAAAATCAAGCTAATAAAAAAATATTAAAGCATTTTTATAGTTATAAGTATACGTTTCCAAATTCTGTTTAACCTGGTGATGGATATAGGGTGCGAGGTTGGGTGGTAAGAAAACCCCTCAAATTAGGCGTTTTTTGTTTTGGACGAGCTCAATCCAAAAGTATCTATTTTTCATAAAATTTGTAAAAATCGTGCTGGCGTTGGGTGAAATGCTCACATCATAATTGAAACCCCGAATCTTATAAACCCCACAAACACTGGGCTTTTGAGGCCTCATCAAAGCGCAAAAAAAAGAGGATAGAAACATCCTCTTTTTATAAATGGTGGGCGCTGATGGACTCGAACCAACGACCAGACCGTTATGAGCGGCCGGCTCTAACCAACTGAGCTAAGCGCCCTTAATAATATACGTTCACCACGATTTCCGCGGCGGTCTTTTTTTCTTCAGAAGAGCCGGGCCGTAGTCGCTCCGTAAAGCTCGCCCGAGGCTCACTAACGCCGCTCCTGTCGTTTGTTCGTAACGGTTGGCTCGGTCGCTGTCGCTTCCCTTCCAACCTAACTACACGGCACCTTTCGTCAAAAAATTTGCATCCAAGCAAATTTTTTATCCTCAAGCTAACCAATTGAGCTAAGCGCCCTTAATAATATACGTTCACCACGATTTCCGCGGCGGTCTTTTTTTTCTTCTGAGCTAAGCGCCCTTAATAATATACCGGTAATGCAGTTGTTATGCTGTACCTGGAAACAATACATAAAGGAAACTGTTTTGATAGTCAAGATATAATTTTGCTCTTTCCAACAAAAAGGGCGCTTCTTAAAAAAAGCGCCCTTTCATTTCATGCTTGCGGAATATTTTCCAAATCAATAATGCATATTTTTGGTAGATTATATTGCTCGACAGTTTCGATGACGGTATTATAAATATCCAGATTTTTTCGAGAATACATATAATCGTCAAGCAATTCGGCATTAATATTTTTTAAGGCGGTTTCATATGTTTCAGCTAGTGTCGCCAAATCATCATTATTCTTGCCCTCTGCCGTTATTTGCCATTTTTTTAGAAGATAGTACATCTCTAGCAAATCTACCAGTTCGACTTCTATGTGACCGTAAATGATGGCAGCAGCAAGCTTGACAGCTGTTTGCAAATCATCTTCGGCGTTATCAAAGAGTTCTTGTATTTGTTCATCCATATCTATATAATTATAATACAATATTGGAAAAAGAAAACTCCGTTACAGAAGTTTGTCTTTTTCCAGTTCTTTGGAATATATTGCCGGATAATAAATATCGGTAATATATGTTTTTGCACGGGTAATAGACAATTGAGGATTATCTTTTGCCGTGTAACGGTAAGTGTGTTTTTGAGCAGTTCTCGTTGCAGGATAGGCATGACGGAAAATAAGCGGACTGCTGTAATTGGTATAAAAACGTTTTTCCGCAATATCCAGGAACAAGTCTGAACCTTCAATATACACTCCGGGTTTACAGCAGGGATAATCTGCAACTTCTTTGATTATGGCCCAGCCAATTTTTTTGTTTGCAGGAATCTTAAAATATTCCCGTAAAAACTTTAGAGTTTCTTTGTTTTCCTTTTTTTTCATATTCTTAAAATTTAATTTCTTAATAATTTTAATTAAAAAGTAATATGTCACTTTTAAATTTAAAAGTCAAGTTGTTTGTACAAAAAAAGTTGACAAATATTGCAGAAGGGCATATTCTTTTAAAAAACGGAGGAAAGAATGGCAACAATGGTTAGGGATATTTCCAAAAGGCTGTTAATTGAATCAGCTTTGATGGATTATGGGCGTTTCTTGCACGTTTCTGATGCAGATATCGATGAACTTTATCAAAAAATTGAAAAACTCAATGAAGATTGTTTTAATGATGAAAAAAGTTTTGAAATCGTTGATAAGTATAACTTAGATACCATTACTTCCCGTGAAGATTTGAAAAAACGCATAGAAAATATGCGCGGGCAGCTGGCTGAAAAAATTTTTGATTATTATACAGCCGATGATAAAACAGATATTAGCCGTTTTGGTGAAGATATTAGTGCCGTGTTGAAGAATATCGGCGTGCGGGAAAATGTGGCTAAGAAATTGGCGCAAAGCATTTGTGAACGCAAATTAAAAGATGAGCTTTCATCTGATGAACTGGATAATTTTAATCGTTCGGTCAGTAAAAATACAAAACGGAAAAAAACGACAGATGCAAAAGAGCAGGTTCGCTGGGCTGATTTGTTGGCACAAAGTATTTATGATAAACAAAAAACTTTGAAGGAAAAACTTTCTCTTGATTTGCAAACTTATCAGGATATGCGGGCGCCAAATCCTGTTATTGATGCTATGCTGCCCAATATTAAAGCAAATTTATACGGTTTAAAAGTTGTTTTATACTATAGCACGCCGAAAGAAACCAAATATTTCAGAGAACGTCTGCGCAAAGATTTTGCACGAGACGGTGGTTCCAGAAGAACCATTTTGCAAATTAACGGATTGATGGCCGAAAATGGTAAAAATTTTATCAAAAACGGGTCGACGGTTTCTAATTATGATGATTTTGAAGCTCTGATTAAAAAACATTACGGTCAGGATAATTATTTGCAAATTGTTGATACGGCTCTTAACATTCAACGTGGCGGAAAAGATGAGGAAACATTAAAACAAGAACGCCGGCAGACTTATGATGATAAAAGCCGGCTGCTGTATTGCCAGCTTATGGCATCGCTTTTATCCGAAAAACGTAAATATGATATTGAAAACGTTAATCCGGGGATAGATTATGCCATGTATGTAGAAACAGTGGAGCATAAGTATATTCGTGCTCTTTGCAGCGGACAGAATAATATCGGCGCTTTGGGAATGACCGATGCCGGCTATACGGCAACATCCGCAAACGCCAGTGAAGAACGGCGAATTCGCAAACAAATTATGGATGATACGGCTGAAAATCAGGTTGTTTCGGTTCACCACCATTTGCCTTTAGGGGCGGCTGATGATGTTGTAACACGTTTCTTCGGATACATGGATGATGAAAAAAAGTTTGTAAAAGCTTGTGAATTGGTTAATGTTGTCGGCAATAATTGTGTGGTGGTTGGTAAAGACAAGCATCAAAGTATGGAAGCTAAAGGCGCTTATGATGTTAAACAAAATCAAGAAGGGACGATCTTTGCCGGCCGGGTTGATTGGAAACTTCTGGGCGCTCTTCAAGATAAATTGCCTAAATATCTATGGAGCGCATTTGAGGACAATCTGAAAACAAACAGTGCAATACAAGAGGTTGCCATAGTTATGCGTTTCCCGGAATCAAAATATATGATAGAAGAGCGTCGTAAGTTACAATCAGAGAATGCATCTTTGAGTCAAGTTCTTACTCGAGTGATGGAATAAAAGTTTATGGCAGCATATTTTTCTGTTTTCTTTTGCATTAAAAAGTATATAGTGCTTTTTAAGGTGGAAAGTTTATGATTGAAAAAGAGTTTAAAATCGAAAGCCCGTTTGAGCCATCAGGTGACCAACCGCAAGCGATTAAAGAGCTGTGCGATGGTTTGTCGCGCGGTGAACGCAGCCAAGTGCTTTTGGGCGTGACCGGTTCGGGCAAAACTTTTACCATGGCTAAAATTATTGAACAAGCCAAACGACCGGCGCTGATTATGGCACCCAATAAAATTTTGGCAGCGCAGCTTTATGCGGAAATGAAAGAGTTTTTTCCGCACAACCGAGTGGAATATTTTGTTTCGTACTATGATTATTATCAGCCGGAAGCCTATATTCCCAAAACCGATACTTATATTGAAAAAGATTCGGCCATCAACGAACAAATTGACCGAATGCGTCATGGTGCCACCCGCAATGTTTTGGAAG
Source organism: uncultured Pseudomonadota bacterium (assembly GCA_949297185.1). Taxonomy (GTDB): domain Bacteria; phylum Pseudomonadota; class Alphaproteobacteria; order RF32; family CAG-239; genus CAZU01. The sequence goes on from CASFRM010000015.1 coordinate 35,837, forward strand.
AAAACGACGTTATTATCGTGGCCTCGGTTTCCTGCATTTACGGTTTGGGCAGCATGGAATCGTATTCTTCCATGGCGTTTGGGCTTAAAGTCGGCGATGTGATAGACCCCGCCGATATTTACCGCAATTTGGCCGAATTGCAATATGAGCGCAACCAGATAAATTTTGTGCGCAGCACTTTCCGTGTCAACGGCGACACGTTGGATATTTTTCCGGCGCACTATGAAGACCGCGCTTGGCGAATTTCTTTTTTCGGCGATGAGATTGAAAGTATTGCCGAAATTGATTCTTTAACCGGTAAAAAAACCGCGGATTTAACCGAAATCACGGTTTATCCGGCCAACCATTATGTTACGCCGCGGCCGGCGCTGTCACAGGCAATTACCCACATTAAAGAAGATTTGAAAATCCGTCTGCAGGAGCTTAAAAGTCAAAACAAACTTTTGGAGGCGCAACGTTTGGAGCAGCGCACCCGTTTTGATTTGGAAATGCTGGAAACGACCGGACATTGCAAGGGAATTGAGAATTATTCACGTTACTTGACAGGACGCAAACCAGGCGAACCGCCGCCGACTTTGTTTGAATATTTTCCTAAAAACGCGCTTCTGTTTGTTGACGAAAGCCATATTTCCGTGCCGCAAATCGGCGGTATGTTCCGCGGCGACTTCAACCGTAAAAGCACGCTTTCAGACTACGGTTTCCGGTTGCCGTCATGCGTGGACAATCGCCCGTTAAAGTTTGAAGAATGGGACGCCATGCGGCCGCAGACGATTTTTGTTTCCGCCACACCCGGGGATTGGGAACTGCAGCAAAGCCACGGAACTTTTGCCGAGCAGGTTATTCGTCCGACCGGTTTGACCGACCCGCTTTGCATTGTGCGTCCGGTGGAAAACCAGATTGACGATTTGATGAACGAATGTCGGAAAACCGCCGCTAAAGGCGAGCGCGTGTTGGTCACGACATTAACCAAAAAAATGGCGGAAGATTTGACCGAATACTTAAAAGACAACGGTATCAAAGTGCGTTATATGCACTCCGACATTGATACGTTGGAACGCATTGAAATCATCCGTGATTTGCGCTTGGGGACGTTTGATGTGTTGGTCGGCATCAACCTGTTGCGCGAAGGTCTGGATATTCCGGAATGTTCGCTGGTGGCAATTTTGGATGCCGATAAGGAAGGTTTTTTGCGTTCCACCCGTTCGCTGATACAAACCATCGGTCGCGCCGCGCGCAACGCCGAAGGGCGGGTAATTTTGTATGCCGACAAGATAACCGGCTCCATCCGTGAGGCTTTGGACGAGACCAACCGCCGCCGCGAAAAACAAATCAAATACAATATTGAACATGGCATTACCCCGCAAACCATCAAGAAAAGTATTTCTTCCACCTTAAAAGAGATGACTGAAACCGACTTTGTCAAAGACGATGCGGCAAGCGTGGAAGAAATCAAAAACGTGGAAAAGAAAATCAAAGAATATACCAAGCTCATGAAAGAAGCCGCGCTCAATTTGGAATTTGAACAAGCCGCCGTTTACCGCGACAAACTTAAAGAACTGGAAGCTTTGGCAATCAAAAATTTGTAGCACGCCAATTTGGCGATGATGGTTGACAGGTGTTCAGATTCATAGTACATTTAAAGTAGGATTACTGAAAAGGAGAACAATATGCTGCCGGAGATAAGTTCATATAATTCAAGCTTGGAACAAGATTTGGAAGTTTTGGCAGAAGCCTTATCGCATGACGACAGTCATTACGGCAACGGTATGGATAACTTGGCTATTTCTTATTTAACCAGGCAGTGTGCTATTGAGAAAGGTTGTTCTTTTTTTGATGCATATCTGGTTAACGGTAAAGTTAACGAATTAAATGCCCAGTTGTCGCTGGCAGGGCAGAATGCCTCTTGTTTGCTGGTTTCGCCGATTAATGTTTATGCAGACGGAACTTCGGCTCCTTCACCGGCACATGACCGGGTGTTGGAAAACACGCTGCGTGCCATATGTTCGCCAAGATGCAGAACAAATTTTGATAAAGTTTTTATTCCTATCGGCTGTCAGGAAAGGGGAAAAGCGGGGCATAATATTGCTTTGGTTTTGGAAAGAAACGGACGGAAATTTAAGGCACTGATATTTGATCAGTTGGGTGGTGGTGCTTACGCGGATACAAAAATGAAAATTGCTGAAGCTCTTAATAGTGTTGCTTCTGATGTTGAGAGTGTTGAATGTAACCGATATCCGATGACTTCTCATAGCAGAAATGATTGTGCGACGGTGACATCAATCATCAGAGACTGTGTTGTAAATGGAGAGAATATGCGCGAGCTTAAAGATGATATTGACGCTTGCGGCCGAGAAGGGCAGGCGATGTTTGGGAGAGAGGATGTTGATGAGCAACATAGGGATGATAAAGAAGTGTTGCGGAAGGCGGCTAATATGCTTGCAGCTAATATTATTATTGACGGGGGTAAGAAAGGGCGCAATTATCGTATGGTTCCGGAAAAAATGGTTGATGAAATGGTTAGGCAACACAGAGCAACAAGTTCCAGATCGGCTCATTTTCAATATGGTCGAGGGCAGGGAAGATAAAAGAAAATTTTTAAGTTTTTGTTGCTGCAAAAAATAGCGAATATGAAAATATTGACAAAAAATACATATATGGTAATTTTATAATGTATGGTTTATTAATTTGGAGGAGATTCAGCCATGTCGCAAGAAGAAAAAAAAGATTTAATTAAAAAATTAAAACGCAAAATAAATTCAACCGCGTTGAAAGTTGCAATGACAGCGCTGAGTGTGACAGGTGGTGTTGCCGGTGCGCAGGCACAGGCTTCTAACGGTGGTGATTCCGGCGGAAAGCCGGCAACAGAACAACGAATGTTCAGCATACGCGTTAAATCAACAGATGAGAAAGTTTTGGAAGACGGGGTTCGGGAAGGCGATGAAAATAGATTTTATATTGGGACGATTAGCAACAATGTTTCAGATCAAACGAATACGCAACCGAAAGTGTTATATAGCTTTAATGATGAGGGAAAACCAATAATTCATAACAGAGCTGAATTAAGACCGGATATTAGCCAAATTAAGTTAGGAAATAATTCTGTCGTTTTACTTTCAGACGGAAGGATACGTTGCGGCGGAACCATCGGCTCTGATAGGCATATGCAACGACAAGTTATTAGAGCAGAAAAGCAGGCCAGGGAAGAATTAGCGTATGATTTTTTTGTTTATCAAGATTTGTCTAAACGGGAACAAGGCGGCGCGAAGCTGGGAAAAGTCGAGAAAGAATTTATGAAACAGTATTGTGATGCCGTTAAAGCACATGGGTTAAAAATTGGCAAGAATGGTTTGCAACAGCAAACGCAGCCACAGGTCACAAAGGAGATGCATGGAAATTCCGGACGATAAGCGTTTTGGGAGTTAGAATAGATATCCCCCGGTAAACCGGGGGATATCTATTATCCAGTCATCAATTTTCAGGTCCTGATTTTTTGCATATTCTTCAATCTCAAAGCGTTGATGTTTATAAGTTTGTTTGTCTATGCTCACCCGAATATAACCAATAACAGCCATTGTTTTCTCCTTAAAATTTCTTAAAAATACCGGTCAATTTATTAGAACGATAAAATCAACCAAATTTTAATTTTGCAAGTTTCGCGCCTTCCCTTTTTAATGAAAAATCAAGCAAAAACAATATCTTGTTTTCTTTTGCTTATGCGTACATCTCTCGTTTGGACAACCGGTCACAAAGGTTGGTTTGTGCCATAATTAATTGTATAATTGTTGTTTTTAGGAGAATGTCCATGACTCGTGAATTGAATGATTTTATTGATAATTGGCAAGTAAATATCCGAGAAAAGTCAGCTGTTCATAAAAGTGGGCTGAAAATTGAATATGATTCGACAAATGAAGACGGGTCATTGCGTCTTGCGTACAGCGGAATGTCAACATTTTTGAAAAATACATTTGCTGAGCACAAAAGTGTTGAAGTGATAGAAAAAAGACGAGAAGAACTGACACAAGAATTTGTGGAAATATTTAAACAACGTATGAATCCAGATTTTAGCAAGATACCGATGCAACAAATTCAACGCGAATATTAGGTATATTTTTCAGGATACACTAAAAGGATTACAGCTATGGCATTGACTAAAGAAGATATCGACATAGCAATTGCACAAGCCGAAAATCAAGATGTTATCAGATATTCTTTGTCCAACTATTTTGAAGGGTTGGATGAACCTGTATCGGTTGCTATCGGTATAGGCAAAAGCCAATGGGATAGAGATATGCATCCCGAAAACGTAGACAAAGTTGTTGACTTGTTGCGTTCAAAAGGTATTGATGCCGTTTCCTTTTTAGATCCGCAAGCGGCACGTCCGGATAAGTTTGTTGTTAATGAAAGTGGTGTTTTATTTCCGTTTATGTCACCACAAGATTCATTAAAAGCGGTTATTCTTGTTGAAGATACGGTTATAAATACCGGGCATCAAATTGTTGGGCATATTAATCCGCAGTCAAAAGAAAATATTTTATATACAGCAAATTCATCTATTAAAATTAAAAATGATGCAGTGGGTATGGAGCAAGGCATCAACCTTGAAATAAGCCATCCTGATAAAGAATTATTCAAGGAAATTGAACAAAGAAACGGTGGAGATTATAAAAGTTTTATTGATAGAAAAATAAATGAAGCATATGCAAGTTCTAAAATAGTTGATTTCAATACCATGGATATAGAAAATGTGTATGCAAACGGAATGGCGGAACTTTATCGAGGTGGAACTTTAGGCGCAAATCCTTATGCTACTGTTTCACAATGGAATTCACGTAAAGTAGCTCACTCATCACCTGCTATTTCTGTTTGTGCCAGTTTCAGCGGTAAAGAAACAACTATGTCTTCCCGTGGCGGAGCCGTTTATGAAAAAACGGAAAGCGGCCTATATTACGGTTTTATCTACAAATTTGAAAGTATGGGTGATAAACAGAAATATTATCACAATGTTGGTTTGGAAACAGGGGATGATGCAAAAACAAAAGATGAAGTTAATTTATCCTTGGATAACCCATGGAATGGATGGAGCGGCGAAATTTATGAATCTCCGGTTTTGCCGCATCATAATAAATTGAAAGAAATGTATATTTATGTCGGTAAACGGGGGGAAAATGACGCAAAGTTATATTCCGTACCACTAGATGAAAACGGCAATATCACAGATCAGGAATGGCAAGATTTTATGAAGTTGCACGAACCTACCGATGACAAAGTTGTGGGGTATTTAAAAGATAGGCAAGACGCACAAAAAAGAGAACAAACAGAAAATGCACAACATACCTATGATTTTGAGTTAAAACAGGGTTTAGAAGCAGATAATCAACACTATCTTGAAAATATCAGTGCAAAAAACTTTTTACGTAATTTTATTCATGATAGTGAAATTCAAGAAAAAGATGGAAAACTGTATATTGATGCAGTGTCTGATGGCACTCCTTTGCATATGGAAGGACTTAAATTAAACCATTTACCAGATTTATCAAATGTGAAGATAAATGGTCATTGGGGAATAAACTCATATACTGTTCCTGAGATTGATGCAACTAAATTACCAGAGTGTACAATGGGTATTACCTTAATTGATGTAGATGTTAAAAATACCGGGGCGGTATCCGCAGATAGATTTTTAGGCATTATCGGAGCAGGAAAAACTAAAGAAGGATTTATTGAGTGTGAAACAACAACTCATAGTTCTCTTTCCTGTGATGGTATGCCGCAAGGCTGGGAAAAATTAAAATTTATGCAACTTCCTTCTTTTGTTGATTTGGTTTACGATACAATAGACAAAGTTCCTGAAACTCTTCAAGGTATAGGGCAATCAGGCATAACAATAAAAGATCAGACGTCTATTGAAAACATACCGGTAGCTGATTTTATTTATAAAATACAAGGTAATCTCGGGACTCATCCTTTAAATTTTCAAGCATCTGTTCTGTATTCTGAAGGCATTCGGCATACAGAGATTCACGACAATATAGAATTAAATCTTCAATATACAAATATCGGCACATTTCCGAAAGACATGAAAGATTTAACTTTGAAGAGGATTATTCTTAATCATCAAACGGTTGTGACTTCTTTAGATAATTTCCCGATAACTAAGGATGGCGTTTTTGACCTTAACTTTAACGGGGATTTAAGAAATGAAACAATGGAATCATTCCTCCTGAAAACCAAAGGTACGGAATGGGTAAAAAACAATACTTCCAAAGGTGAAGATGGGCATTTAATTATAAATGGAGATTTAAATTTCAAAACAGCCGCTTGGGGAGCTAGTGATAGACCACAAATGAATATTACTTCTCTTCCGAAAGATGTCGATAAAGTTGAAATAAATGGAAACGTTGAACCATCAGAGTTACGTTACAGATTTAATAAGTATTTGAAGGTGTTAAAAGATATAGATGGTGACACTTTATCATTAAGTGATATAAATTTTAAAATAGATTTATCCAAACATCAGGCAAATAACATAAGTATTAGTGGAAAAACACTAGATGTTATTTTACCATCAAATATTGAAGCAATTGGTATTAGTAATAGTGAAAATTTTCAAGTGTCTGCTTTGAAGAACGTACCTCAGAATCTAAATTTGTCTTTTAGTAAGGTTCAAAATGAAACGCCGATTGATATGACGAATATGTCAATCAATCGTTTATCATTTCATGAAGTTCAGGCTGCAGAAATAAATATCCCGCAAGAGTGCAAAGAGATTCATTTTCAAGAAACAAAATTATATAAACCGATAAATTTACCGTCCGGTATCAAGATTTTCGAAGCGCAATCAACAAATTTTCCTGAAGGCAGTGTTTTAAATTTATCTGAATGTCAATCTGTTTCGTTGATTAATTGTTCATTACCTAAAAATACAACATTGGATTTGTCCAAATGCGAACGAGTAAATTTATCCGATGTTGATTTATCGCAAGCTAATGTTATTTTACCACAATCAGGACGGATTCATATTAATAAAAACGTTAAGTTTGCTCCGGATTATAAACTTGATTTATCAAAATGTGAAGTCGGTTTCGTACACCATTCTGTTGAGTGTGCTGAAGTTAAATTACCTCAAAAAATATTAACAGACAGGGTTGAATTTTATAAAATCCCTAAGCAAACAAAAGAAATTACGACCTCATGCATTATTGATTCGCATTGTAGATTTAATTTTTCACCTGACGTAAAAATCATTGATACTCCGAACAAGTACGGTAAAAAAAATAGTTTAAAAGCATTAAAAGTTCGTGGTTTGAGTAAAGAGCAAATTTCAACTTTGCGCAAAGAACGAATTAAAAATGTGTTCAGAGATGTTGTGACGAAAATTATACCATTGAAGAAAAAATATGGAACTTTTGTAGTGAAAGCTTCTGGGAAAGAAAAACAAAATCCGAAAAATACACTAAATAGTGATGATAAAGTTAAAATTGCGGGATTAAGCGGGCGTACAAAGACTAAGTCAAGTCATACCGTACAATCGGAAGAACAAATAATAGAGATGCAAAGCAATGTGCAAGTGCAAGCAAAAACAGCACAGACTAAACTAGAAACAGTACAGACAACGGTTGTGTCGCAGTTACAAACCGCAACATCATCTCAAACAGTTCCACTATCGACAGAATCATCACAAAAGGTCGCTGATATGTCCAAGAAAGAAAAAAGCAATTTCTTCCATAATTTGAGAATGGGTGTTAATATCATTTTAGCAAAGGCAGAAAACGGATTGACGACTGTTCAGTCATCGGTTAAAACGCAAACCAACACACAAACCGCTACGCCACAGCAATCGAGCATCTTACAGATGAAAATGGCAAAAGAAAAAGGGAACAAGATTTAGTTTTTTATAGATGGCTATATCCCCTATAAGCACCAGGTTACGTACGGGACTGGTGTTTGTTTTTTTCATTTAAATACAATAGCGAGGCTTTGTAGTATATTTTTAACTTTTGATATGGCGATGTTAAAGGTTAAGTTGTTTTTTCAATAAACTGTCTTAAAGTGCTGCGTTGGACGCCAAGTATTTTAGCGATTTGGGATTTGGAGATGCCTTTGGCGAGTAGATTCCGCACTTTTTTAGCATTTTTGGAGAGTTTGAGCTTTTTTGACTCTGCGGAGAATGGACGGCCAAGCTTTTTGCCGGATGCTAAATCCTTTTAACACATACTAGCCATAAATTATTGTGCTGAACGGCATAACGCAAATACATCAAGTGATGCATCATAAGCCACAGTTTTGATAAAGAGCATTTTTAAGACTGAATGGAAATAGTTATCGTGAGAAAAAGTACCGTTCTTTGCATATTTTTGCAAACAAACATCATCAATACCGAGAGCCTTTTCTGTATCTTCAGACATCCACAAAACCATCGGTACCTTTTTCTGCACATCCGGAGCAATGGCATACGGCAATCCATGCAAATAAAGATTATTTTCACCGAGAGATTCGCCATGGTCGGAAACAAAAAGCATGCTTGTCTGCAAATAGGTCTGCTTTTTAAGAATATTGATAGCCGATTCTATAATATAATCCGAATAAAGAATTGTATTATCGTATGTATTGACAATCTGCTCCTTGGTGCAATCTTGCAAATTGGCCGTATCGCAGGCAGGGATAAATTTCTTAAATGTATCAGGATACCGTTTGTAATAAGTTGGTCCATGGCTTCCCATCATATGTAAGACAATCAGCGTATCTTTGGTAATACCTTGCAAATATTCTTCCAATCCGTCCAACAGAATATCATCGTGACAGTAATTTCCAAAACAATATGGTTGTTTGTTGCCGTCTTTGGCATCTACCTTGCCAACTCGGTTACAAACTTTTTTGCAGCCATCATCATTATCTTTCCAAAAAACATTATAACCGGCAGCTTTGGCTATATCCAACAGATTTTGTGTGTATTGAGCATCAGTTGTATCAAATTCTTTTCTGGTTAGATGCGAAAACATACAGGGCAACGATACTGCAGTTGAAGTTCCACAAGATGAGACATCATTAAAAACAATAATTTCTTTATTTTTAGAAAGCAGCGGATTCGTTTCGCGTTCATAGCCATAAAGGGAAAAATTTTGCGCTCTTGCCGTTTCTCCAACCAATAAAACTACCACTCGCGGTTTTTTATTAATATTTGGTTCCAATTTAGGGTTCTTGTCTAAAATAATAAATTCACGTTTAGCATCAGCGCTACGTTTATAATATCTAGCTACAGCATAAATATAATTAAATGTGTTAATGTAATAACGAACCTGATTATTATTTCGTCCAAAAGAGGCATATTCTTTATAAGAAACAGAAGCAATCAATCCGACAGTCAACAAGCCGGTTAAAAAATATTTTAACCTTTTTTGTACCTCTTTTCCTAAAGGTGCAAATCTTATATCTGTCCGCCAAACAAGCACAGCCGGAACAATTCCAACCAACAAGACATAAAAGAATGAATGAAGTGTCAGAAAATCAGCAGCTTCGCGAACATTGGTTTCGGCAAAATTACGTATCATATCAGAGTTGATAACAATTCCCAGGTTTTGCAGAGCATAATCAGATGCTGCCGACAAAACAAGCAAGAGCATAACCAAAGGTTTGCCTATACGAGGCATAACAATCAGACTGAAAAACCAAAATAATGGAATATAGATGAAAAATGGCAGAGAAACAGCAAATAAAAATACCGAAAAGCTGTTGATGTCTATTTTTTCAAAAGCGAACTGCCAAAATTTAATATCCAGTACAAAGGCGAAATAAGCGCTGATAATAGCGATAAAAATCGTTGAGCGTAAAGTAAATTTTGTTTTAATCATTAGTTAATCCTTTTATGCAATCAGATTAAGAATAAAACCGGCAACAAGCGGGATAGATAAATTGTCATCAATACCTGTTTCCTTTTCAAAAAATTCGGTAGCCGCACTTGCTAATGCTATAAAAGCAATAAGAAACGGAGAAGCAAACGGAAAGAAAAACAGAATAACCAAGTATGCACTAAGGATAAAAGATGTTGTTCCTTCCAGGGTTTTGCCGTTATAAAACCGGAAAGTTCCAAAAAATTTACCAAACAAGGCCGCGCAAGTGTCCGATATCAATACAATAGTCATTGCCGTCGCAGCAGCTTTTGGCGTAAAACAAACCGAAACCGTTAAGGCAGCCGCCAGAATATAAACTGAACCGCTTGGCGTAAAACAGGAACGGTTTATTTCACGGTAACGCAGTGTTTTGATGAACATTCGGCGAAACAATGTGCCGATAACCGCCGTTTTCTGATATGCAGCATATTCAATCATAAGATTTGCCATAAGCAAACTGCAAAAAAGCATAATACTCCAGTTTCGCGGCATTGTAAAAATAAATAAAGGCATCCATAATGAACTAAGGTGCACAGCTTTGCGATAAAGTTCGGTTTTCAGTGATTTTGACTTAAGTTCAAACATATTTGTCCTCTTTTTTTATAAAGTTGCGATTTTATATTTATTGAGAATGTTTTCCGGCATAAATATTTTCCGGTAGGTCATCAGAATTCCACCGCTGACAAGCAACAAAGCAAAATAAACATCAGTTAGGTAATGATAACCGCCGATAACCCGAGTGACAGCTACGATTGAGACGATGGAAAATGCAACAAATGTACAAACTCCGCGAAACTTTGACGGTAAAATCAATGCCAGAGCAAATAGCCATAGAGCAAATGACGTATGTCCGGAAATAAATGAGTCTCCGATTTGGCAAGCTGATTTTTCAAAAGCATCGGTAAATGAACATTCACCGCCATAAATATTTGTCTGATAAGGACGCGCACGATGAAAAAATATCTTGAATGAATAGGGTAAAGTTATACACCAGCCAAAGAAACACAAACTAAGGTAAATTATCTGATTTGTTCCGACAGATATTTTGTTCGTAATAAAAGATAATTTGTTTTGCAAGAAATAGGGCAACATCAATCTGGGAAAAATCCACAATCCCAAAACGGTCGCATATAGCAAGCAGACGGCATATTCCATATAAGCATCAATTCCTTGAATCAAAAAGTTGTTTCTTAAATTAAAACCATTTTGATAAAATAAATCAGTAAAAAATAAATCAAATATCTCCGAAAAATAAATCAATACGATGGTGGCTGAAGTGATGGATAATATAAAAAATTTACGCTTCATTTTTTTCTCCGCATAATTAAGTCTGCTTCAGACTTTACTTGCCAATCTGAAATCAATCTGAATTTTTTTGAAATAAAAAAAATAAATTGGTTTACTTTTATTTTTTTCAGACTGTAAAATAAAACAGCAACAAAAGAGGACAAAATGAAAATACTGTTAGTTGAAGATGATGCAAAACTGGGACAGACAACCAAAGAGCTTTTGGAATATGAGCATTGCGCCGTTGATTGGGCAGAAGATGGAAACGAAGCAGTTGCATTTGTCAAAGAAAATATGGATGCAGGTTATGATGTTATTCTTTTGGACTGGATGTTGCCTGAAATAAGCGGTATTGAAATTTGCCGTCTGTTGCGTCAGAAATATAAAATTCAAAGCGGAATAATATTTGTTACCGCCAAAGGAGAAGTAGACGATTGCGTTCGGGCATTGGATATGGGTGCAGATGATTTTATTGTTAAGCCATTTAAGATAAAAGAGCTTATCGCTCGGATAAATGCAGTCAGTCGGCGTAAAGGTAAGCCTTTTGTTGATAAGGTATATAGCCGTGGTGCCATAGTAATTAACAAAGATTTGCACATTGTCTGTTGCCATGGTTGCGAATTGCAGCTTCGTAAAAAAGAATTTGCCTTATTTGAAATGCTTTTTGTAAATTTAAATAATATTCTGACTCGCGCAACTATTTTTGAAAAAATATGGAGCGATAAATTGGATACAAATATGGAGAGTTTGGATTCGCATATATATACTTTACGCAAAAAATTAAAAATTTTTCCGCAAATACAAATCAAGCTTGTTAAAAATATTGGCTACAAAATGGAAATAGGGCAATGATAGAGCAACTTAGAAAAAAGCTGATTGTTAAATATACACTTTTATTTGCGTGCATCTTGTTTGTCTGCTACGGGGTAAGCTATGCGACATACAGATATAATTCGCTAAACTTTATCTACAGCAGCATCCATGATTACTTGGAAGAAGAGGTCCAAGAAGCACGAGACTTTATTCCGACAGTAAAAAACATTGGCAAAGTTCATAAGATAAATTCCAGTATTGATACGCTGCACAACTATGCCTATTGGTTTGTAGATGATAAGTTGATACGTGCCGAAGAGCCAAAAGATGATTATGTTGCCAAAGAAATAATGCTCAGACTAACGAATAAAAAATATATAGCCGGTCAATCATATTACGAAAATATCAAGATTCATAAAAAGAAATGGTATTTTATCTTGGTCAAAAAAGATTTCAAATACCGCAACAATCAAAAAGGAAGCGTGTTTGTGCTGGCAAACTATACACCAGTTCGCCAAAATAACAAAAATTACATCGGCATTGCTACAATATCGCTTATTTTGCTAATTCTGTTCGCCTTCTTTATCGGTAATATTTTTGCGGTTCATTCCCTACGCCATATAGAAAAAGCATATCAAAAACAAAAGCAGTTTGTATCCGATGCAGCACACGAGTTTCGCACTCCTCTGGCAATTTTATATTCATATGCCGAATTACTGGAATATAATCCACAAAAACGAAAAAAAGTAATTGCCGATATCAAAGATGAACTTCAACAGATGAGCGAAATGGTTGATTGTCTTTTATCTATTGCCAGATATGATAATTCAAATGTTGTGATGCATAAAGAAAAATTTTCCATAAATGACATTGTTGGAAATATTATAGAATCCCTATCTAATTTATATCCCAAAGAAATTTTTATTTTGAATGAAAAGGATAAAAATATCAAAATAACGGCAGATAAAGTTATGATACGCCAGCTTTTAGGCATTATGTTGGATAATGCCATAAAATATACCAGAGATAATAAGAAAATAATCATAACGCTTACAAAGAAAATATCGTCAGTCCAAATCAGTGTTAAAGATAACGGTATCGGAATAAAAAAAGAGGATTTGCCGCATATTTTTGACCGCTTCTGGCGGGCAGAAACTTCACGTCATCAAAAAGGCTTGGGATTGGGACTTTCATTAGCCGAAACAATCGTAAATCTGCATAAAGGAACTATTGGAGTCCATAGTGAATTTGGTAAAGGGACTGAATTTATCATTACTTTACCATTATAATAGAAATAATATCATTTCTTTATTTTTCCTGTTTTTTAGCAGTCCCGTCCAAATCGTAGCAAAATGTTACCAAGAACGTGAGTTTTAGGGGCTCGCGGATGGGAAAATATACCGCATAATATAAATAGTTAATGAGCAAATTTGTTTAATTCAATATCTGTGTAGTATATTTTTAACTTTTGACATAGTGACGTTAAAGGTTAAGTTGTTTTTTCAATTTTTTATTTTGTGCGCTAAAGCGTGCGACATATTTTGTCGTAACTCGGTGTTAGTATTACCTTATAGTAAAAGTATGAGGTGTTAAAAATGAATGGTTTTAAGGAAAAGAAAAATATTTCATACATAGCCAATGCTTTATCAAATAAAAATTATATCAAAAGCAACATTGAAAACATTGCCGAATGGATTACTGGAGAGGGAATAAAGCTTTGCCGTTATAAATTTTTTTCAGAACAGGAAGATTTTTCAAAAAATGATTTTTTGGATTTGTATAATAAAAATAAATTAAAAACCATAAAGAAAGTTATTGAATACGCTGATAAATTGCGTCAAAAATATGAGGAAGAATTAAATAATTTGGATATTCGCCTAATAATTGATGAAAGTATACCATATCCTTTAATGAAAAAAATTAATATGTTTTTCTGGAATGTTGGAAAACCATGGGTAATCCAAGAGGGTGATAAATATTATTTAACAGATGACAAACAAAGTAAAAAAGAAGTGAAGAAAGGTAATCCATATTTTAATTATATTGAAGAAAAGAAAAATTTAGATGTATTTGAGAACAGTATAAAAAATTACTATTATAAAAAAGGTTGATATTCTCGGATATCAACCTTATTTCGTTTGAGTTTGGCGGCTTTTTTCTTGTTCGGAATAACTTTTTGCCGATATAGCCCGTTGTGGAACAGTTCATATGCTCCAACATCAAAAGGCTTTACGGTTTTACGCGTCTTTCTTTTAATCTTTACTTTCATATTTTCCTCTCTTTGTAATTGGCTTCGGAAACAATAACTCTATAGAATTTTTTTATAATTTCAAGTTTTGTATCATCAGCTCCATATTCTTAAAGTTTTTTAAGTATTTAATTATTAGGTCTTTTTAGGAATTTCCCGATAAAAGATGGGTATGTTATTTTGCGATTGCTGCTTCTTGTAAGATATGTATTATATAATGAGTTTATCCGCCGCAGACTTTGCAAGCACGTGCGCCACGGGATAAAGCATCATCTTTTGTTGTTTTAATACAGTTTTTGGTGCAGCGTTTTGCCCAAATACAGGAAGGATGATGATAAATGTCTGTTTTGATGTTCATAATGACAACATGACTGTCGGCCGCCAAAGTCGGTGTAATTAAAAAGATAAACATTAACAATAAGAGAATTCTTTTCATTTTTCGTCCTAAATTATCTAGTAAAATCCTTTCCGGTCAGAATTATAAGTTGCTTTGTTAATTAATTTTGATCTTTAATCATTTATTATCAGTAAATTTCTGAACCAATATAAGCGGAATGATTTAATCATTACCATACTATTATGTATATTTGATTAATACAGATTAAACTAATTTTTATTATATACAAGGCATCATTGTCAGAGTTTTTTGATATTTTATTTAAAATCCATTCTTTTCATGATCAGTATAGAAATCATTGTAAAGAAAATGAATTTAAACAATTATTTGAAAGTAATGCAGATGAACAAAAATTAAAAAAAACATTGAAATCTATAAAAATCAATGCTAAGCATTAAACTGAAATTTATTTTTATAATTACCCCATGAGGGACAGGACGTATCAAGGAATACTCCCTCTTTAAATAAACCTGAAACAATTATGGATAGAAGTTATTTACTAAAGATTATCGAAAAAAACTTTATAATTTTCGATAAGAATGAAACCTCAAAAAGAATTGCCGATAACTATTGGTTTGATGAATCGCTGAGAAAACTCGTTCAAGAACAAAGCAATAAACTGGATGAAGATGAGCTTCGTAGTTCACAGCATATAGTATTCTACAAAGCAACCGAAAATGTCCTAAAAAGAATAAAAAATGACCGCAATTATTTTTTTATTGAATTGGAAAAAGATGTATGGGAAGAAATAGTCGATACATCACAACTGATCATCTCTGTCTACTACCACTATTCAGCGGTTTGTGAACCGGTATTAATGTATGATTTTATCAGAAAAATAATGAAAGAAAAAATTCTTTTGGTCTGACTCCCGAAGAATGACTAAAACAGCCGTCCGCCTAAAGCTGACGGCTGTTTTCTGATTACAAGAACTGTCATCTCTTGTGCAAGTCAAGAATTTCGGAGACAGAAATGAGCAAAATTTTGAGGGGTAGAGTTATCCAAAGATTGATGAGGTCTAAACTCGTTATAGTAAAGCAT